>JADKGN010000001.1:364218-728437 GCA_016722705.1 Candidatus Dechloromonas phosphoritropha | reverse complement strand
CCAGATCAGCGCGCAAATTCAAACCCTGCGCACCACGCTCGACAATTTGACCGCGCAGTTGCAAAGTCTTTCTGAAAATGTGCAGCCCGCATTGCAGGCAATTACCGACAGCGTCGGCAGCATCGACACTGCGCTCGCCGATTTCGATCTCGAACAACCGGCGCAGGTGGTGGTGGGCGAGCTCAATAGATTACGCGACCAAGTGGCAGCGCTGGATGTGTCGAATCTGCCGGAGCCGGCGGTGACTACTTTGAAAGCCGGTGCCGAATTTCTGCGCAATCTCGATCTGGCCGGCACCATCAATCCGCCGTTGAACGATGTACTCAACGAAATCGATCCCACCGCATTGATTCAGCAGGCAGCGGACAAAATCAGCGCCGTCACCGCACAGTTGCAGATGCTCGACCCTGCCGTGCTGACCCGCGATCTGGATAAACCCGTCGACGAATTGCTGGCTGAATTTTCCAAAATCGGTCCCGAGCAATTCACCCTGTTGTTGCAGGACGCTCTGAAGCCGATTGAAGACGCCATTCACTCGCTCGACTTTTCCGAAGTGCTGGCGCCGATCACGGGCATTTATGCGGAACTGTCGGCCAAGGTCGATGCGATTTTAAATCCCGATGTGATCTTCGCGCCGCTGGAAGCCTTGTTCAAACCGATTGCTGACGTGATTGACGCGCTGCAGCCAACGCGCTTTATTCAATTGCTCGAACCGCACGGCGATAGCATGGTCAGCAATGTCGGTGGCGCCGCAGGGCCGCCCGCCATCATCACCAGCGCCAATCTACAGGCTGCGATGCCACCGGGGCCGGAAGCCGACGACGCCCTGTTCGGCTTTCGCATCGGCGATATGCTGGTGCCGCTGATCGATCTGCACCGGCAATTGACCCAAGCATTCAATCGGCTCGACAACAGCGTGCTACAGACAGCAGCTGCCAGTTTGCAGCAAGCTTTGCAAGGCGGACTCGACGTTCTGAATCCGCAGTCGGTTGTCGCGCAGGTTGAAGCCGCAATGGTGCAGGCCCGGCTCACCTTCGAGCCGGCACAGATATCCGTGCAAATGAGCGGCGCCGTGCTCGCTTATCACGACGCCGTCGGTGCGATCGCCGTTGCCGCGCAGCAGGCAACCGCACCGGCCGATACGGCCACGGCGGCGCGTGTGCTTGCGTTGCTCAATGAGATGAATCCGCTGGTTCTGGTGCCCGGCCGCGTCCAATTCGAAGGCCTCGCCGGCGCCTCGCTGCAGGTGCAGGCCAATCTGGATGTCAGCGCGCTGCGCACTGCGTTTCCGGCATTGACGCAAATACAAAATCTGCTGCCCAATTTCCTGCGCCTGCCCGAACTGACCGGTGACACCATCCGGCAGGCACTGCACGAACTTGACCCGGCACCGTTGCGCGTTGAAATCAACACACTGTTCGATCGCATCGGCACACGTATTGTTGCACTGCAACATATCGTCGCAGCCGCGTTCGAGGAGCTCGGCCGCATCGCAGAGGAATTTATTCTGCCGATTACACCGAGCGCACTGGCCCATGTCGCCGACAGCCTGCACGCAGCACTGAAGCAACAGGTATTGGAGTTTTCACCGGCACGCTTCAAAGATGAATTACAGCTGATTTTCGATGTAGTGAAACGCCAGCTCGGCGCCTTCGATCCAGCCATCATCATCAATGAACTCAATGGCCTGCGAGATGCACTGATTCAGAAACTGCATGACCTCGTCGCAAAATTATTGCCGGACCCCGCACCCTTTCATGCGCTACAGGATCAGTTGGCCCAACTAAAACCGAGTCAGTTACTGGCGCCCGTGATACAGACCCTGCAACCCATCAGCGATTTGGTGGCAAAGCTGGACCCGCATCTGCTGTTTCAGCCACTGGTCGATGCCATCGCCCGTATTCGCGATGAACTGCCCACTGTAGTCGCGGAAGTGGAAGCAGCGCTCGATGATGTATTGGCTGCATTTCCCGAGGGTGGTATCAACAGTGCGAGCGCATCGGTGACGATTGGGTAGGTGTTTGTGAAAGGGACGCAGGTCATAATGGAGTACAAAAAATGAACGCGAATTTGCGGCGCCCAGATCGTGTCATTAAAGCTGTGCAGCTGGCGAATGGCGCCGAGCGCATCGAGCAATACGATTTTCTCCAGCGCCTGCAACTGGTCGAAGAACCCGACGGCAGCACCCTGCGCTACGTGTACGACGGCAATGGCGAATTGCATAGACTCGAGCACAGCGGCGGCGAATCCGTTCACTACAGCCGCACCGGCGATGCGATGCGCGCCTGCACCGCACGCGTTGAAAGTGAAGTGCGGTTCGACGCGCAGCATTTTCCCACGCACATGATCTATCGCATTGACGGCCACGAATGGCGCGTCGATTACCGCCGCGATGCACAGGGCCGCGTGCTGGCCATCCGCTATCCCAACAGTGCAGAATGGCTACGTCTCGGCAACATCATAAGCTGCGGCAGTCAGCGCTATGCGCAACTGGAAGCGCCACACATACGGTTCGCCAACGGCGTTACCAGCACCGAGCAATGGATCGAATTCGAAATATCGACAGACGCAGCCGATGACGCAACTGGCGAAAAAAACGACATCGCCCAACGCCGGCTGCAGCGCATAGCGCACACCGATTTGGCGGGCGAGGCCGCAGTTGACCAGCACTACGCCTACGACGACCATGGCCGCGTCACTCGCGCCGGGGAGCAGCAATTTGCTTACGACGCCGACGGCCATCTGTGTGCGTGCGACTCCGTGCATTATGAATTCAATGCGCAACGGTGCCTGACCAAGGCCGGCGACACCGCATTTTCATACAGCGATGCCCCACATATCATGCAGGCCGGCAATGTGCGTTTTGATTACGACGCGCTCGGTCGCCGCTGCGCCCGCTACGATGACAGCGGCACGCAGGAATATCGCTACAACCTGTTCGGGCAACTGGCTTCGGTCACGCTCGCCGATGGCTCCTGTGTGAATTATTTGTACGACGGTTTCGGCCGTTTGGTCGGCCGGGAAAGCGCGCAAGGAATTATCTACTACATCGTTGATTTCGACGGCCACCGCATTGCCGATTGCGCGGCCGACGGGGCCGTGCTGCGCAGCTATTTGTGGCTTGGCTCCGCGTGCATCGGCGTCGTAGACGGCGTCTGCGGCGGGCCGTTGAGTCAATCGTTTCATCGCGTGCACGGCGGCACGCTAGCGGCGATCGGCACGCCTGACGGCCAATTGCAACCCGTCGTGCATGCCGACCCCTACGGCGCCGACTCGCCAATTGTGGGCGGCATCCCCGGCTACGCGTGCCTATTTGGCGACAGCGCCACCGGCTTATTGCATGCCGGCAGCCGCTGGCTCGACCCCACCATCGGCCAATTCATCAGCGCCGATTCGTGGTTCGGCACGCACGCGCTTGACCGCATGCCGGGTGCGGCGCGCCCAGTGCTCGGCGCACTGCCCGGCGGCACCGGCCATCTGTTAAGTCAACAGGCAGCCTACGACTGGTGCAATCGCGACCCGGTCAATTTCTGCGATCCCAACGGCCACAATTTCATGGGCCTGATCTGGTCGACAATCTCTGCTTTTCTGTGGTCAATGCAAGTGACCAGCATTGCTTTTCAAATGGAATTGATCAGTCTCGTCATATTCATTCTGGCGACCTTCCCCGGCTTCATGCCGGCCTGGAATTTAACCGGATGGAAGCGCATCGCACCGTGGAATGGTTTGCCACCCTTGCTCGGGTCGTCGCGTCTGATGGTACCGTTCGCATTTCCGCTCAACAGCATCTGGAATGCCAGCGGCAGTGTGTTCACAATGGGCAATGTGATCTGGGTCAATGGTGACCAGATGAGCACACTGGAAGACACCTCGCAACGCGATTTAATCGAGTGTTCAAATGCGGGCACCTACCGCGCCGCCACCAACGAAGTAGCGGCCGACGTTTACCGCGTGCGCAGCGCCAATGCGACAGCAGCCGCCACGACCGATGCTACAGGCACGACACTCACCGCCGTCACGCTGACCGCACCTGCTGCGGCGGCGCTGGGCGATGTGTTTGTTTCAGGCGTTTCACGCGACGGCTTGTCGATTCGCTTGTCCGGCGCCGCGACTGGCGACGAATTGCGTTTTATCACTGCTATCGCCGGCGGCACTTTCACACTCGACAGTGCGCTGCCAGCGGCATTTTTCACGCAGGCAGTCGACATCGCACGGCTCGATGCAGCCGGCGTCCATTTGCAAAAAGACGATGTCAACGCTGTGCGCACGCTGACCTTTGTGCGCGGAACATCTCTGCATATCGCGGCGCAATTGCCCGAGGCTGTACCAAGCGAGGGCCTGAGCGTTACCGAATATATGCCGGCCGGCATTCGCTCCAAGACGACAGCAACGTCCATCCGCGAAAGTGCACTAATTCGCCTCGCCGAGCACGCCGATCAGGCGCTGTATGCCGTGAGTGACTTTTTGCGCGTACGCGCCGGCACTGACTACACAGCACGCGCGCTGTCGCGCTTGCGCGGCACGCGCGATCTCATTCTCGACAGCGCGCTGCCGCCGGACCCGACGGCAATCAAATATTTGCAGGTTGAAGTCGCCAAAATGATGGCCGACGGCGCCGCGATTGCAAACCAAACCGCCACCGGTGACCGCCTCAACGTCGGCAATATCGCCGATTTGCGCAAGGGCGATGGCGTTGCCGTCGACAACACCGGCGGCGCGCCGGTGACAACGGAACGGCGCATCGTCAAACAGGTGTTTGTCAGCTGCCCGCTTGCCGCGCTGCCCGCAGCACTTCAAGCCGTTGCGATCACGGTTGACATCATGACCGCCGACACCAGCAAACAGGCCAAAGGCAAATCCAGCAGCGCCACGGAAATCGCCACCGATCAGGGCGACGCCGGCCATTTCGAAACCGATCAGCCAGTACGCGTGCGCAAGGCGCCGAGTATGGATTTTTTTACCACAATCGCCAGCGTCGACAATTCCCACAACAAACTCACGCTGGCCGATGCCTTGCCCGTAGTGGATTTCCCCAACGGCACCGATGTCACCGTGCATTTGATGACGCAAACCAAACGCCTGACGGCAGAACCCTCGGCGGCGCCAGCCACGCAAGTCACACTGCTGGTGGAACGCCCGAACAGCCCAATACTAAACGATGTCATCCGCATTCGCGCGGCAAGCGCAGTGCAAGGTGGTGCGCTGCGCCAGATCAACGCCGCCCCCACCGTCATTGCGCAACTGGATAGCGCCCTATCCGCCACACATACCGCCAATTTGTCCGTGCAGCGATTTTCACCGGTCGCCAATACCCTCAAAGGCAATGCCTCGGCGCCGACAGTGCAATTGCGCTTCACCATTAACGGTAGCGTCAATCCATACGTGCAAAATGACGAGCTGTTTTTCGTACAGGGCGAGGAAGGCTACGGCAAAGTGTTTGCGCCGCCAGTCGGCCAGGTCATCGAAATCGAACACCCGCTCGAATTCGCGCTCGGCGCCAACAACATCATCGTGCAACGCATCACGCCCACCGGTGCCAATACACCCGATGCGAAATTAAAGGAATCGCTGATTCTGATCCCCTCCGATCCGAACGAAGATCCGATCACCCGTCGGCGCGCGGTTGAATCACATGAAATGCGTCATGTCTGGCAATACTCGGTACTCGGCCCATTCTTTTTCAGCTTCCCGTTGCCGTGGCTGATCAACCTCGGTTTCTCCGCCTTCGGCTCGGAGGCCACCGGCAACAGCGCCAACAAAGTGATGCGACACATCGGCTTGGGCGGCCTGGACTCTCTGTTTGCGCTGGTCGCCTGGGGCATAGGCTCTGCCGCCGGCGCCACCTCAAAAGCGGCCAACCTGGACGGGGAACTGATCGATGTCGATCGCAAGGTCATTCAATTCTCCACCGACGCCGACATCGAAAAAATAAAAACATTCACCGAAGGCTCACCCTGCGAGGCAGCCAAAGGCGATTACAGCACCTTCAATGTGATCGAAACGCTAGATGTGGGTCAGAAGAAAGTAACGTTGCGTTTCTCGCTGGAGTCCGACAAATTTGCCACCAACGACCGCGTCAAAATCAGCGTCAGTCCCTTCGAAAAAATTCGCGCCACCGTCAATAAATGGTTCAGCCTGAATCTGGAACAACTCTGGAGTAACCACATCCCTGTATCGTGGGGACGGGTGCTGTCCAAGTTTTTAAACCGCGACAGCTGGTTTCCGCTTCTCGGCCTGTATCCCATCGGCTTTGCGATGGCCAGTGGCAACCAGTCGCGCATGCACTTCGAACAAGACGCCAGCTACCACTCTGGCGATTTGTACAACAATTTGGCAACCAGCGACCCCGCCGAAATTTATGTCGGCCAATTTTCGCGCGTATTCGGTTTTTTGCAGGGGCGCGGTTTTGGCGACACCGCCACTGGTTTATCCGATATCAATCCACTGGAATTTTTAACAGTAGAAACGCCTGCAGTCAACGTCGGCGGCGTTGCACTGACCCCCACCGAACTGGTTTACGGTTCAGTGGATGCCAACAGCGTCGGTCGCGTGCGCTTTCGCGAAAACTACTACATGCACATGAAAGATCAGGTCGAAAATGCCGTGGGTGCATTTTTCGCCGCCTCGCAACCGGGTACTTACATTTTGCATGTATCGGGCGAGCTACCGGCGGGCCAGCTGGTAAACACGGTGGGCTTCGACGCGGACTTCCAGAAACTGCGCAATATCAAGGTGAAGGCGTTAACGGTGACGCCGGCCGGCACCGCAGCAGACCCGCTGTTCGAAACCGAAACGCTGCGTTTTACCATCACCGGCGATAGCAAAGCCAAATACGATCTGCAATACCAGGGCACAGCACCGGCAACCACCCTCATCTTCGATGCCGCCGATTCGCTGCACGTGACCGTGCCGGTCGGCACCACCGGCGTTCACAACCTGGCGATCAAAGCGACGTACCAAGACACCGACGCCGTTTTTCACGGCAGCGGCCAACTCGATCCCATTGGCTTGACTGCGGCGCAACTGAGCAATATCTGCCAGATGCTGCAAGTCAATGTACAGGCGTTGGTGGCGCCAGTGATTGCCGCTGTGGAAGCAGGAAAAACGCAGACTTTTCAGATGCCGATTGCACCCGCCAGCATCACCGTCACATCGCCACTACCGGCGGGTGCAGCAGTCAACGCCAGCGTGATCAATGGCAGCGGGCGGCCGGCAACGCTGACGTTTGTCGCACCCAATGCCGTGACGGCAGCAACGGCAGTCACATTCAATCTGGTGTTCGGCAGCGGCGCCAACACCAAAACCATTCCGGTGTCGGTGCAGGTCACGCCCAAACCTTGAGAGCGGCTGGACAGTTGCAGGGTTGGCTCTCGAGTGCTTCAGGAGCCGATAGACCTCGATAGATCTCGAAAGGTGAGTTTTCGCGAAACCGCCCGGAAACCCGCCTCAATGCTGATACATCACGATTTGACGGTAAAAATGACGGTAAAAATGACGGTAAAAAGCCGCGGCGCCAAAGAAAGTTCTAGACATGACAACGGCTTACATGCGCCGTTGATGATCGAGTGGGAGTGACAGCGACGGCGTCGGATGGTGGTAGGTGGGAGTTGCTTTGTGCTTCGGGCACCCAGATCGCCATCGGCAATACGGTGCATGCCAGATTGATCGGTGGGCGCCGTTCTGCCCGCTCCGACTATTGACCAATGGGTTGTGGAACCTGGATCTGCTGAAACTCTGGAACTGCGGGGCCGGCACGTTCGTTAAATGCGGATGGTGACAGGCTTTGGCTTGCGAGATTCCTGCTTGGGCAATTCGGCGAGTTGCATCAAACAATAATAATCCTCGCTGGCTTACCGCTAAAAGCGCTTTTCGCCAGCCATCCGGCGGAAGGGGTCGGCGAAACGTTCATCTACGCGGGTAGCTGCTTTTTCGGGCACTGGGTCGGCGCCGGGGACGAAGGCATAGATTTCCACCGATTTGGGAGTGGCGCCGATGTTGATGGCGGGGAAGCCCCGGCTACTTGCAATTTAGTCACTAACCAGTTCAATCATCACAAATCATGAGAAGAATTCAGGATGCGCAAGCCATGGTTGGCACTATGTTGAAGCGGGTCAATGAGCAGGCCGCAGCGACGACTGAACGCCCCAATCGAGTGAGGTAGTAGCGATAGGTATGAGTGACTTTCTTGATCAAGCCGAGCGTACGCAGTCGGGCAAGTTGGCGCGACATGGCGGACGGAGTGAGCTTCAGATAGCTGAGAAGATCGGCACGACGCCAACCGTGAATGTTGAACTCGCCGCGTTGCATGGTTTGCAGCAAGGCTTTCTCGGCAGGATCAAAGAAGTTCACCCCTTTGACACCGGGAGCCGCCCCCAACCGTGGCATGCTCAATCGCTCCAAGTCACGCTCGCCAGCACTGGGGTCATCGAGGCTGGAGAGGAACGCCAGGTAACGTTGGTTGCAGCCGAGCAGGATGTCGCGCAGGTCGATCAGGCTATAGATTGTCTTCTTCAGGGGCGCCAATTCTCGGGTGGCGTGCCTGTCCTTGTGTTCCACCTTGCGGTGGTGTTTGAAGAAACTCACGTCATTGACGGTCGTTTCGACCCGCAGTACGCGGGAGAATTTGTCATACACCTTGACGCCAGCGGCGCCCATGGTGTGCTTGATGCAGCGCCCCTCGATACGGGTGGACAACCGGGAACCGATCTCCTGGGCCAGTTGTGGCGTGACCTTCTTGCCCAGAAAGCTGGAGACGCGTTCTGCGTTGGCGGCCAAGACCGCTTGGCGCGAAATGGCGTCATACAGTGGAACCAATATCTGCTCACTGCGAAACATCAGGTCGGTGGAGTATTCGACTTGGCGCAAGCTCCAGTGATACGAGGATCCAAAGACGTCAAGCACTGGGCACAACCACTGCGCATAGCGATCCAGTCGCGGGTGAAGTACGTCGGGACTGAACGCATCCGCCAGCGCCTGCGCCTGCGCGATGTCGGCGACACGCAGGAAGGCGTTGTCCTGCTGGAGGAAGTCGATCCTTTCTCGCGTCAGAGTTCTTGCCAGAGCGCTGTGACCATTACAGTAGAACTGCAACCCGAACGGTGCCCACGTCGGCACACGCAGGTAGCACAACCCCAGTTCCTCGTCGATGAAATAGAAGTAGTCGTGCAGGCACTTGCCTTGATCGGGGCGCAGGTAAGTCTTGCCACTGCCTTTGTCATGCCACGGTTTGTAGCTCGGACAGGCTTCCATGGCCGAGAGCACATGCACCAAACCCGGTGCGTCGCCGCGACCGGCGAGCACTCGCGCGACCAACTCTTCCTTGCGAATATGGCTTTTGCTGACGTGCGCGATTTCAATACCCGCCGCCAGACACACCTCCTGCGCACGCTCACGAATGCGATCTCGCAGCGGCTCGGCAAATCGCGGGTAGTCGAATACCCGAATTCCGTGCGCGTACAAATAACTCGTCATTCCTGCCGCGTAGCACGCACCAGGCAGCGTGCCGGTGATAATGATCCGGTCAAAGCACGAAAGCACACCATGCATGTTCGTCGCGTATCGTTCCGCCAGAGCCATCGCCAACATGATCGCCTCCTCGGTCATTCGTCAGGCTTCTATCGTAATACCTGTTTGGTTCCGGCTCGTCCGGCTTAGGTTTGAGCAGCCAGCCTTCAACACCTTGAAACCGCTGCGTGCAACCGCAATTTCTGATAGCTTTAGGCTTGCCGAATATGGGGTTTGCTCATGGAATTCAAGGACTACTACCAGACGCTGGGCGTGGCTCGCGACGCCACCGCCGAGGAAATCAAAAAAGCGTTCCGCAAGCTTGCGCGCAAGTATCATCCGGATGTCTCGAAGGAGCCCGATGCGGAAGCGCGCATGAAGGAGGTGAACGAGGCCTATACGGTTTTATCGGACCCGGAAAAGCGCGCGGCCTACGAGCAGCTGGGCAAGAGTTATACTCCCGGCCAGGATTTTCGTCCGCCACCGGACTGGGATGCCGGCTTCGAGTTCTCCGGCCGTGGTTTTTCACCGGGCGAAGCGGCGGAATTCTCCGATTTCTTCGCGGAACTGTTCGGCCGCATGGGACGAGGCGAGGGCTTTCGTGCCGGCAGCCACGACGCGCACTTTCGGGCGCGCGGCGAGGATCATCATGCCAAGGTGCTGCTCGATCTGGAGGACGCCTTCACCGGGGCCACGCGTCAGATCACACTGCGCGCGCCCGATCTCGACGCCCAGGGGCATGTCCAGCTCAGGACGCGTACCCTCAACGTGAAAATTCCGCGTGGGGTTCGCGCCGGCCAGACCATTCGCCTCGCAGGGCAGGGCGCACCGGGCCTGGGGGGTGCGCCGGCCGGCGATCTTCTGCTGGAAGTGCACTTCAGGCCACATTCGCACCTTTCCGCCGAGGGGCGTGATCTGCATCTGAGCCTGCCGGTAGCGCCTTGGGAAGCTGCGCTCGGCGCCGTCGTGCCGGTCGATCTGCCCGGGGGATCGCTGAAGGTACGCATCCCCGAGGGCGCGCAAAGCGGCAAGCAGTTGCGCGTGCGCGGCAAGGGTATTCCCGGTGAGCCGCCGGGTGACCTGCTCCTCGATATTCAGGTAGTCCTGCCCCCGGCCGACACACCACGGGCGCGGGCACTCTATGAAACCATGGCGAAGGAACTCGCCTTTGATCCGCGCGGGAGGGCCTGAGCAATGCAGGAAAATGAAGTCTTCGACGGCATCCTGATGGAAAATTCCTGGCTGACCCTGGAGCAGGTGGCGTCGGCCTGCACGGCGGAGCCGCAATGGCTCCTCCGGCGCATCGGGGCCGATCTCTTTCCGCATGCGGAGTGTGTGGCTGGTGTCTGGCGCTTCTCCAGCGCCGAGTTGGCGCGCGCCCGGCGCATGCGGCAGATCGAGCGCGACTTCGATGCGGTGCCGGAACTTGCAGCACTGGTGGCCGACATGCTCGATGAGATGGATCGTCTGCGCGAACGCCTCGCGTGCCTGGAACACAGCCGATGAAACCGCAAGTGGAGGACCTGCCTGCCCACTTCGCGCTTCGGTTGGCAGTGAGATGAAATTGGTCGAGCAAGCCACCGCCGTGCTCGGCGACGAGTACTTCATGCGCGAGGCCATTTCCTTGGCCCGTGCGGCTGAATGCCTCGGCGAGGTACCGGTTGGCGCCGTCATTGTCTTGAACGGCGAGATTGTCGGACGCGGCTTCAATTCACCAATCGGCGAGAGTGATCCGACTGCACACGCCGAAATCGCCGCACTACGCGATGCCGGACGTTCGCTCGGCAACTATCGGTTGCCGGGTTGCGAATTGTTCGTAACCATCGAGCCCTGTGCGATGTGTGCCGGGGCCATACTCCATTCGCGGATCGCCCGCGTGGTCTATGGTGCCCGCGACCCCAAAACCGGGGTCCACGGCAGCGTTGTTGATCTCTTCGGCGTCGAGCGCCTCAACCACCATACCGCGGTGCTCGGCGGCGTTCTGGCCGATGAATGCAGTGCTGTCCTTTCCGCCTTCTTTGCCGGGCGGCGCCGGAAGATGCAGTGAAGATCGATATTTCGGTGGCCCACCAGTTGCTGACCCTGTTCGATGATGCCGGGCGCGTGCTGCGCGAGTACCACATCTCGACTGGCAAGGCCGGGGTCGGTGAATTGTCGGGCAGTTTTCAGACACCGCGCGGTCGACACCGGATTCGGGCCAAAATCGGTGCCGGTGCGGCGGAGAACACCATATTCGTTGGGCGCCGACCCACTAGCGAGGTGTGGTCTCCAGAGTTCGAGCAGCGGCATCCTGGGCGTGACTGGATCCTGACGCGCATTCTGTGGCTATCCGGTTGCGAGCACGGGCGAAACCGGCTCGGCTGCGTCGATACGATGCGCCGTTACATCTATATCCACGGGGCACCGGAACATGCCGACATGGGGACGCCGGCGTCGCATGGCTGCATCCGCATGCGCAATGCCGACATCGTCGAACTCTTCGATCTGGTGCCGGCCTACACGCTGATTGATATTCGCGAAGACTGAAGCGGCCGACCGTCGGGCCCGAAGCTGCGTTCCTCGAAGGTGATCCCGCCATCGGCGGCCAGCATCGCCACCGTCGAGGCACGCGTTCCATAGGGCTCGGAGCGCACGAAGATCGCCGACAGGCGCCGTTCCCATTCGAGCGGAACCCCGGTATCCGGCAACTCGCTGTCGGGGACAATCTCGTCGTCGGCGAGAATCGCGAACAGCGGTGCCGGGTCCGGCAAACTGGCCAGCGCCCTGCTGAAACCCTGACGGGCGGTCAGCAGTTTCGGCCACGGACTGTCGAGCAGATGATTCGAGAGCCCATAGACACCCGGCGCCAGTTCCAGCGACTCTGTGCTGCGATTGCTGCAATACCAGAGTGATTCCTTGTCACTGACCAGCAGATTGAAGCCCGAATATCCGTCCATGTCGATCTGGCCAACATAGTCGGCCACACGGTGCTGTCCTACAAGGAAATCCCGCGTCAACCTGCCTCTTGAATGGCGCCCCTTGGCTGCCGCGGTTTCACGAACGTTGGTCACCGCCGCGAAGCGCCCGTCGCGCGTCATGCCAAGCCAGGTGCCGCCAGCCTCGAGGTCACGGCCGGCAATGACGGCGGGCGCATCGGTCCAGAAGTCCGCGCGTGCGGTCGGGCGCGCATGAAATTCGTCACGATTGGCGGCGACGATTAGTGGGTAGTCCGGATGAACCCGCCAGCCGATCACGATCAAGCACATTTTTGCCTGTTTTCAGGGGTTGACCGCAACCGCCTCGATTTTCGGACCGTCGCGTGATCCAAGATGCAGGTTGCCGGCAAAATTGGATTGCACTACCGCCAGCGCCTCGTAGCCACCGGCGGGCGAGGGCGCACCGCTGATGACCTTGCCACAGGACTGGTCCGGGTTATCCGGTGAATGGAGATCGCTACCGGCCGCGAGCGGCTGATCGCTCCGGACACGGTACAGGTGACGCTTGACCTTCCCGAGATACTGGGTGCGGGCGACGATTTCCTGCCCCGGGTAGCAGCCCTTGTGAAAACTGATGCCGCCGAGCTTCTCGAAATCGGCCATCTGCGGGACGAATTCATCTTTCGTCGCTGCCGTCACCAGCGGAAAACCGGCCTGAATATCGAGCCAGCGCCAGGCTGGCAATCCGGCGGGAAGCGCCTTGAGCGTAAGCTTGTTCCAGAGATCGGCCATGGCGTGCTGCTCAACGGCAACGATGTATCTGTTGGCTTCCAGCCCGATCACGCTGGCTAGGGTGCCGATTGCCGCGGTCAACGGCGTCACCGGACAGGGCAGGCCGGCGTCCGCAAGCGCTGCGCGGGCCTGCGGACCGGCAAGACCGAGCACCAGGCGACTTTCGGTCAGCGCCTGCAACTTGACCCTGGAGCGCAGCACGAACATCTGCAAACGCTTCAGGGAAGCGGCTTCGAGATCACCCGAAACGATCAGATGGAAGGCATCCGCCTCGCGCCAGACGACAAAGCTGGCTTGCATGCGCCCCTTGGCGGTGCACCATGCGGAATGCTGCACCTGATCACCGCTCAGATGGTTGATGTCGCTGGTAAATTGACTGTGCAGGAAGGTCCTGGCATCGTCGCCTGAAACCTCGATCAGCCCAAGGTGGGTGAGGGGCACCAGTATGGTCTGATTGCGGGCTGCCGCAAGTTCGCTGACGGCATCGCCGAAGTTGAGAATCTCGTCGGATCCGCTGGCGAAGGCGGCCTCGGCGGATTCCAGAAAACTGCGCCAGTTCGGGTTCATGAAAGCTCCTGATGAGGTTTGCGCTATTATATCGCTCGTTCGATTGTGCTCGTTCCTCCCGGGCATGACCCGGTTGCAGTCCGCGAGTTCCCGTGCGTTCATTCCTCAAGTTCCTCCTGTTCCCGATTATCGCGCTCGCAGCCGTGGTCGCGGCGGTTGCCTGGTGGGCCAACACGTCGATCGAATTACGCGACGCAAGTGTGGATTTCCGGATTTCTTCAGGCAGCAGCTTACGTTCCGCCGCGACCCAGATGCGAGAAGCAGGAATTGGCATCAATCCCGATCTCTTCGCACTTCTGGCCCGCTGGCGCGGCGTCGCCACCACCATCAAGGCTGGCAGCTATGCCGTAAACAGGGGTATCACGCCCGAGCAATTGCTGGCCAAGCTGGCGCGTGGCGATATGACCCAGGGCGAATCGACCCTCGTCGATGGCTGGACTTTCGCCCAGTGGCGAGCGCGCCTCGACCAGAACCCCGATCTCAAGCATGAGACGCGCGACCTCCCGGAATCGGAAATTGCCGGCCGGCTTGGTATCGAAGGGGGGCGGATCGAGGGCTGGCTGTTCCCCGACACCTACCTTTTCGACAAACAGTCGAGCGACCTCGAACTGTTCGCACGCGCCCACCGGGCGATGCGCAAGAAGCTTGAGGGCGCCTGGAGCGAGCGCGATCAGGGACTGCCTTACAGGAATCCCCATGAGGCACTGATTATGGCCTCGATAATCGAAAAGGAAACGGGTCTTGCCGATGACCGCGCGCTGGTGGCGGCGGTCTTCGTCAATCGCCTGCGCAAGGGTATGCCGCTGCAGACAGATCCGACAGTCATCTACGGACTGGGCGAGAAATTCGACGGCAATCTGCGTAAGCGCGACCTGCAGGCCGACACGCCCTACAATACCTACACCCGCGGCGGGTTGCCGCCGTCGCCGATTGCCATGCCCGGCGCGGCGGCAATCCACGCCGCGCTCCACCCGGCGGACAGCGGCGCACTGTACTTTGTTGCCCGCGGCGACGGCAGCAGCCAGTTTTCAAAAACGCTGGGTGAGCACAACAAGGCGGTCAACCAATACCAGAGAGGCGACAAGTGAGAGGAAAATTCATCACCTTTGAAGGCATCGACGGCGCCGGCAAGAGCAGCCATGTCGAGTGGCTGGCCGAGCTGCTGCGGCAAAAAGGGATGACCGTCCATGTCACGCGCGAGCCTGGCGGCACGGAATTGGGCGAAATACTGCGGGAATTGCTGCTGCGCATGTCGATGGACCTGGAAACCGAAACCCTGCTGATGTTCGCGGCGCGGCTCGAGCATCTCGCCAAGCTGATCGAGCCGGCTCTTGCCAGAGGTGAGTGGGTGATCTGCGACCGATTCAGTGATGCCACGTATGCCTACCAGGGAGGAGGGCGAGGTCTCGACCGTCACAAGTTGCAGCAACTCGAACAATGGGTTCATGGTCAATTACAACCTGATCTGACCCTGCTGTTCGATCTACCGCTGGATGTCGCGCGTGAGCGCATCGCGTTGGCCAGCCGTGTCCTTGACCGTTTCGAACAGGAACGTGCCGATTTTCATGAACGGGTGCGCCAAGCTTACCTTGAGCGTTGGCACTCGTCGCCCGGGAGAATTCGTGTGATTGACGCCCAAGGCAGCATCGATGAAATTCGTAAATTACTTGAGGAAATTGTCTCAACTATCTATTTATGAACGTTATTACTCTCCATTCTGGAACCTGGGCCAGCCTGCAATCGCAGCGCGAAAGATTGCCGCATGCGCTGCTGCTTGTCGGCCAGCGCGGCTTGGGGAAATTTGCGCTGGCCCGTGCCTTCGCGAAAAGCCTGCTCTGCGAACAGCCGCTGAATGGCGGACACTTCTGCGGCGGATGCCTCGCCTGCAACTGGTTCGAGCAGGAAAACCACCCGGATTTTAGGCTTCTTCAGCCGCAGGCGATGGCCGAAGAAGCAGGCGTGGAAGAGGGCGGAAAGAAGGCCAGTCAGCAGATAACCATCGATCAGGTACGCGCCCTCGATGATTTCTTCCACGTCGGGACGCATCGTGCCGGCTTGAAGGTCATCGTCATCAATCCCATAGACGCAATGAACCACAACGCCGCCAACGCACTTCTTAAGATACTTGAGGAACCCGCGCCAGGTACATTGTTTTTAATGGTTTCAAGTGAACCATTGCGCTTGCTGCCGACGATCCGCAGCCGCTGCCAATTGATCCCCGTCGGCATCCCGCCGACCGCTATCGCGGAAGCGGAATTGGCAGCAAAAGGGATCAAGCAACCCGCACGCTGGCTCGCTCTTGCTGGTGGCTCGCCAGGCCTGGCACTCGAACTGGCGGTTGCGGACGAGGGTGGCTGGCTCGACGTTCTGACCCGGCGTCTCGCCGCGAAGGGCGAACTTGACCCGATCGCCCTTGCCGCCGATCTCGACAAAATCATCCGGGAGAGCAAGGGAAAGCTTGCCCTGAAGTCGGTAGTCGAGGCCATGCAGAAATGGCTGGTCGATCTCACTCTGGCCAGCAATGGACTGCCGATTCGATATTTTCTCATGCAACAGGCCACAATCTCCGGGCTGGCTGATATGATTCCCTCCACGCGCCTCGTGCGCGCTTACCGGTTGCTCCTTAAGCGTCGCCGTGAAGCCGAGCAACCTCTTAACGCCCGCCTGTTTCTGGAGGGATTGTTCATGGACTATCGAAGTCTGTTGAGACAATAAACGACAATGGCTGACCCCAAACCGGCCCAGCGCCCGAGCGTCCTTTCGCTCAATATCAGTTCAAAATCAGCGCTCTATGCGGCGTTCATGCTGCACTTACGCAACGGCGGGATATTCATTCCCACCACGCGAAGTTACAACATCGGCGACGAAGTGTTTATGCTGCTGTCGTTGATGGATGATCCAGCCAAGTTGCCGATTGCCGGCACCGTGGTCTGGATAACTCCGGCCGGCGCTCAGAACGGGCGCGCCCAGGGGATCGGCGTTCATTTCAACAACGACGAAAGTGGCCAGGAGGCGCGGCGCAAGATTGAAGGTCTGCTGGGCGGCGTCATGCAGTCCACGCGTCCGACTCACACTCTCTGATCCAGAGGATGCTGGTCGACTCCCATTGCCATCTCGACTTCCCCGATCTGTCGCGGCGCCTTCCGGAAATCCTCGGGCGCATGAACGAGAATGGCGTCGGCTGGGCGGTCTGTATCGGCGTCAATCTGGAGGACTTCCCCGGTGTTCTGGCGCTGGCTGAAAGCCACCCCAACCTCTACGCCACCGTTGGCGTTCATCCCGAGTACACCGACGCCGAAGACCCAAGCGAAGAGAAGCTAATTGAACTGGCCGACCATCCGAAAGTGATCGCCATCGGCGAGACCGGTCTCGACTACTACTGGCAGAAGGACCGCCCGAAATGGCAGCGCGACCGCTTCCGCCGTCACATCCGCGCGGCAATCAGAGCGCGCAAGCCTCTCGTGATACATATGCGCGATGCAGCTGACGATACCTTGAGAATACTTGAGGAGGAGGGCGCCGACGCGGTCGGTGGCGTGATGCACTGTTTCACGGAGACCTGGGAAGTGGCCCGTCGCGCACTCGATCTCGGCTTCCATATTTCGTTTTCCGGCATCGTCACCTTCAAGAATGCGCTGGCAATCAAGGAAGCAGCCCAGAAAACGCCACTCAATCGGATTCTGCTGGAAACGGACTCGCCTTACCTTGCACCGGTACCTTATCGCGGCAGGGCTAATGAACCCGCCTATGTAAGGTATGTTGCCGAGGAGGTTGCGCGCTTGCGTGCCCTGTCTCCGGAACAGGTTGGCGAGGCCACAACCAACAATTTTTTCAATCTTTTCAAACACGCCCTGCGACCCATACAACCATGAAAAACACCCTTCTCGCTATCATTCTGGCCTCTGCATTGCCCCTGATTGCGTCGGCTGCCACATACGACGACCTGATCAGTTCCGCAAAACTGGGCGACACCAAGGACATCGCCAAGCTGGTTGAGCGCGGCGCCTCTGTCGATACGACCGACAAGGAGGGCAATACCTTGCTGATGTTGGCAGCACGGGATGGCCATACCGAGCTTGTCGAATACCTCATCAAGAAGCGTGCCAAAGTCAACGAGCGCAATGCGGTTGGAGACACCGCCTTGCGCCTTGCCGCATTCCGCGGACACCTGAAGGCAGCGGAACTGCTGGTTGCCAACGGCGCCGAAGTGAACATGAGCGGGTGGACGCCGCTGATCTATGCGGCATTCAACGGCCACGTCGACATTGCCGGGCTTCTGGTGAAGTCGGGCGCGGACGTCAATGCAGCGACGGAGAACGGCATGACGGCGCTGATCGTTGCGGCCAAGGGTGGCCATATCGAAATCGTGAAACTGTTGCTTGCCAATCGCGCCGACCCCAACAAGCCACTGGGCAGCGGCGAGACGGCACTCGATGTCGCGCTCAAGACGCAGAATACCGACATCGGAGATTTGCTGCGTCTCGCTGGCGGGAAATCAGGCAAGACAGTCACGATCGAGATAAGGTAGTCCTTTCAGGGGCGCGCCGGACCAAATTTGGATGGCGGCTACATTTTGCGATGCAAAATCGTATAAAAATTCGATAGCAACGGGGAGGGCGACATGATCTCTGACCACTGGGCGAGGCTGAAGCCACGGGTCCGCCGGCAGTTTTCAGTTCGCTCGCCACAATGTAATTAGACCACCGCTTGGGCTCCTACGTTGCCAGCGGCGATGTCGTGGTCGACACCAAGAAAGACCCGAATTTAAGCGTCACCCCGTGCCACTAAGTCGACGCCGCCTAGCCGCCAAGGGCTGCTCACGCGGCAGACTGATGGGGTTGCGTGATATCACCAACGTAGCCAATGAGCGCACAGTGATTGCTTCGGTGGCGGCGAGGGTGCCAACGGGCGATACTCTGTTGCTGATGTTCCTTAACCCGAATCATGGCACGAAGGCGGCTTGTGAACCGGCCCCGATATTTCTGGACACAGATTTGGGGTTAAATCGTGTCTGAAAAAGGAGTGCTGAAATGCTGAATGAGGTGAAAGTGGGAGGTGTTGCGCCGGGGGTGCTGGAAGGAGCGCGGAGCGCGACTGGAAGCGCCCCCGGCGCGGCGCCGGAAATCAGGCGCTGGTCGGCGGGGCGGAAGAAGGAAGTGGTGCTGCGCTTGTTGCGCGGCGAGCCGGTCGATGCGCTTTCGCGGGAGGTGTCGGTGCCGATATACAAGCTCGAAAAAATGGCGTGATCGAGCGCTGTCCGGAATCGATGCCGGCCTCAAGGAGCGCGAGCATGATCCCGTGGTGGCCCAACTTGACGATGCCAACCGACGCATCGGCGAACTGGTCATGGAAATCGAGATTCTGCGCAAGGAGAGGCAGGCGAAACGCCCTTTGGTCGGGCGGAGGTCATCGCGATGAGCCGCGAGACCTCCGTGGGAGCAGGCAAGCCTTATGGCCTGGAACGGGTCTGTCGCGTGCTCCAATTTCCTCGCGCGACAATCTACGCCCAGCAAGCGCGGGAAGCTGGGGTCGTGGCACCCCTGTTTCCGATGCGCCGTGGGCCCAAGCCGAAGATACCGGACACGGATCTTGTGCCCGCCATTCGCGCCGATCTGGCGGCGTCGCCCTTCGTTGGCGAGGGACATCGCAAGGTCTGGGCGCGCCTGCGCATCGTCCAGGGCATCCGCGTGTCGCGTGCCCGCATCCTGCGCCTGATGCGCGAGAATCAGCTGCTTTCGCCACACCGTCGGCCCCAGGGCGTTCCCAAACGGCACGATGGGACGATCACCACGGATCGCCCGAACACGATGTGGGGCACCGACGGTATCCGCATCGAGACGCTCGATCAGGGCTGGGTCTGGGTGTTCTCGGCGGTCGATCACTTTGACGCCTGCTGCGTCGGCATCCATGCGGTGAAGATCGGCAACCGTTTCGCGGCCTTGCAGCCGATCGCCCAGGGCCTGCTGGCCGAATTCGGCGCCACCGGCGCCGATGCCGGACGCGGCTTGGCGTTGCGCATGGATCATGGCACCCAATACACGGCCAACGACTTCCTCAACCAGGTCAAGTTCTGGGGGGCGCGCCGAGCTTCGCCTTGGTCGCCGAACCGCAGACCAACGGCGTCGCCGAACGTTTCAACCGGACGCTGAAGGAGCAGGCCATCCACGGCCGCGTCTTCCGCAACGTCGACGAGGTGCGCGTCGCCGTGACCGAGTTCAAGGAACGATACAATCATCACTGGCGTCTTGAAAAACTGGGCTTCATGTCACCCCTCGAAGCCCGTCAGGCGTATGCCTTGCGAAAGGCGGCCTGAGTTGCAATACCGTGTCCAGATAATCCGAGCCGGTACACCAATATCATGAGGCGGCTGAGGGTCGCTAGCGCCAGTTCAGGTTTGATGTTGGCGAGCCGATCGACTTTCATTTGACCTCTGGAGCCACTACTGTCCGGTTAGATTCCCAATAAATTCAATTGGTTGCAAACCGAGTGCGCTCCGGATCTGTAATCGTCACCCGGGAACGCCTGCTGCAAGGTCATTTTCTCGAATAGGGTGAGGGATAAAACCTGTAGCAAAGTGTAGAGGGAAACGTCGAGCTTCAATTTTTTCCGAACAATGGCGACCAACACATAGACCGACACCGCGATCCAGATTTGCGTCTTGACCGCGTTCTCTGAAGTACCGAAGAACTGTTTGATTCGAAGATGCTGCTTGATCCACTTGAAGAACAACTCGACCTGCCAGCGGCTTTTGTAAAGCGCGCAGATCGTTGCTGCCGGCAAGATCATCTGGTTGGTGAGGAAGACGAGCGTTTTTCCGGTCTCGGCATCCTTGAATCGAACACGCCGCAACTGGGCAGGATAGTCGCGCCGGGTGTAATAGTCATCCAGGGCAATCGTCTGGTCGCAGAGAATACCGGTACTGCGGTCGGTTGGCGCCGAATAGACGCGATGGGAATTCAGGTTCGATTTGGCACGGGTCACGAAGAAAGCCCCCGCCTGATGCAGCCTGTGCAAGCGGGCGAAATCAACATAACCGCGATCCATGACGTAAATCGCACCGGCTTCCGGGGTCAGCAAGTCCAGCGCATGGACATCGTGCAGTTTCCCGTCGGAGACGTGGATAAAACTGGGAATACTGCCGCGTCCCACAGGGATTTCCTCTGGTCACAAGTCGAGCAGCGTATGCATCTTCACCGCCGCCTTGGTGGTACGGAAATGCGCCCAGGGAAATACCGACAGGCACAGGTCGATGGGGGTCGAATCGAGCGCATACACGGTGTTCGACAATTCCAGGCCCAAGTCTTCGCTGGCATAGAGCTTTCTTGCCTGGACAATCAGCCACGCGGCAAAGTCGGCGTAGATGCGCCAATCCCGCGATTCGTTTGCGTCGGCCAATGTCGCACGCCGTACCGGCTCGCGAAATCCCATGTGGTACAGCTTGGCGGATTGCGCCGACAGACAGGTCTCGATGTCCCGCAAGCTCTCCCGATATGTCAGTTGTGCAAAGGCCATCACCCGAAATTGTTCGGCGCAACTCAGTGTGCGAACGCCTTTGTCGCCGCTGTAGCGTGTGACATAGCGATTGAATGTCGACCACGGCAGGAAATCCATCAACTGGGAAAACAGTGTCTTGCCGGCGTTCATGGCAACACCCTTCAGAAAATTTCGAAGGGCCATTTTTCGCCGATTTCAAATCGACACCACACCTTTTCGCTTGGAAAGCCCCGTCAGTCACGGCGCTCGGCAGTTCGAGTGCTCATTTGACTGGACAGTAGTGCTCTGGAGCATTTGGCAAGGAAGTCAGCCCAAAATGACGAAAGCCCCGCACCGGGGGAAGTGCGAGGCTTTCAGGCGGCCCGAGTTGGAGGGGGGAGGGAGGTCGGTCGCCAACGCTGTTGGGGGTTCAGCGCATGAACCCAAGATACTGGCCGGACCCTCGCAACTCAAGTAACGGCTTGCAACAGGGTGTGTCGAGATGTATGCAACGCAAGGAGGGCGGTTGGCCTACAGCTATCAACCAGACGGATCGTTTGGCGAATCCTTGTCCTTCCGCTTCTTCCAGCTCCCGAGAAGAGCGGCACTCAGTCCCAACAGGATTTCATCGACAAAGGGAATAGCATCCGGGATCAGAAAATCCAGAATGAACAGCACGGCGGCAATGGCGAACAGGGCCGGAAAGCGGAGCCGGGTCAGATAGGCAATCAACGGGGCAATTATCAGTTTGAACATGGGGCAGCCATAGTAGTTAGGATCGGAGCTTAGGCTCCTCGCAGCCAGTCGGCGTTACGGCAGTCCACCGGTTGAATACGCGCCTACGACTCAAATAGTAAAGCCACAGGCCAATGACCAAAATCAGCGTACGATCTGCCACAGCGGTTCCTGAACAACTGGCTCAGCAGTCAGCATGGGAAAGAATTGGCGGCATAATGCCGCAGGATTGGAAGACGAAAAACAGAGGGAAGCTCACTAATAGTCCAAGCGGTTTTCGATAATCAAGAACCATGGCCTACGACTCGTCGATTGCACATAGAGCCGGCCCCAGAAATTCGGACAGGGGGATAAGTGATAGCCTTGCTCAATCGCAGGCCGCGTAGCGGCCGAAATGAGGAGCAAGAAGATGACGAGAAGGAAGCGGCGGAATCACTCGCCGGAGTTCAAGGCGAAGGTGGCGATGGCGGCCATCAAGGGCGACAAGACGCTGGCCGAGATGGCGCAGCAGTTCGATGTTCACCCCAACCAGATTACCGACTGGAAGACACAGTTGATGGAGCGTT
This sequence comes from Candidatus Dechloromonas phosphoritropha, assembly GCA_016722705.1. Taxonomy (NCBI): domain Bacteria; kingdom Pseudomonadati; phylum Pseudomonadota; class Betaproteobacteria; order Rhodocyclales; family Azonexaceae; genus Dechloromonas; species Candidatus Dechloromonas phosphoritropha. Next base: position 705,885 of record JADKGN010000001.1, on the reverse strand, counting down.
CGTCAGTCGTGTTTGGCGACACGGCCGCCAAGGAGAAAGGCCCGGACATTCTGGCCATGGAAGCAAAGATTGGTCGCCTGAGTCTGGAAAATGATTTTTTAGAAGGCGCGCTCATTAAGGCGGGACTGCTGAGCGCAAGACGATGATTGACCGCAGCCCCCTACGTCAGAATAGTTGTCGCCTCGATAGAATCTCCCCCTGGGGCGGCGACAAAGGATGGAAATGGCAAGGTATTCAGAGAAGTTCAAAGGTAGAGCGGTAGCACGATTGTTGGCGCCGGAAAATGCAGCAATAGATGTGGTGGCCCGTGAAGTAGGCATTGGTTCGGGAACCCTTGAGCGTTGGCGAGATGACGCGCAGTCCATGCCCGCCCGAGGGCGGGCATGGACTGTGGCGGCGCGCCTGGAGGCGGTGATCGTCACTGCGGCGCTGGACGAAACCAGCAAAAGCGCGTGGTGTCGAGAGCACGGCGTTTATCCGGACGAGCTGATCAAATGGTGGGCCAGCGCCACGACAGCGTTGGCCGAACCGGAAGAAGTCAGAGCCAGCCCGCAAGCAACCCGACAAGACCGCAAACGCATCAAGGAACTCGAACGCGAATTGCTACGCAAGGCCCGGGCACTCGCTGAAACCGCTGCCCTGCTAGTTCTCTCAAAAAAAGTCGCGGCGATCTTCAACAAAGGCGATGCCGAATGATCGGCCTTGAAGATCGCCAAGCCTTGGCCCAAGACATCCATACCGCCCATGTCGCCGGTGCTCGGCTCAGGCTTGCCTGCGAGGTAGCCGGCATCGAGTTGCGCACCTTGCAACGCTGGAAAGCCATTGAGGGCGGCATCTGCGCAGATCGCCGGCCCTTGTCCATGCGCCCGACGCCCAGGCACGCGCTCAGTGAGGCCGAACGCACGCAGGTGCTTGCCGTGGCCAACGAGCCACGCTTTGCGGCCGTGCCGCCAGCGCGCATGGTGCCGATGCTGGCTGATGAAGGGATTTACCTGGCCAGCGAATCCACCTTCAGCCGAGTGCTGCGTGAGCACGGTCAAACCACCCTCCGAGGACGGGCCAAGGCGCCCAGGCAACAGCGAGTGCCGACCACGCACATTGCCACCACGCCGCGCCAGGTGTGGTGCTGGGACATGACTTATCTGCCAGGCAAGGTTAAGGGGCACTGGTTTCACCTTTATCTCATCCTCGACCTGTATAGCCGCAAGATTGTCGGCTGGGAGGTGCACGGCAGCGATCACGCCGACCATGCCGCGCATCTGGTGCGCCGTACGGCGCTCGCCGAGGGGATTGCCGCACTCGCGACCAAGCCTGTTCTGCACGGCGACAACGGCTCGACGCTCAAGGCCACGACGGTGCTGGCGATGCTCAACTGGCTGGGAGTCAGGCCCTCGTATTCTCGACCCCGAGTCAGTGATGACAATGCTTACGCGGAATCGCTGTTTCGGACGGCCAAATACCGCCCTGAGTTTCCTGCTAACGGCTTTGCCGAGCTCGACGACGCCAGGACCTGGGCAGTCAGCTTCGTGCACTGGTACAACGTCGAGCATCGGCACAGTGGCATTCGTTATGTCAGCCCAGCCCAGCGCCATGCCGGCGAGGATCTCGCCATTCTCGCGGCCCGACATGCCGTCTATACCTCAGCGCGTGATCTCAACCCGGCGCGCTGGACTGGTCAGACACGAAATTGGACGCCGGTCGGTGTAGTGACCCTCAATCCAGATCGCGATTGCATCGCCAACGCGCATCTGGAAGACAAGCTTATTCCGCCATTGGCTGCATGACCGAGGCGACAACTATCTTGACGCGCGCCGCAACCGAACCGCAGGGCTGGTGCGCTGGAGGGCACCGTCGGATTTTGGCGGTCGGTACGCTCAAGAGGATCAAGGATTACGCCACATTAGTCACTAACCAGTTCAATCATCACAAATCATGAGAAGAATTCAGGATGCGCAAGCCATGGTTGGCACTATGTTGAAGCGGGTCAATGAGCAGGCCGCAGCGACGACTGAACGTCCCAATCGAGTGAGGTAGTAGCGATAGGTATGAGTGACTTTCTTGATCAAGCCGAGCGTACGCAGTCGGGCAAGTTGGCGCGACATGGCGGACGGAGTGAGCTTCAGATAGCTGAGAAGATCGGCACGACGCCAACCGTGAATGTTGAACTCGCCGCGTTGCATGGTTTGCAGCAAGGCTTTCTTGGCAGGATCAAAGAAGTTCACCCCTTTGACACCGGGAGCCGCCCCCAACCGTGGCATGCTCAATCGCTCCAAGTCACGCTCGCCGGCACTGGGGTCATCGAGGCTGGAGAGGAACGCCAGGTAACGTTGGTTGCAGCCGAGCAGGATGTCGCGCAGGTCGATCAGGCTATAGATTGTCTTCTTCAGGGGCGCCAATTCTCGGGTGGCGTGCCTGTCCTTGTGTTCCACCTTGCGGTGGTGTTTGAAGAAACTCACGTCATTGACGGTCGTTTCGACCCGCAGTACGCGGGAGAATTTGTCATACACCTTGACGCCAGCGGCGCCCATGGTGTGCTTGATGCAGCGCCCCTCGATACGGGTGGACAACCGGGAACCGATCTCCTGGGCCAGTTGTGGCGTGACCTTCTTGCCCAGAAAGCTGGAGACGCGTTCTGCGTTGGCGGCCAAGACCGCTTGGCGCGAAATGGCGTCATACAGTGGAACCAATATCTGCTCACTGCGAAACATCAGGTCGGTGGAGTATTCGACTTGGCGCAAGCTCCAGTGATACGAGGATCCAAAGACGTCAAGCACTGGGCACAACCACTGCGCATAGCGATCCAGTCGCGGGTGAAGTACGTCGGGACTGAACGCATCCGCCAGCGCCTGCGCCTGCGCGATGTCGGCGACACGCAGGAAGGCGTTGTCCTGCTGGAGGAAGTCGATCCTTTCTCGCGTCAGAGTTCTTGCCAGAGCGCTGTGACCATTACAGTAGAACTGCAACCCGAACGGTGCCCACGTCGGCACACGCAGGTAGCACAACCCCAGTTCCTCGTCGATGAAATAGAAGTAGTAGTGCAGGCACTTGCCTTGATCGGGGCGCAGGTAAGTCTTGCCACTGCCTTTGTCATGCCACGGTTTGTAGCTCGGACAGGCTTCCATGGCCGAGAGCACATGCACCAAACCCGGTGCGTCGCCGCGACCGGCGAGCACTCGCGCGACCAACTCTTCCTTGCGAATATGGCTTTTGCTGACGTGCTCGATTTCAATACCCGCCGCCAGACACACCTCCTGCGCACGCTCACGAATGCGATCTCGCAGCGGCTCGGCAAATCGCGGGTAGTCGAATACCCGAATTCCGTGCGTGTACAAATAACTCGTCATTCCTGCCGCGTAGCACGCACCAGGCAGCGTGCCGGTGATAATGATCCGGTCAAAGCACGAAAGCACGCCATGCATGTTCGTCACGTATCGTTCCGCCAGAGCCATCGCCAACATGATCGCCTCCTCGGTCATTCGTCAGGCTTCTATCGTAATACCTGTTTGGTTCCGGCTCGTCCGGCTTAGGCTTTTGCAATTCTGCGGGGCGCTGGTGCACAATTAGTACTCACTTATACAACAGGGGCTTAAATTCAAGACTTTCGGCATGAACCACCCCTATCCCCATCCTGATTCATACAGCAGCCACAATTTGCCCAGCGCGGACGGATTTCGGCATGCCGAGGCAGGTGAACCGGTTGATGATCGCCACTCGAACGTGGCTCTCGGCAACCTGCCGGTCAAACTCACGGGAGAACAGATGATCGCCCAATTGTTTGAGCCGATACATCATGTTTCCGGCAATGCTGCGTCGGTGGTAAGCGGAATCCTCCTTCCAGCCTGCGCGACTCTTGGATTGGATCTCAGCCAGGAGGGCATCCCGGGGATGGTCGTTTCCCCAGGTCACCGCATCCTCACGCGGCGGAATCGTCGCCTTGGCGTTCCGCTCGCGGATTGCGGCATGGGTGCCTTTGGTGTCGTAGGCGCCATCGGCGGAGACTTGGGAGACTTCACCCTCGACTTGCGCCAACAGGTCAGGGAAAACTTCGCTGTCGTGCCAGTCGGCGGCCGTCACCTCAATGCCAATGATGTCTTTGGCCGTTTCATCCACCGCCAGATGAATCTTGCGCCAGGTGCGGCGCTTGCCAACCCCGTGCTGGCGGACTTGCCATTCGCCTTCGCCGAATATCTTCAGGCCCGTGGCGTCGACCACGACATGGGTGGCCCCGGTTCTCGGGTGCCAGGGTATCTGCACTTCCAGCGTGGCTGCCCGGCGCGACAGATGGGTGTGATCCGGCACCGGCAAATCCAGCGCAGACAAACGCATCAACGAGTTGAGCAGGCCTTCGGTGGCCCGGTAGGGCAGACGGAACAGGGCTTTGCGTGTCAGGCAGGTCTGGATCGCCAGGTCCGAGTAAGACCCCGGCTTGCCGCGCCCGACCGGTCGCGGCGGCGTCCAATTCTGGGCGATGCTGGCTTCGTCAAACCAGATTGTCAGGTTGCCACGATTGACCAGCGCTCGATCGTATTCCGCCCACTTCTTTACCTGGTAGCGGCATTTCGGCTGCGCCGTGCTTGCGTCCATCTTCGTTCTTGCTGCCCTCTGTATCTCTCTCGCTCGTCAAAAACCCGCTACGCGGCGAACTATGACATTATATTGCGCCAATGCCACTCCAGGTCGCAAATCGATTCCAGACAAGTGACGATATCATGCGTTTAATTTTCCTCTCCATTAGAAAATTTTCATCTGCCTTGGTTCGATTTAAGAGCCATTTAATTACAATGTCCGTATATTCTGGTGTTTTTTTTAATCGCCAAATAGTGCTTGGCAAACGGTGTTTTTTTGGGCGAGGTATTTTGCTTAAAGCAACAGATGGTGGTTCGATTGCAATTGGACCAGGTACTTGTTTTGGGGAAAACGTTCAAATAATTGCTCGAAATGGCCGTGTTATCATTGAAAATGATGTTTTCATAGGAACCGGATCAATTATTGTTTGTATGGAAAATATTTTTATCGGCAAAGATACCCTAATTGCGGAGTATGTAGTTATTCGCGATCAGGACCATAGCACTCGTACGCGGCCAATCAGAGATGCAGGGTTCATTACTTCAGCAATTCACATAGGACAGGATGTATGGATTGGCTGTAAAGCGACAATCTTGCGTGGCGCAACCTTAGGCGATGGCTGCGTTATTGGTGCGCATGCATTGGTTAAGTCAGAAATTCCTAAAGGTGTGCTGGCCGTTGGTGTTCCTGCTCGCGTAACAACGCAATTAGGATCAGTTCAATGAAACGTTGACGCAATACTATGACAATATAGCCTCTTGCAAAACCAAAAATCAAAGCATGCTGCGCCGCAGCATTCGCTTACAAGAAGCGATTTTTGCTGCGTGCTTGTAAAAACTGTGTCAGAACCTAGCCGTAAGTCATTCTTTCCATGATCCTGAGTAAAGCACATCCCTGCATCGCCAAATGCATCGTCTGGAAAGAAGGTTGATGGTACTTGCTCATCGTCGCAATCGCATCAACTGATCGGCAGCCAGCGCCAGAACGCCAAACATCAGATGCCCCATGACCTTGGTTGGGCCTTTGACCATGACATCATTGGCGCCGAACTCGTCCTTGAGTCGACCGTTGATTCGCTCAGCGACCGTGCGCTCGTGATAACGGATGGCATCGGCAGGCTCGAATTCCTCTTTCTGACCCCCCCGCGGATTGTGGTCAATCAGAGGGACATGGTTCAAGCCATCCCATTACACACAACTTCAACACCTCTGCGTAACATGCTGACTTTACAAGAAATGCTGGGTGGATGTGATGGGTTGGGCAGCGGAAGAATTCAAGGCGATCGACCTGGGCGACCGGCGTCTGGACAAGCGCACGGTGCTGCTGGCGGAGCGCATGGCAGCCAATCCGATGGCCAGTATCCCGCAAGCCTGCGGCGGCTGGGCGGAAACCCAGGCGGCGTATCGTTTTTTGCGCAGGACGACATCGAATGGGAAGCCATCCTGGCCTCGCACTGGGGAAGCGCCGAAACGCGCATGCGGGTGCATCCGGTGGTGCTGTGCATCCAAGACACCACGGAACTCGACTTCAATGGTCAGCGCATTGCCGGTCTGGGGCCGCTCTCGTATGAAGCCCAACGCGGGATGTACGTGCATTCCACCTACGCGGTCAGTCCGCAGCGTGAACCCTTGGGTGTTCTGGACGCCTGGATGTGGGCACGCGAACCCAAGGACGCGAGCGGCCAACGAGGTGGCCTGCTGGAAAGCACCCGCTGGACGGAGGGCTACACCCGCATCGCGGAGTTGGCGAGCAGCATGCCGGACACCCGGCTGGTGTATGTGGCGGATCGGGAGGCGGACATCGTGGCCCTGATGGTGCAAGCCCGCGAGCTGGGGCATCCCGCCGACTGGCTGATTCGTTCCCAGCACAATCGGGCGCTTCCCGAGGGCGGCAAGCTGTGGACTGAGGTCCTGGCCAGCGAAGCGCTCGGCGGCATCCGCTTCACGATGCCTTCGCGGCAAGGACAGAAGGCGCGGGACGTTCGGCAACGAGTCTGGGCAAAGCGGGTGACGGTCTCCGACGGCAAGGGGAGCCGGATCGAGGTGAGTTGTCTGGTGGCGCGAGAAGAAAGTGCCCCCGAGGGCGTGAAGCCGGTGGAATGGCGGCTGCTGACCAATCGGCCGATTAACTCTTTCGAAGCGGCGACCGAACTGATCGACTGGTACCGGGCGCGCTGGGAGATCGAACTGTTCTTCCATGTCCTCAAGAACGGCTGCCGCGTAGAGGCGTTGCAGTTGAGCACCGTGGCGCGGCTGGAACGGGCGCTGGCGCTGTTCATGGTGGTGGCTTGGCGGATTGCCCGACTCATGCGCCTGGGCCGTACCTGCCCAGACCTGGATGCGGCCTTGCTGTTCGAGCAGGACGAATGGCAAGCGGCTTACATCCTGAATCGGAAGAAGGTGCCCAAGACGCCGCCCAGGCTCAATGAAGTGGTGCGCTTGGTGGCGATGCTTGGCGGATTTCTGGCCCGCAAGGGCGATGGCGAGCCAGGGGTGAAGACCCTTTGGCTTGGCCTTCAACGCGTCGTCGATTTCGCCGCCGGGATCAGATTCGCGAGAGAGGCTCATGCGTTATGACGCGAGTTCAACTTCAAAGTGTAATTTTGAATAATTTGTGTGTAATGGAATGGGTTCAAGCGGCGGCAATGATCGTGCAACTCCAGGCTGCAATAGGCGGCATCCATCACATCGTAAAGATGGGTGACGCGAGTCTGGCTGATCAGCGACAAAGGAATGGCTGCACGGCTATCGTGCATCGACGCCGAAGACAGCAGGGCAGAGATCGGCACACCGCAGTCGGCGGTATCAATGTGCAGCTTGCAGCCATTCCAGCCCATCTTGTAGCCTTGGGCATTGCACTTCGTGCCGTGGTCGCAGCGCGTCGGGATCTCGGCGAGCATTTGTGTCAGGCTTTGCTGGCGCTGACGTTGAATGGGCGATGCTTTGGCCGGCGGGCGCGCCTCGCTGCACCGGGGGCGGCCTCGCCTTCGCCCCGGCACAGCGGGCATTTGCATGGCCGATTGCGCGGTCGGAAGCAGGATGGCTTGGGCGGCCGGAACCTCTGCTGCATGAGGGGTCTTGGCCGGGCGTTCGCGCGCCATGATGGCCGTACCGTCACGGCTGAGGTGACCCATCAACTGGTCACTCAGATAATCCTTGATCAAAGCCTCATGGACGCGTTCCGCCAATCGCGCTTGGGCAAATTCTTCGAAGGCACGCGAGAACGTGGACTCGGAGGGGAATGGCACTTACTTAACGTTCAACTCTTTGATGCAAATGATGAAACAGGCTGGATCGACGCGTGATAAGTTGGCGTCGCCAAACACCCAACCCGCCCACGATGAGCCAGCCCAAATGCATCCTATCCGCAGTACACGCGCACAGCAACACCGAACGGTCAAGGCCCACGCTGCCCAGAGCGACGCCTATGCGTTTTTCAACCTGTTGATGGGGCCGGAATTGTTCGATGCCGTGGAATCTGAACTGCCGCCCCACCGAGAAAGGCAATATCCCCCGACGGAGACGTTGTCGATGTTTCTGGCCCAAGCGCTGAGCACCGATCGTTCCTGCCAGAAGGCAGTCAATGACCGTGCGGTCAAATGCCTGGTTGGCGGCCTGGTGCCGGGCAGCACCCACACGGGCGCCTATTGCCGGGCGCGAAAGCGCTTGCCTTTGAAGATGCTCAGTACACTGGCGTGCCACGTGGGGCAAAGAGTCGCCACGCAGGCGCCGACAGCTTGGCATTGGCGGGGTCGTCCCGTCCGTCTGGTGGACGGGACGACCGTCGTAATGCCCGACACCTCAGACAATCAGGTCGTCGACCCGCAACCGACGAGCCAGAAGCCGGGGTTGGGTTTCCCGCAGTGCCGGATCGTTGGGCTCGTTTGTTTGGGTAGCGGGGCGGTCCTCAATGCCGCGACCGGCTCCTGTCGGGGCAAGGGCAGCGATGAGCAGTCGTTGCTGCGTTCGATATTCGATTCCCTGGAGCAGGGTGATTTACTGTTGGGCGACGCCTTCTACGCCACCTACTTTCTCCTCTGCTCATTACGCGAGCGGTGCATTGATGCGGTGTTTGAACAAAATGGCGCGCGGCAACGCACCACCGATTTTTGCCGAGGTCGGCTGTTGGGGCAGCGCGATCATCTGATCGTGCTGCCAAAACCCGCCAGCAAACCCGACTGGATGCCTCAGGCCGACTACGATCAGTCCCCCGAGAGTCTGACCGTACGCGAGCTTCGGGTCGGCGGCAAGACACTGGTGACGACATTGCTTTGCCCAAAACAAACCGACAAGACGGCCTTGAAATCGCTCTATCGGGATCGCTGGCACGTTGAACTCGATCTGCGCAACATCAAGACCACGCTCGGCATGGAACGACTGAGTTGCCTGACGCCTGCGATGGCGATCAAGGAAATCTGGGTCTATCTGCTCGCCTACAATCTGATTCGGTTAATGATGGCTCAGGCTGCGATGCTCTCCCACAGATTGCCGCGCCAACTGAGCTTCAAGCATACCGTGCAAATCTGGCTCGCCTGGGCACCCTTTGCGAGCCGTAGCCATCACAACATACACAGCGAACTATTCGTTTTAATCGCCCAACAACAGGTCGGTAACCGACCGGGCCGGATCGAGCCTCGCGCCGTCAAACGACGACCTAAACCCTATCCAATGCTCACCAAACCACGTAATCTCGCCAAAGCTATCGTCATGAAAAATGGACATCCCAAAAAGCTTAAGTAAGTGCCATTCGACTCGGAGGGCACCTTCTTGCACAGCGGAAAACCACAGATGCGCCGCAGCGCACGGTCTATCGTCAGGCGCTCAATCAGTCCGGCCGTCGTCGTCAAACCGAGCACGGCCTTGGCGACAAAGGCATTCGCCAGCCAGCCGCGCTGGCACGGCGGGCGACCAACACCCTGCCAGATCGACACCGTGAATTCTTCGATCCGAACCCATTCCAAGGTGTGAATGACTTTCTCCAGCTTCGGCGTCAGCGTTCCAACCTGTTCCCGCAATTCAGGCAGCAACTCGTGCTGTATCACATTCCAGCGTTGCATGATCAGTTCGGGACGGGTAGCATTCATTTTCGTGGGCGTTATGATGTTGGCGTGATAACCTCATCATGCCAGAAATGGCCGACCATGCACCCCTCTATCCATCCCATTACACACAACTCATAGCGCATGAGCTTCCCGGGCGAACCTGATCCCCGCCGCGAAATCGACGACGCGTTGAAGGCCGAGCCAAATGGTCTTCACACCCGGCTCGCCGTCGCCCTTGCGCGCCAGGAAGCCGCCGAGCATGGCCACCAGGCGCACCACCTCGTTGAGTCTGGGCGGGGTCTTGGGCACCTTTTTCCGATTCAGGATGTAAGCCGCCTGCCATTCATCCTGCTCGAACAGCAGGGCCGCATCCAAGTCGGGACAGGTGCGCCCCAGGCGCATGAGCCGGGCAATCCGCCAGGCCACCACCATGAACAGCGCCAGCGCCCGCTCCAACCGCGCCACCGTGCTCAACTGCAAAGCTTCCACCCGGCAGCCGTTCTTGAGGACATGGAAGAACAGTTCAATTTCCCAGCGTGCCCGGTACCAGTCGATCAACTCGGTCGCCGCTTCGAAGGTGTCGATCGGCCGATTGGTCAACAGCCGCCATTCCACCGGCTTCACGCCCTCGGGGGCGCCTTCTTCCCGCGCCACCAAGCAGTTCACTTCAACCCGGCCACCGTGGCCATCGGCAACCGTCACCCGCTTGGCCCAGACACGTTGCCGAACGTCCCGCGCCTTCTGTCCTTGCCGCGAAGGCATCGTGAAGCGAAGGCCACCGAGGGCTTCACCCGCCAGCACTTCGGCCCACAGCTTGCCACCCTCGGGCAGCGCCCGGTTGTGCTGGGAACGAATCAGCCAGTCGGCGGGATTTCCCAGGTCGCGGGCTTGCGCCATCAGGGCCACGATATCGGCCTCCCGATCTGCCACATAGACCAAGCGGGTGTCCGGCAGCCTGCCCGCCAGTTCCGCGATGCGGGTGTAGCCCTCCGTCCAGCGGGTGCTTTCCGGCAGGCCACCCCGCTGTCCATTCGTGTCCTTGGGCTCGCGCGTCCACATCCAGGCATCCAGCACGCCCAGAGGTTCCCGCTGCGGGCTGACGGCGTAGGTGGGGTGGACATACATGCCGCGCTGGGCTTCATAGGAGAGCGGCCCCAGGCCAGCGATGCGTTGGCCATTGAAATCCAGTTCCGTGGTGTCTTGGAGGCACAGCACCACCGGGTGCGCCTGCATGCGCGTTTCGGCGCTTCGCCAGTGCGAGGCGAGGATGGCTTCCCATTCGATGTCGTCCTGCGCAAAAAAGCGATATGCCGCCTGGGTTTCCGCCCAGCCGCCGCAGGCTTGCGGGATGCTGGCCAGCGGGTTGGCGGCCATGCGCTCCGCCAGCAGCACCGTGCGCTTGTCCAGACGCCGGTTGCCCAGGTCGATCGCCTTGAACTCCTCCGCTGCCCAACTCATCACGCCCGTCCCACGTTCCTTGAAAAGTCAGCATGTTACGGGCTGGTGTTGAAGTTGTGTGTAATGCAGGGCTTCCGCACTCGGATGTCATTCATTAAAATGTGGGCCGAAATGCACAAATTTTAAGCAGGCTTTTCAGTTCAATTACAAAAATCATTCACTCCGTGCCATGTGTTAGTGCTACTGGCGTTTATTTCCCCAGCTTTAGTCCTTGTCTCTGATAGTGGCTGCTCAAAATTTGGGCAAAACATCCGATTTCAATGACTATGCAATCCGAGTGCGGAGACCCTGGTGTGTAATGGCATGCCCTCTATCGCCTTCACCAAGCGAAAATTCCTCACGGATGTGGGTTTTTGCAAGAGGCTCAATAGTTATTCACGAAATTATATTTATTTGGCAAATACTAGATGCGTATATTGGTTGTTATTGATTCGTTAGGCTACGGTGGTGCGGAGAGGCTACTGGTTTCACTATTACCAGAACTTCGAAAACGAGGTATATTTTGCGAGATCGCTGTTGCAAACCACCCATATTCTTTGATGCCTGAACTTGAGGATGCTCGATTTAAGGTTCATTGTCTTGGCCTTTCACACCGTTGGGCATTACGAGAGGCCGCTAATAAACTCTCGAAAATATGCAAAAATGAGCCGTTTGATTTTATCTGGGGGCATTTATATTTTGGTAACCTATATGCGGCACATACACGTCTTTTCGTTAATAGATTAAAAGTTATTTGGACGTTGCATTATAAGTACGTTGATCCGAAAAATTTACGACAGATTTTTATGCAAGCACTAGAAAGGCTGTCATTAAACTATCTGGTAAATGCTAGAGTCGCTGTATCGCAGGCGGTTCTTGAAAGTTACCCTAAACTATTGGGTAGCAATATAAATTGCATTTACAATGGCATTCCTGTAGCCAATCTACCAGCTAAATTAACGATTGAGCAAAAATTAATTACAAGGAAACAATATGATGTCGATAAGGATGACTTCCTTGTCGTTGTTCCTGCTAGATATGTCGAGGTAAAGGGACACGCAGTATTGTGTGCAGCTTTGGCCCTGTTGAAGGATAGATATAATTGGTGTCCCGTTTGTCTTGCAGTGGGTAACGGCGATTTAAAGTTTTCTATTCAGCGAAATATAGAAAGCCTAAATTTAGAAAATTACTTTCATTTATTGGATGCGTTACCACAAGATAAATTGTTTTTATTAATACAATCTGCTGATGCTGTGGTGTTGCCTTCGTTAATTGAACCTTTTGGCATTGCCGCTGCAGAAGCGATGGCTTTGGGCACTCCAACGGTGCTGACTGATATTGATGGCTTTAAGGAATTAGTTGGCGATTCAAATTCCGCATTGAAAGTTCCCGTAAATGATTCTTCCAGCCTAGCCGAGGCTCTGTGGCAGCTTCGTTCGAATCCTGAATTAAGTAAGACTGTTTCGATGGAAGGCAAAAAACGAATCCAAGAAAAATTTGATATTTCTAAGCTGGCAACTGATTGGAGAGATTTGTTTATTGGTTTGAGGTATGCCTCGGCGTTGGTGCATAATTAGCACTCACTTATATAATAAAGACTTAAATTCAAGATTTTCGGCATGATCCGCCCAGGGCCTCCGCACTCGGAATGAATAATTCCATTTGTCATTATCTCCCTGAAAAAGTCGTTAACATTCAGCACGTTACGCCATCATCTTGTAAACCCATCGGAAATCACGTCTACTCTCGTCTTTTGGGTGCCCCCAATGAGCGCGACGAAAGGTCTGGTTTTGATGGAATGCTTGAACGAAATCGATGATCCCCGGAAGGCCAGCAATGGGACGCGGCATGACTTTCGGGAGATGCTCGTGATGGCGATCGCCGGTGTTCTCTCGGATTGCGACAGTGTGGAAGACGTTGCTGCCTGGGCGCAATCGCGTGAGCAGTGGTTGCGTCGGTTTCTGGTGCTGAAAAATGGCGTGCCGTCCGAAGACACCTTTCTGCGACTCTTTCGCCTGCTTGATCCCGGGCAATTCGAAGCCAGCTTCCGGCGCTGGGTGACTCAGGCCGTACCGACGTTGGCAGGAACGATTGCGGTCGACGGCAAAACGGTGCGTGGATCGGGCAATGGTGGCGAAGACGCCATTGACCTGGTTAGCGCCTTCGCCACCGAACTGGGCATTGCCCTGGGTCAGGAGAAGGTCTGCGGCAAGAGCAACGAAATCACCGCCATTCCCGAATTGCTTGAAGCGCTTGCGATCGACGGCTTTCTGGTCAGTATCGATGCCATGGGCTGCCAGCGCGCCATTGCCCGAAAGATCATTGACAAAAAAGCGGATTACCTGCTCGCCGTCAAAGGCAATCAACCCAAGCTGTTCAACGCGATCCAGGGCGCTTTCATTGATCGTCGAGAGACAGCGGGGCGAAACGAACACGTCGAGAAATCGCATGGCCGCGTGGTGGCGCAAATCGCGTCGATCCTGCCAGCGGAAGGCGTCGTGGTGTTGGCTGACTGGCCGGAGTGCGCCGTCATTGGCCGCATTGACTCGGTACGTCAGGTCACCGGCAAGGCGGCGACGCTGGAGCAACGGTATTACATTGCCTCGCGGGCTTTGACGCCTGAGCAACTGGCCCAAGCGGCCCGTAGCCATTGGGGAATCGAGAACCAACTTCATTGGATGCTTGATGTCACGATGGGCGAGGACGGCAGTACGGTGCGTAAAGACCATGCGCCACAAAACCTCTCCCTGCTCAAGAAGATCGTCCTCAATCTCATTCGCCTGGATAAGACCGACAAAAAGAAATGCAGCTTGCGCTTGAAGCGCAAGCGGGCAGCCTGGGATAATGAGGTACGCATGAACATGTTGGGATTTCCGGCATTATGATGTTCGAGTGTGGAGGCCCTGATGATCCGCCCCTATCCCAGCAATCCTCTTGACTTAGCGGTCTGTCATCTAATTTTGGCAACTTTGCCATCTGGCCGCGCCAAGATATAATCGAGCATGTAACCAATTGATATAAATAGGCTTTATATGACGGCCTAAATATGCCAATATCGTTTCACGGCTAACGGACTACATTCATGGCGCCAATTTCCTTGCCGCCGCCCGCCGCGAGCCTCGGTTTTTCACCCGAAACCGTGAATTGCCATTCACGAATCTGATCGCTTTCCTGCTCACCGGCATTCGCGGCGCAGTTCAGGCGGAGCTTGATTCCTGCTTTGCCCTGCTTGCCGGAAGAACCCGCCTTTGTCGGGCGATCACGGCCAGTGCCTTCTCAAAGGCGCGCAGCCATCTGGTCGCCAATCTCTTTGAGCCGCTCAATACAGAATTGCTGCGCCTGGTCGATGAGGTCGTTCCGCAGCAGCCGGACTGGCAAGGCTTGCGGGTCTTGGCGGCGGATGCATCGAAGGTACGTCTGACCTTGCTTGACCTGGAAGGGCGCCGCCATATTCGAGAAGCGGCCATCTTCGGTTTGTTTCGGCCAGGGATCGAATTGTTCGACTCGCTGATTTTGCACAGTTCGCTGGTCGGCGAACGTCAGATGTTGTTTGAGCGGCTTGACCGACTCGGTGCTCAGGACATGCTGGTGCTTGATCGCGGGTATCCGGGTGCCTGGTTGGTCGCGGCGCTGTTGCATCGAGGTATCCCCTTTTGCATACGCTGTGATTCGTCCGCTTCCTTTTCTGCCATCACCCAGTTCATGCGATCCGGAGAAGATGAGGCGCAGGTGACATTGCCGCCACCGCATCGTCAGGATGCCATTGATTACGAGTGTCCGCGTCTGCCTTCTATGGTTCGCCTGATTCGTCAGGTGACGCCGACTGGCAAGGTACGGGTCTTGATGACCTCCTTGCTTGATACCGCGCGGTATCCGGCCACAAGCTTCTCAGCCCTTTATCACAGCCGTTGGCGTATCGAGGAGGCGTTCAAGCGCATCAAACACCGGCTCAATCTGGAGCACACGTCCGGCCTGACTTGGCTGGCCGCCTGCCAGGATGTTGGGGCCAAGATGGTGTGTGACAATCTCAATGCCCTGGCCACCTACCTGGCTGCGGAAGAGCGGCTGCCCAGCGATTCGCCATGGCGAGTGAATCGGACGATGGCCTTCAATACCGTACGTCGTATCTTGCCCCGAGTCTTGGCGGGTGTGCAGCAAATCACCACCCGAGTTACCAAGGAAATCTTCTCGGAAATCGTCAAAAACCTTCAGAAATTTATCCCTGATCGTGCTCGACCTCGGCCAAACCAGCGAAAGCCTCACCTGTCCTTTGCTTACAAACCCGCCGTATGACTATGGGCTAAGTTGAGAGGATTGCCTATCCCAGGGCCTCCGCACTCGAACATCATAATGCCTGAAACCCCAACATATTCATGCGTACCTCATCATCCCAGGCTGCCCGCTTGCGCTTCAAGCGCAAGCTGCATTTCTTTTTGTCGGTCTTATCCAGGCGAATGAGATTGAGGACGATCTTCTTGAGCAGGGAGAGGTTTTGTGGCGCATGGTCTTTACGCACCGTACTGCCGTCCTCGCCCATCGTGACATCAAGCATCCAATGAAGTTGGTTCTCGATTCCCCAATGGCTACGGGCCGCTTGGGCCAGTTGCTCAGGCGTCAAAGCCCGCGAGGCAATGTAATACCGTTGCTCCAGCGTCGCCGCCTTGCCGGTGACCTGACGTACCGAGTCAATGCGGCCAATGACGGCGCACTCCGGCCAGTCAGCCAACACCACGACGCCTTCCGCTGGCAGGATCGACGCGATTTGCGCCACCACGCGGCCATGCGATTTCTCGACGTGTTCGTTTCGCCCCGCTGTCTCTCGACGATCAATGAAAGCGCCCTGGATCGCGTTGAACAGCTTGGGTTGATTGCCTTTGACGGCGAGCAGGTAATCCGCTTTTTTGTCAATGATCTTTCGGGCAATGGCGCGCTGGCAGCCCATGGCATCGATACTGACCAGAAAGCCGTCGATCGCAAGCGCTTCAAGCAATTCGGGAATGGCGGTGATTTCGTTGCTCTTGCCGCAGACCTTCTCCTGACCCAGGGCAATGCCCAGTTCGGTGGCGAAGGCGCTAACCAGGTGAATGGCGTCTTCGCCACCATTGCCCGATCCACGCACCGTTTTGCCGTCGACCGCAATCGTTCCTGCCAACGTCGGTACGGCCTGAGTCACCCAGCGCCGGAAGCTGGCTTCGAATTGCCCAGGATCAAGCAGGCGAAAGAGTCGCAGAAAGGTGTCTTCGGACGGCACGCCATTTTTCAGCACCAGAAACCGACGCAACCACTGCTCACGCGATTGCGCCCAGGCAGCAGCGTCTTCCACACTGTCGCAATCCGAGAGAACACCGGCGATCGCCATCACGAGCATCTCCCGAAAGTCATGCCGCGTCCCATTGCTGGCCTTTCGGGGATCATCGATTTCGTTCAAGCATTCCATCAAAACCAGACCTTTCGTCGCGCTCATTGGGGACACCCAAAAGACGAGAGCAGACGTGATTTTCGATGGGTTTGCAAGATGATGGCGTAACGTGCTGAATGTTAACGACTTTTTCAGGGAGATAATGACAAATGGAATTATTCATTCCGAGTGCGGAGGCCCTGATCCCGCCACCCGGCGATTAATGACATTATATTGCGCCAACGCCGGTCGCACTTCCAAAAGCTAAAGGCTTTGGCGTAGAGGCAGTTTTTCTAAAGACGCTGCGCCAGGGCGCTCGCTTTGGGCCGCTATTCAGAATGTATTTGAAGTTTCGTTTATTCCCTGCCTTTGATGTTTATTTTAATTTCAAGAATGGTCGATAACGTGAGATTTCATGCTCATGTAATCAGGAGTGCTGGAACCTTTCAATGAAGCAGAAGCGAATCGCAATCCTTCTCCCCGACCTTCGCGGCGGTGGTGCCGAGCGTGTCGCGGTGAACCTCGCCAATACGTTTGTCCAGCGCGGTTATGCAGTCGATATGGTCTTGCTTTCGGCAACAGGCGAGTTTCTGTCTGAATTACTGCCGGAAGTGCGCGTCGTTGATCTGAAAGTCAGACGCATACGTTGGGCGATATTTCCGCTTGTGCGCTACCTGCGCAGTGCTCGGCCAACCGTGGTTTTGGCCTGTATGTGGCCGTTGACCGTGGCTGTCATGTGGGCGCGTTTCCTTGCACGAGTACCCATGCGCGCAGTTGTCGCCGAACACACCACATGGTCAAGGTCCGAATTGCTTGAGCGGCCTACCGTGGAGTGGCAGATATGTTCTTCGATGCGTCGCTTCTTTCCCAAGGCCGATGGTATCGTGGCGGTGTCGGGAGGCGCTGCGGATGATCTGGCTCGGCTTGCCGGGCTGGACCGTGCTGCCATCAGCGCGATTTACAACCCGATTGTTGGGGAAGCGCTGGCTCGTCCGACGGCCACGCCAAGTGAACCGCAGGCATGGTGCGCTGGCGCGCATCGTCGGATTTTGGCGGTCGGTACGCTCAAGAAGATCAAGGATTACGCTACCTTGCTCAAGGCTTTTGCGATGCTGCGGCAGCGCCTTGATGTGCGCCTGCTCATTCTTGGTGAAGGAGATTGTCGTCTTGCCTTGGAGGCGCAGGCTCGCGAGTTGGCCATCGCCGACAGCGTATCGATGCCGGGGTTTGTCAAAGACCCGATGCCTTACTACCGGCAGGCCGACCTCTTTGTTTTGTCTTCGACTGGCGAAGGGTTTGGTAACGTGATTGTCGAAGCGCTTGCTGCTGGCACGCCTGTAGTCAGCACAGATTGCCCATCCGGGCCACGCGAGATTCTTCGCGACGGAAAGTATGGTCTCTTGGTGCCGGTTGGGGATGCACACGCACTGGCCAAGGCTATGGCTGCCTCACTAACTTTGCAGCATGATCGTGATGCCCTGATGGCGCGCGCGCAGCATTTCACGATCGACAAGGCGGCGGACCAATACTTGGCGCTGTTGTTTCCACGGGCGTCCCTTGAAGATTATGCGTGACCGATTGTGTCGCGTGCATCAGTGGAGATGGTCCGCAAATTCATTCACTGGAACACAGTGACAAATGTCATCATTGCTGGTATTCCAGCGCAACCTATAGATCGATTGTATGAGTGAAGTCTTGTCCGTTGTAATCACCTGCCACAATCTTGAAAAATATATAGCAGCTGCTATTGAGTCAGCCCTGAATCAGGATTATCAAGGTTCTGTCGACGTGCTGGTAATCGACGACTGCTCAACGGATCGCAGCGCAGAAATTATTAAGTCATATGAAAGTGTTCGTTATCTGCGGCCTGAACAGAATCTCGGCGTATTGATGGCAACGGTACTTGGGGTGGAGAGTACGGTCGGGGAATTGGTATTCTTTCTTGATGGTGACGATGTCTGGGAGGCTACAAAATTAAGCACTGTCGTAGCGCGTTTCAGAGCAGATTCGAAATTGGCGCTCGTTACTCACGATCTGACATATATCGACAGCCATGGCAATGTGCTCGATAGGAAAACGCGAGTAGAAGATGCTATGGCTTCAATTCGCCCATCAAGCGAAAGCAAAGCGATTCGTGATGGAATTCTTCTTCATAGTGACTATGTCTGGTTGGGCAGCGCATATGCTGTCCATCGCACCTTGGGTGACTTAGAGGGATTTTGCACTTTTGCAAAGGGCTTGCCAGACCCGTTCAATACCTACCAGGATTGGCCGCTGGCCTTTTGGGTTGCGTGCCAGCCGGGAGTTGTTTTTGGCTATGTGCCTCTAAAGTTATTTCGCTATCGTTTGCATGGTGCGAATCACAGTGGGGACGCTTCCAGTGTTGCAAAAGCAATTCGAAATGTGCGTCGTGCGCGAAACACAATGCAGGCCATTAGCGAGATTGCGGATCGATTCACGGCTGAGGCTTGTGTGCGCAAGGCGACAGATAGCAAGCTGGCTTTTTATAAGTATCTTGAGGATTTGTACAGCGGTCACAAGTGGCATGCCATGACTGGTTTCTTTTCAAGCCTGGCCTACCTGATGAAAAGCCCAGAGCCGTTATTGAAAGAGGTGTTTCGATTCGTAGCGGTCCAGTTTTTTGGCGTAGAGCGCCTCATCGGTTTGGCAGCCATAAGAAATCGACGGCGCACATTCAATTCTTAATTGGATGCCACGAGATGAGTCACTTATATATTTCCTACGACGGCATGCTTGAGCCGCTGGGCCAGTCGCAGGTGCTGGCTTATCAGGAACGGCTGGCGGCATCCACCACCGTTCATTTGCTGAGTTTCGAAAAGCCGGAAGACTGGGCGGACGGGGCTGCGCAGTCGAGTGTCAGGCAGCGCATGGATGCAGCGGGTATCCACTGGCATCCACGCGGCTATCACAAGCGGCCATCGGCGCTGGCAACGGCCTATGACATCCTTGTTGGCATCAGCACTGGCCTGTGGGTGATTCTGCGCTACCGGATTCGTATCGTTCATGCCCGAAGCTACGTGGCCGCCGTTATGGCCCTGGTGCTCAAGCGCCTGACGGGCGCGAAGTTCGTCTTTGACATGCGCGGCTTCTGGGCCGACGAGCGCGTCGACGGCGGGCTGTGGCCACGGGAAGGGCGAATGTTCCGAGTGGCCAAATGGTTCGAGCGGCGCTTTTTGCTGGCTGCGGATCATGTTATTTCCTTGACCCATGCAGCGGTGCGCGAAATGGAGAAGTTTCCCTATCTGCAGCACGGGATGCCGCCGGTCACGGTAATCCCCACGTGCGCGGACCTCGACCGTTTTCGGCCAAAAAAGCAGGTCGACCGCAACAATGGCTTTGTACTCGGTTATGTGGGCTCCGCTGGTACCTGGTATCAATTCGATGCGGTCGTCGCATGTTTCGCCGCGTTGTTGAGGCTAAAGTCCGATGCGCGCTTCCTGATTGTTAATCGCGGGGAACAGGACTACATCCGCGAACACTTGATGGCGGGTGGTGTGCCGCTGGAAGCTGTTGAAATTCTCTCTGCCAGTCATGCCGAAGTGCCAATGCTGATGGCCAGGATGGATGCCAGCGTGTTTCTCATCAAGCCGGTGTTCTCGAAACAGGCATCTGCGCCAACCAAGCTTGGCGAGTTCCTCGGCTGTGGTATTCCGTGCCTTACCAACCGTGGTGTTGGGGATATGGTCGAGATTCTGGAAGGGGAGAAGGTCGGCATTGCAGTGGAAGGGATTTCGCCGGAAGCCCTGCAGGCTGGCTTGGCTCGTTTGCTTGAACTGGTGGAAACGCCGGATATTTCCGAGCGCTGCGTTGCGGCTGCCCAGAAGCACTTTTCGCTGGATGACGGCGTGCGGCGATATCGAAGCGTCTATAAGGAATTGGGGGCGTAGGCAATTGGAATTGGGTAAAAATCTGGACGCCGATACGGTGCAGAGCTTTGGCGACGAATGGTCACGCTTTGATCAGGCAAAACTCTCGGATGAAGAGGCGCGCAAGATATTCGATGAGTATTTTGCGGTGTTCCCCTGGCAACGGTTGCCGCCTGATGCGAGTGGGTTTGACATGGGGTGTGGCTCCGGCCGCTGGGCCAGGCTGGTGGCGCCGCGCGTGGGGCAACTACACTGCATTGACCCGTCATCAGCCCTGAACATCGCCCGGAAGACACTCGCCGACTTTGAAAGCGTTACTTTTCACAGTGCTTCCGTCGATGAAAAGACGCTGCCTCCTGAAAGTCAGGACTTCGGGTATTCCCTGGGGGTTCTGCATCATGTGCCGGATACTGCGGGGGCCATCAAGGCCTGTGTCGTCATGTTGAAACCCGGTGCGCCGTTTCTTGTTTACCTCTACTACGCGTTTGATAACCGCTCGCTTGCCTTCAAATTCATTTGGCGCTGTTCAGATATTCTGCGTCGGGTAATTTATCGCTTGCCTGCGTCGTTGAAGCATTTGGTTACCGATGCACTGGCGGCAATCTTTTATTTTCCGCTGGCACGGATGTCGCTGTTGCTTGAGCGTCTGGGCATGCGTGTTTCGGGCATTCCGTTGTCGTATTACCGGAAGCACACCTTTTATACGATGCGAACCGACTCAAGAGACCGCTTCGGAACGCCTTTGGAGCAGCGGTTTACGCGGAAGGAAATCAGCCAGATGCTGGAGGCGGCTGGGCTTATGGATATACGTTTCTCTGAACGAGCACCGTTCTGGTGTGCGGTTGGCATCAAGAAATGATCAGAGTGCTTGGCCTGGCTTTGTACGGCCCACTCGCGGCAAGCACGCGATACCGCCTCGGCCAGTATGTTCCCGGATTGGCCGGGGAGGGTATTGAGTTGAAAATCGTCCACCTGCTTGGGGATGACTATCTGCGTCGGCGATTTTCCGGAGAGGCCTGGCCGGTTGGGTCCATGTTGCGCGCCGGGGTGGGGCGTTTCGCCGATCTGCTCGGTCAATCCGATTTCGATGTCGCGATGCTGCATTGCGAGTTGTATCCATTCCTTCCGGGCGGGATCGAAAGGGCATTGATTCGCATACCTTACGTTTATGACTTCGACGATGCCTTTTATTTGAAGTACCGCAGTGGGGCAAAGCGTTTGTTCAAGCCGTTTCTCGGGAGCAAGTTCGACAAGGTTATCGCGGGTGCGGCGGGTATTACGGCAGGCAATAGCACGCTGGCCAATTACGCGCGGCAATTCAACAGCAAGGAATACTATCTCCCGACCGTGGTAGATACGGAGCGTTACATTCCCAGTGCGCGTGACCGCTCTGAGGCAGTGTTTACGGTTGGCTGGATCGGTTCGCCATCGACGGCGCCCTATTTGGCCGAACTGGTGGCACCTTTATCGTTGCTCGGGCTTGAAGGCCAGGTACGATTTGTGGTGATTGGGGGAAAGGCGCCGGTTATCCCGAATGTGTCGGTGGTTGAAATCAACTGGCAGGAGTCGACCGAGATTGATTTGATCAGCACATTCGATGTTGGCGTAATGCCACTGCCAGACGATGACTGGGCTAAAGGCAAGTGCGCTTTCAAGCTCATTCAGTACATGGCCTGTGGTGTGCCAGTTGTCGCTTCTGCCGTGGGTGCCAATGTGGAAGTTGTCACAAATGAATGTGGCTTGCTGGCTTCGACGCCGGATGAGTGGCTGGCTGCTTTCAGATCGTTGCGCGATGGGCGAGCACGCCGTATCGAGATGGGTCGCGCTGCCAGGGAACGTGTGGAGCAGCATTACTCGCTGCGACGCAATCTTCCAGTATTGGCCAACGTACTGCGCGCAGCCGCCGGGAAAAGTTGATGTATCCCACAATGGGACTATAATTCTCCATGAACATCGTGGCCATTAAATTCCTGCGGGCCTTCTGGGAAAGGCATCCGGATCCCGAGCAAGCACTCAAGTCCTGGGTTGATGAAGCCAGAAAGGCGACATGGCTGCAGCCCTCTGAAATCAAGGCGCAGTGCCGGAGTGCGAGCATTCTCAAGAATCGTCGCGTGGTGTTCAACATCAAGGGCAACGATTACCGATTGGTGGTTTCCGTTGCCTATCACTATCAAGCGGTCTATGTGAAATTCATTGGCACTCACAAGGAATACGACGCCATAGCCGCTGAAACCGTTGAAATGGAGGTATGAGATGGAAATTCGCCCGATCCGCACTGAAGATGACTACAAGGCCGCGCTACGCGAAGTCTCAGCCTATTTCGACGAGGAGCCAATTCCGGGCACACCTGATGGGGATCGCTTTGAGATCCTGTTGACGCTTGTGGCGGCCTATGAAGCCAAGCATTATCCGATCGATCTGCCGGACCCGGTCGAGGCCATCAAGTTCCGCATGGATCAGGCCGGACTAACGCCCAAGGACCTGGTGCCGGCCATCGGCCGACTGAACCGCGTCTATGAGATTCTGAACCGCAAGCGCCCACTGACGCTGAACATGATCTGGAAGCTGCACGAGAAACTGGGGATACCAGCGGAGTGCCTGATTCAGCCGGCTAAACTGCCCATCTCCTCTTGAGAGCGATCATGTTTTGCACGAAAAGGGCCTGGTGCAAACCCATGTTGGTGTTGGATTTTCAACCTCAAAATACAAATAGCCATTTAGAGAATTAGTAGCGTATGTGCGGTGTAGCAGGATTATTGACGGCGTGCGGCACCGCGCAGGGTAGCCTGGAGGCGCTGGTCACGCGCATGGCGCTGGCCGTCCAGCAGCGCGGCCCGGATGATGCCGGCGCGTGGGCGGATGCCGAGGCGGGCATCGCGCTGGGCCACCGGCGCCTTTCCATCATCGACCTGTCGCCCGCCGGGCATCAGCCGATGGCTTCGGCCGGCGGGCGCTTCGTCATTGCTTTCAATGGCGAGATATACAACTACCTGGAATTGCGTGCCGAATTGGCGTCGACCGCAACAGCGCCGGCCTGGCGCGGCCATTCGGATACCGAGACGCTGCTCGCTGGCTTCGAGCATTGGGGGGTGGAAGCGACGCTGACCAGAACGGTGGGCGTGTTTGCCATCGCGCTGTGGGACAAGCACGAACGTACGCTGCACCTGGCGCGTGACCGTTTTGGCGAGAAGCCGCTGTATTACGGCTGGGCCAATGATGCCTTCGTGTTCGGGTCGGAGTTGAAGGCGCTGCGGGCTTACCCCGGGTTTGCCAACCCGGTTTGTCGCGAGGCGCTGTTGCAGTATTTCCGCTTTACCTACGTACCGGCGCCGCGCAGCATTTATCAGGGCATCTACAAGCTGGAACCGGGTTGTCTGTTGAGCCTTCACGGCCAGCCGCCGGCATCGGCCCCGGCCGAGCCGTTACGCCCGCCAGCCGCTTATCAAGGCCTTACCTTGTCGTGCTGGTGGTCGCTGGCTCAGGTGGTTGAAGACGGGGCGCGGCACCCACTGGTGGATGAAGGCGAAGCACTGGCCGCGCTGGATGAACGCTTGCGCGATGCGGTTCGTCTGCAATCGCTGGCGGATGTGCCTTTGGGCGCTTTTCTCTCGGGCGGGGTGGATTCATCGGCGATTGTCGCCTTGATGCAGGCGCAGGCATCGCGGCCAGTGAAGACATTCACCATCGGTTTCGAAGAGTCGGGGTTCGATGAATCGCCGCACGCGCGGGCGGTGGCGCGACACCTGGGCACCGAGCATTCGGAAATGTTCGTCAGCGCCGCCGAGGCGCGGGCGGTGATCGGCAAGTTGCCGGCGATGTACGACGAACCGTTTGCCGATTCGTCACAGATTCCCACCCATCTCGTCTGCCAGGCCGCGCGCCAGCAGGTCACGGTGGCGCTTTCCGGCGATGCGGGCGATGAGTTGTTCGGCGGCTATAACCGTTATTTTTGGGGGCCGCGCATCTGGAACCGGCTTGCCTGGCTGCCTTACCCCGTGCGCCGTGCGTTGGGGGTGGCGATTGCCGGTGTGCCGGTGGGTGGCTGGGATTCGTTGGGTGGGGCGCTCAACCGTTTGTTGCCGGGCACCGCCGGGATCGCCAATGTCGGTGAAAAGGCGCACAAGCTCGCTGCCCGCCTAGGTAGCGTGCACAACCTCGATGATCTTTATTTGAGCCTGGTTTCGGAATGGCCGGCACCGGAACTGCTGGTGCGCTCAGCAGGCACCCAGCTTATAGAACCTGCCAGCCTGTTGGCAGATGCCTTACCGGAAAGCGGAGTGGAGGGGAGTTCGCTGCGCATGATGTATCAGGATAGCCGGACTTATCTGCCGGATGACATTTTGTGCAAGGTGGACCGCGCCGCCATGGCGGTCAGCCTGGAAACCCGCATGCCGTTTCTTGATCATCGGGTGGCCGAACTTGCTTGGCAGTTGCCGCTGTCGATGAAGATTCGCGGCAACGAGGGAAAATGGGCCTTGCGCCAGATTCTCTACAAGTATGTGCCGCGCGGGCTGATCGAAAGGCCGAAGGCGGGTTTTGCCATTCCGGTCGGGCAGTGGTTGCGCGGACCCTTGCGCGACTGGGCCGAAGCGCTACTCGATGAAAACCGGCTAACACGCGAAGGCTACTTGAACCCGGGGCCGATTCGTGAGAAGTGGCGGGAGCACCTGAGCGGACGCCATGACTGGACGCCCAAATTGTGGAGCGTGCTGATGTTCCAGGCCTGGCTGGAGGCGAATTCCTGAGATGTGGCCATATTGGTTGATGTTCGTGGTGCCGGCGATTGTGGCGTTGATGAGCGAGGTGGATCGGGCGCGTAGCAGGCCGTCGAGTGTTTCCGCGCGTCTGAACGAAGCCTGGGTTGCAGTGGCGGCGGTTATGACGCTGCTGATCGGTTATCGCTACGAGGTGGGCGGGGACTGGTTCAATTATTTTCATTACTTGAACGATGTGCGTGGTGTCACGTTGGACGAAGTGGTCTTGATGAGCGATCCGGGCTACCAAATCATCAACTGGCTGAGCGTTGAAATGAATTGGGATGTTTTCGGGGTTAACCTGATGGGCGGCGCGCTTTTCGCCGTGGGGCTGGTTGTTTTTTGCCGCCATTTGCCCCGACCGTGGCTGGCGCTCTCGGTCGCGATGCCTTATCTGGTGATTGTCGTTGCCATGGGTTACAGCCGGCAGGGCATCGCGCTGGGCCTGGCGATGCTCGGTCTGGTGGCGCTGGGCAAGGGAGCGCCGGGTCGGTTTGTTTTTTGGGTGATGCTGGCGGCGACATTTCACAAGACGGCGGTGTTGTTGCTGCCGATCGCGGCGCTGGCTGCGGCGCGCAACCGCATGCTGGCGTTTGCCTGGGGTGCGGGTTCTGTTGCGCTGGGTTATTTTCTTTTTCTGGAAGATGCCGCTGAAAGCCTATACAAGAATTATGTCGAGGCTGAATACCAGTCGAGTGGTGCGATGATCCGCCTGGCCATGAACCTGCTGCCTGCGTTGATCCTGCTTCTTTTGCGCGACAGGTTCCGGTTTGCTGAAGCCGAGCGCAAGTTGTGGTTGTGGTTTGCCTTGATCTCGATTGGTTTGTTCGGCATTTTTCTGGTTTCTCCGGCGTCGACCGCAATCGACCGTATCGCGTTGTACATGCTGCCCTTGCAACTGGTGGTTTTTTCGCATTTCCCCGATGTGGTCAGCAAACGGACGGTAAGGGATGTGGCCGGCCCGGTGGCGGGCGTCCTGTTGTATTACGGTCTGGTTCAGTTCGTGTGGCTGAATTTTGCTGACCATTCCCAATATTGGCTGCCGTATCGTTTTTATCCTCTGGAAGCGTTTTTTTGAAAATTGCCCTGTTCGCCAATACGGAGTGGTATCTGTATAACTTTCGCCGTTCGCTGGCCTTGGCGCTGCGCGAGGCAGGGCATGAGGTGTTGCTGGTTTCGCCGCCCGGACCTTATGGTGAAAAGCTGCGGGCGCTGGGGTTTAGCTGGGTGGCGGCGCCGATGGAGCGGCGCAGCCTGAATCCTCTGCGTGAACTCGCTCTGGTCAACTGGCTGAAACGTCTGTTTTTCGAGGAGCGGGTCGATCTTGTGCACGGCTTTACGATCAAGTGCGCGGTCTATGGTTCGCTGGCCGCACGCCTGACCGGGATACCGCGGGTCAATGCCGTGGCGGGCATGGGTTATGTCTTCAGCAGCAGCGATTTGAAGGCGAGATTGCTGCGGCCGGTGGTGCGGACGCTGATGCGTCTTGCCCTTGATGGCAAGGCGGCGCGCCTGATTTTGCAGAACCCGGACGATGTGAGCCTGTTCAAGAAAGCGCGCTTGGCCGATCCTGCGGCGATTCGCCTGATTCCCGGCTCCGGGGTGGATTGCCGCCGCTTTGTGCCGACCCCGGAACGTCGGCGTGGTGAACGCTTCCGTGTGCTGCTGGCGGCGCGCTTGCTGTGGGACAAGGGTGTTGGCGAATATGTCGAGGCAGCTTCCCGATTGCGTGCGCAAGGGCGGACCATCGACTTTTTGCTGGCTGGCGACCCGGACCCGGGCAACCCGGCGGCGGTGCCCGAGGCGCAGGTGCGTGGCTGGGTGGCTGAAGGCCTGGTGCACTGGCTGGGGCATGTTGACGACATGCCTGGACTGTTTGCCACGGTCGACGCGGTAATTCTGCCCAGTTTTCGCGAAGGCTTGCCCAAGGGTTTGATCGAGGCCGGCGCCTGCGCGCTGCCCTTGGTAACGACAGATGTGCCGGGCTGCCGCGAGGTAGTGAGCGATGGCGTGGATGGCTTGCTGGTACCGGTGCACGATGCGGCATCGCTGGCTGCTGCGATTGCCCGCCTGCAGGATGACCCCATGCTGGGCGAACGTCTGGGCCAGGCGGCCCGGATCAAGGCGCTGGCGGAGTTTGATGAAAGTATCGTTGTCGCCAAAACCTTGGCGGTATATGGGGAACTGCTTTCGTGAGTCTTGCGTGCTGAGCTCCTTTGCTTCTAAATTGATCCGCAGGTTGTTTTTCTGGGTGCGCCTGCTTGCTTTGCTGGTGGCACTGGTGTGGACGCTCTGGCTGAGTCTGGGGGCGATCATGACGTGGCCGGCAAGCGAGCCGGTGGCCGCCGATGCGGTGGTGGTGCTGGGCGAAGACCCCGGTCATCGTTATGCGCGGGGCAAGGACTTGCTCCTTGCGGGTTATGCCGACACCTTGATGCTGATTCTTCCGTTGCCGCATGTGTTGCAGGATGCCACGAGTGACCTGAAAGGCATTTCGATTCATGTCGACCGCAGCGCAGACAGCACGTGGACCGAGGCGCTGGTGATGCGCCGCTGGATGGAGGCGAACGGCATCCACCATGTGTTGGTGGTCAGCGACCCGCAGCACCTGCTGCGCGTAAATTATTCGTGGTGGTCCGTGTTTCGGGGTTCCGGTTTGCGCTATACCTTCGTGGCTGCACCAACGCCCGACTGGTCGGCGTGGAACTGGTGGCAGAACAAGGCGACCGCCATTGGTATCGGTATGGAGGTGCTCAAGCTGGGGTATTACGTGGGGCGTTATCGGTTCGGTTGGGGGGAGTGAGGGGCGCTATTTGGTTTGCGCTTTCCGGAGTGGTTTCTGCCACGCCGGCGCCTGCTCCGGTGGACCGTTTCGGTGCCATAATGCTCATTGAATATAACGCCAAAAAATGGGGGGTCTTGTACTGAGGTCCGCCAGATATCCATGCTGGATCATTGGTACAAGATTGGGTGGAAATCGGCATGACTTCCTTCTCCCCGTTGTGGTGGGTTTTGTTGTCCTCGGCACTATCGGCGTTTTTCGTTGTGGCGCTGATCGCGCCGGCGCGGCGGTTTGATCTGGTCGATCACCCGGCGGGCCGCAAGAATCATGCGGTGCCAACCCCGTTGGTCGGGGGAGTTGCGATCTTCCTGTCCCTGGCCCTGACGCAGTGGCTGGCCGGTTTGCTCCCGGGACAGAGCGGCAGCCTGATGTTTGCGTTGGTCATTACGATGGCTATCGGTGTGGCAGATGATGCACGCGAGATCGGTCACCGTTCGAAATTTTTTGCCCAGTTGATCGCTGGACTGCTAGTCGTTTCCGGCACCGAGGTGCATGTGATGCACCTGGGGGACATGTTTGCGATTGGCGACGTGGTGTTGGGCAAGTGGTCTTATCTTGTCACCGTCATCGCCATCATCGGTCTGATGAACGCGATCAACATGATCGACGGGGTCGATGGACTGGCCGGGACGCAGGTGCTGATTTCCCTGCTGGTGTTCCTTACCGTTGCGCTGGTTGCAGGCAATACGCGCCTGGTAATGGAACTGATGATCCTGGCGGGCGCGGTCGCAGGTTTTCTGATCTTCAATTTGCGCTCACCCTGGCGCAAACGTGCTCTGGTCTTTATGGGCGATACCGGTGGGCTGCTGCTCGGACTGCTTCTGGCCTGGTATTCGATCAGGCTGGCGGGGGGCATGAACGCTTCGCCGCTGAGACCGATTACTGCGGTCTGGATTATCGCCGTACCTTTGCTCGACATGGGGGCGGTGATGTTCCTGCGCATGACGCAGCACAAGAGCCCGTTCTATGCGGACCGGCAGCACTTGCATTACGTCTTGCTTGACGGCGGGCTTTCCGTCAGTCAGGTGGTCTGGCTGAAGGCTGCTGCCTCGGTGACGTTTTCGTTGCTGGCCACCAGTGCCCAAGCGCATGGTGTGCCGGAGGCCGCCATGTTTGGCGTCTTTGTCGCGCTGCTGCTGGGCTATATGGTGTTGCTGGCGCGCCCCGCGGTGGTCTTGAAAGCGCTCGGCTCGCTTGTTTCTTCAGCTAAAGCGCAGGATTCGAGCGGCTAGACTGGTTCGGGCGCGCCGGCGCTAGTCGGCGAAGGGATTGTGAACCTGATCGTTTGCTGGCTGCGGTTTGGCGACCGTGACCGGCGGGGGCTCGGGCCTGGCAATGACCGGTACTTTCTTGGGCGGGGTGCCAGGGACTTGCCGCGCTGGTGCTTCCGGGTGGAAAAAAACACCGGCGAGGAAGGCAAAGAAGACTGCATTGGCCGGGATATGCAGATTGAAGTCGATCAATCCGTGTAGTCCCATCAACAGAAGGGCGATGCCGGCTGATATCCGCTTGAAATCGTAGGGCAACCAGTAGTCCTCCCGGGGCCAGATTTGGCGCCAGCGCAGGAGGTAGAGTGCCAGAAATACGAGCATCAACAGCGCTGCGGGGAGCCCGCCTTCGAATAGCCACTCGAGATAGTCGTTGTGGGCATGGTTGACGAACTCGGGGACGTCACCGGGCTGGAAGCGGCGAAAGACCGTTGGGTAGGTGCCAAAACCGCTTCCCAGCGGGAAGAATTCCCGGATACCCTGAAGAGTGCTGGTGTAAACGGACCAGCGGTAGGGGTCGGACGCACCTTGGCTGGCGAAGCGTGCAAGAACGGGAGCAAGGCCAATTTCCAGTACCAGTGCACTGCCGATGACCATGAAGACAGTGATTATCCGGCTGGAACGCTTGCCGCCAACACGGCTGCCAAAGACCAGAGAACTCAGGAGAATCCCCAGCATGGCCAGCGCAATGCCGGTGCGTGAGCGGCTGAAAACAATACCAAGAAGAATCCCCAGGCCGGCAGCAGCGTAGAGCGCAACCAGATTGAAGCGGATCCCGCTGCTGAACAGGCGGGAGATGCGTTGCCGGATGCTTGATTGCTGGATAGGGTGGAATTTTTTGCCGCCACCCAACTGGAGATGTGCGATGAGCAGCCCCAATACCACCGGCAAGGCCATTTCAAGCAGGCCGGCGAGGTGGTTGGAGTTTGCATAGGTCCCATTGGCGCTGACACTGGCGAACCGGGCGCCGGGTTCCGGCCAGAGTACGGATAGCGACCCGGTACCGAACTGGGCGAGGCCAATGATCGCCTGGAGCAGGGCCAGGCCGATGAACAAATTGACCAAATACTTGAGGCGTTGTTGGTCCGTGGCGAGCGTGGCGAGAAAGACGGCGATCGGGACCAGTAGCGTCAGCCATGCGGCCTCCGTCACATTCCGCAAGAGTGAAGCCACCCGGAAATCCTGCGTTACGCCCACGCCAGACATGGCCTCGGCGTAATACCGTCTTCCGGGAAGGTATTCCCAGAGCGACATGGGAATCGGGATCAACTGGATGAGCGGCAGTGCCACGAGCACCGTAAGTGCTGCCAACAGGGTACGGGGGAGCTGATTGCCGAAATGTGGCCGGGTCAGCAGCAGGCACAACAGGACGACAGCCGCCGATTCGAGGATGATCAGCGGCAGTGGGCGGTTGCCGCCCTTGATCAGGGGAGCAAATGCCAGCAGCGCGGCGAGAAGAGCGACACCGGAAAAAGAAAGCCCTGCTTCGCTGGAAGCAGGGCGGGCAGATGCATGCACTGCGTTGGGTCAGTGAATCATTGGCCGCTGATCGGCCGATTGTCCGAATTGTTGTTGTTGCTGTTCGCGCCTGCCAAGAGTGCGCCGCCGGCACCGATAATGCCGACAATCCACAGGCCCTCTGGCAGAGAACCACCGGCCGCCACGGCGCCAGCCGCTGGTTCGCTGGCCAGCACGGCAGACTTGGATCCAAGCTTCATGTCGATGACGAGAATTTTGTTTTCTTCGAGGACAAGCTCGTATCCGTCAGAGAAGATGACTCTTGCATTGGACTTGTCCAGTGTGACGATGCGGTCGCCGTCGACGAGCAGAGTGCCTGCCTTGGTTGAAACCAGGCCATTTCCCTTGTTGACCAGAACCTTGCCATTCGCCTCAGTCACTTTGGCGACATTGGCAGGATCTTGCGCGTAGGCAAAACCAATGCAAAGGCAAGACAAGGTGAGGGCAGATGAGAATTTCTTGAAACTGTTCATTGCTTTTACTCGGGAAGTCGTTTAACTGCTTGTCGATTGAGAAAATATTTTTTGCAATGAGGATTGGAGCATGCTTCGGCCATTTCAGTCAAGGCGCTGCCGGGTCAACGACAGGTCATCGAACCAGATGGCACCCTTGGCCTCGAAATCGAGTGCTGACCGACCGGCCAGTTCGAGGCGAATTGTCTGAACGGCACAGTCCTGCCGTGGAATTTCGACAAGAACAGAGAAATGCGTCCAGTGATCACTGCCGCGAAAAGTCTCGCTGCTCGCCAGCGGGGTTGCCTGGCCATGACAGTAGATCGACCAGCGGACGCCTTTGGTTGCCTCCAGATGGTCCGGGCGCACGCGCCCGCGCAACAGGTAATTTCCAGGGTCGAGCATGAGATGCTGCCGGAGGTTCTGGAACTGGATGCGCGGGCCCCGGAACAGGACACGCAGCGCCTTGCTGCCGTTGGCTCCGTGGGTGGATGCGGTCTCGACGACGGCCTGGCTACTTGGCGTGATAATCCAGTCGAAGCCTTTGTTGCTGATTTCTGTTTCAAAGTCACCGTTGAACAGATTGCCGATGGCGTTCAACTGATCCTTGCGCAGGCTGTTGAGCCAGGTGATATAGGCATCTATCCACAGGCCTTCCTTCTGCAGGCGCTCCAGGTAAGCCCGAAGGCTCGCGGGGGGCATGGGGTTCGGGCCGCTGGCCTGCATGGCGGAGAGTGCGCGCAGGGTGTCGATATGGGTTGCGTTGCCGGCGGCGTAAGAGAAGAAGTCTGTCCACCAAACGAGCGGTTGCAGCAGTAATCCGGAAAACGTTGCCTCGCGCGTTGCCGGGTCTTCGGCGAGTTTTAGGAGATCGGGGAATAGTTCGCGACGCAGCGAGTCGCCGTAGGTGAGCACCACATTCAAGTGCTTCATCGCTCGGGGAATATCGCTACGACGCATCCAGAAACCCGCAGCTTCGTATTGCACATCGACACGTTGCGGCGCCATCCGCACCGCGGTCTCGATGGCATTTTCCGCTGTCTTCAGATCTCCCCCGGCTTCGTGGATTCGCGCAATTGCTGCGTAACTCGGGCCATCCGCGGGATTGCTCCGTACCGCAGACTTGAGAAGCGTTGAAGATTGGCCGGAGTTTTCCTTGGCGGAGCGAAGCGCCTCAAGGTAGAGCGCATCAGCACGGCTGGCGTCCCAGAGAAGCGCTTGTGTGGCTGCATTCGGTTCGTCACCCTGAACCAGTAATTCAGAGATATTGATGGCAACGACGCGCCAGACGACAAAAGCAGCGGCAAGGCCGATCAAGGCCAGTTTGGCAATGGTTATAGGATGATTCTTGAACACTTTTACGGGTGAAACCGGAATCCTCGGGTGAACAAATTCCCTAACGCCAGCAATGAAAATCCAGCGTCGGCAGAAACGAACTTGGCAGAAATAATTGTTTAACGAAGAATATTAACATTTGCTTCGTCTCCGGCTTGACCGGCGCGGGCGAATCGCGCGGCAATCGCATGAATGCCACTGTCGTAGACCCTCAAAAATAGTCGTTGACGATCAAGGGCTTACGAAGGAGCTGTTCACAGCTCTCTGATTTGTGTAGTTTTCTGTCTTTTTGGAGTTTCTCCATAGCGACAGGAAACACGGTTCGGCTGTTGGATATCTGGGTTGGTGTGGGTGATCCGCGACAGATGAAGAAGGTCGAACACAAGCGGGTGGAATTGCTGGTAATTGCCGTCTGTGCTGTGCTTTCAGGAGCGGATACCTTCGTCGAGATCGAAGCCTGGGCGAATGAGAAGGAAGCCTGGCTACGCCAGCATCTGACGCTTGAATACGGTATTCCCAGCCATGACACCTTCGGTCGGCTTTTTGCGGCGATTGATCCCGATCAGTTCAGCGCTGCCTTTGTGCGCTGGATCAGCCAGGTCTTGCCGACACTGACGAACGGCGAAGTCATCGCCATTGATGGCAAGACCAGCCGTTGCTCGGGAGGCGTCGACGCCACGCCCCTGCCTCTGGTCAGCGCCTTTGCCGCGGGCGCTGGCTTGGTACTCGGACAACGGGCAACCCCCGCCAAGTCGAACGAGAAGACGGCGATTCCCGAACTGCTGGCGACGCTGGCGCTGGAAGGCTGCGTCGCGACCAATGACGCCATGGGGACGCAAGCGACGATTGCACAAGCCATTTGGGCGCGGGGAGTGGACTATGTTCTGGCAGTCAAGGACAATCAGCCGATGCTGGCCGAATCGATCAAGGATTTCTGGCAGGCCTTTGAGACGGCGCCGGACAAGACAGCGCATCAGGCTCACGACGTTGTCGAAAAGGATCATGGTCGCCTGGAGGTGTGTCGCTGCACGGTATTCAATCAACTGGACTGCTTGCATGCCCCTGAGCGTTGGCCGGATCTGCAGTCGTTTGCGGTCATCACCACCGAGCGCACGGTCCGTGGAAAAACCTCGTATGAGCGGCGTTGCTACCTGAGCAGTCTGGCGCCGGATGCGGCCCGTCTGAATCTCGCTGTCCGTCAGCACTGGCGTGTCGAGAACAGCCTGCATTGGTGCATGGACGTCGTCTTTGGCGATGATCAGATGCGCGCTCGCACGGATCATGCCGCGCACAATCTGGCCGTCCTTCGCCAATTCATCCTGAATCTGCTTCGCCTCGCCCCAGTTAAACGCAAAGGTGGCCTCAAGGTGCCCCGCCTTATCGCCCCTGCTTGCGATGCGTTTCGCGAATAACTCCTCGGTCTTGTATAAGATTCATGCAATTGCCCTGGGGCGAATCGGCATGACCGTGTCCATATGGTGAACCTGTTGCTGTTTCCCAGTGGAAAAGGTCATGCGCTGTCGGTTCAGCCGGTCTTCCCGCGATCGCGGTTCCCGCACTCGTCATTCACGGTAACCTGGACGCGCCAATCAGGGCGTTTTTGTGCTCGATCCGGGTGGCCGCTGGCCCGATATGAAGTTCCGGGGAAATGCCTCAAGGCTGCCAGCATCGGTTCGGGGAGACCCCACTTGCGACTCGCCAGGATCTGCTACGCGGCGCGGTTGAGGATTCGGCGTAGCGGGAGAGGCCGGGCAGGACGGCGCCGCGCTGTTCAAGCTGCCTCGCCACGGGGTATATTTGGAGCTTGGCCGTCGCCGCGTTAGGCGCGGCAATTACCGGACGCTGTAAATGTTTGGAGACGGCAATGAATCAAGACGATCCGGCAGGAATTGAGTCGGCTGCCATCGCCGGCGATCGCTATCTCGTGCAGACGCATGAAGTTCTGAACCAGCCGGAGGCGCTCGTCGACTACAACCTGTACGCTAGCGATCGCGCGCTGCGGGAAGCCGTCGACACCCAGGGGGGGCAGGCGGCGGAGGCAGTGTTGCAGGTGTTCGGCGCCAAGCTCGGGTCCGCCGATTTTCTCGCGTTGGGCGAGCAGGCCAATCGCTATCCTCCGGAACTCGATACACATGACCGCTTCGGGCACCGGATCGACCTGGTGCGCTTCCATCCCGCCTATCATGCGCTGATGGCGACGTCGCTGGAAGCCGGCATGCACGCGGCGCCGTGGCGGCATCCGGAGCCTGGCGCGCACGTGGCGAGGGCGGCGAAATTTTTCATGATGTCGCAGGTCGAGGCCGGTCATTGCTGCCCGGTCACGATGACCTTTGCCGCGGTGCCAGCGCTGCGCCACCAGCCGGAACTGGCCGCGCTCTGGGAAGGCCGGATCACCGCCGACGGTTATGACCTGCGCAATGTGCCGGCCGACCAGAAGGCGGCGCTGACCATCGGCATGGCGATGACCGAGAAACAGGGCGGGTCGGACGTGCGCGCCAACACGACGCGCGCCTGCCCGATTGGCCGGGAAGGTCCGGGGCAGGCCTATGAACTCGTCGGCCACAAGTTTTTCGTCTCGGCGCCGATGTGCGATGCCTTTCTGACGTTGGCCCAGACCGCCCGCGGCCTGACCTGTTTCCTGCTGCCGCGCTGGCGCCCGGATGGGTCGAAGAACCCGATGCAGATCCAGCGCCTCAAGCGCAAGATGGGCAATGTCGCGAACGCCTCCTGCGAGACCGAGTTGCGCGGCGCGCTGGCCTGGATGGTCGGTGAGGAGGGCCGAGGGGTGTGGACGATCATCGACATGGTGGCGATGACGCGCTTCGACTGTCTGGTCGGTTCGAGCGGCGGCATCCGCGCGGCGACGGTACAGGCGCTGCATCACTGCGGGCAGCGCCGCGCGTTCGGCAGGCGGCTTGTCGATCAGCCGCTGATGCAGAACGTCTTGGCCGATCTGACGCTGGAGTCGGAGGCGGCCACGGCGCTGTCGCTGCGGATGGCGCGGGCGCTCGACAACGAATGCGATGAAGGCGAAGCGCTGCTCGTCCGGCTCGGCACCGGACTGGGCAAGTACTGGGTGTGCAAGCGGATGCCGCAGCACGTGGCCGAGGCGATGGAATGCATCGGCGGCAGCGGCGTCATGGAGGATTCGCCAATGCCACGCCTGTTCCGCGAATCGCCGGTCAACGCGATCTGGGAAGGCAGCGGCAATATCCAGTGTCTCGACATGCTGCGCGCGATTAATAAGACGCCGGCCGTGATCGACGCCTATTTCGCCGAGGTGGACCTGGCGCGCGGCGGCAATGCCGGGCTCGACCGGCATGTCGCGACACTTCGGGCCGACCTTGCCGACCAGCGGGATCACGAATTCGTGGCGCGTGATATCGCCGACCGTCTCGCGCTCGGCCTGCAGGCCAGCCTCCTGGTGCGGCATGCACCGGACCGGGTAGCGGATGCCTTCTGCCATTCACGGCTCGAGCGCAGGGGTCATGGCCAATACGGCAGCCTGCCGCGCGGAACCGACTGCGCCGGCATCATCGAGCGCGGCATGGTTCAGGAGCGCGGGCGGTGACCACGGTGGAGAAGGGAATCTGAAGGCGACCGTGCGCACGCTGCCGGTCACCCGGATGGATGACGGCCGCCGCCTGATGATTCCGGAACTGGCTGCGGCGGCTGGTCTGATACGAAGCATCGTTAATGGCGGGCCGGAGGTTGGCGCCCTGATCGACAGCGCGCGCAAAGAGTTTTCAGGCCAGGCCGGGCATGCCGTTGTCTCCTGCTACCTGAATTGGCTGGCCAGTGCTTTCGCGGTCAGCCGGAAAGGGCGGAAGGTTCGTCCCCTGGCTAATATCTCCGGCGCCCGCCCGTTGACAGCGCACGAGATTGATGTCATGCCGCTGATTTCCATGGGGCAGTCGGACAAGCGGATTGCAGCCGTTCTCGAGATCAGCCCGGAAACGGCCAAGTTGCTCGTCCAGAACATCTTCATCAAGCTGGGGGTCGATAACCGGATTCAGGCGGTCACCAGCGGTCGCGGGCAGGGATACTTCGCCTGAGAAACACCCTGTATTCCCTGATGGTGGCCGTGTTGGCGGCGACCGCTGCCATCGGCGCTCATGCCCAGGCACCTGCGGCAGCTGGCAAGCTCGGGCGCGAGCTGACGCCGATCGGAGCCGAGCGCGCCGGCAACGCCGCGGGAACGATTCCCGCCTGGAGTGGCGGTTTGATGGCGCCCCCGGCAGGATGGCGTCCGGAAATGGGCTACATCGACCCGTTTCCGGAGGATGTGCCGCTGTTTACGATAACCAGGGAAAACTGGACGAACCACCGGGAGCAACTGATGCCCGGGCTCGTCGCCCTGCTTCAGAAGACCGAAGGCTTCCAGATGCCGGTGTTCCGTACACGCCGGACGGCCGCCTACCCCGCTGCAGTGATGGCCGAGGTGGTCAGACAGGCCGGCTCGGCGGCAATCGAAGGGTCGGCCGTGAATCTGACGACTTACAACCCGGTGCCCTTCCCGGTTCCCGGTACGGGGCTCGAAGTGATCTGGAACCACTTGCTGCGCTATATGGGGGGCGGCATCGAGCGCACGACCCTGGCCTTTCCGGTCCGGGCGTCCGGGGACTATTACCGTATCGGCTTCCATTCGCGCCGGATCTACGAAACCAACATGGACAAGAAGACCGAGAACCGGCTGTTCGTCGCGATGGGCGACTACACGGAACCGGCCACCTTGCTGGGTACGATCTTTCTTGTCCATGAACCGCTCAATCAGATCAAGGAACGCCGCAGCGCCTGGGTCTACAATTTCGGCCTGCGCCGTGTCAGGCGCGCACCCGATCTCGGCTACGACGGTATTCCGGACGGCTCGGAAGGAATGTTTACCGCCGACCAGATCGACGCCTATAACGGCTCTCCGGATCGTTTCGA
The DNA here is from genome assembly GCA_016722705.1 of Candidatus Dechloromonas phosphoritropha. Taxonomy (NCBI): domain Bacteria; kingdom Pseudomonadati; phylum Pseudomonadota; class Betaproteobacteria; order Rhodocyclales; family Azonexaceae; genus Dechloromonas; species Candidatus Dechloromonas phosphoritropha. The sequence goes on along the minus strand of JADKGN010000001.1, from coordinate 668,458 downwards.
GTGGACCCTGGTCGGCAAGCGGGAGCTTTACATTCCCTACAATTGCTACCGCATCGGCCAGAAGGATCAACGCGACGAGGACATCATCCGCCGCGGGTCGGTCAATTCCAGCCTGATGCGCTACGAACTGCACCGCGTCTGGGTGGTCGAGGCCAAGTTGCGGTCGGGGCAGGCCCACATCTACGGCAAGCGGGTCTTCTATCTCGACGAGGACAGCTGGAGTGTCGTTGCCGAGGAATCCTACTCGACGCGCGGCGACCTCTGGCGGGTCGCACTGCACGGCCTGATCCAGTACTACGATGTGCAATTGCCCTGGTACAGGCTCGGAATCTTTCATGATCTGACGGCGGGCTCCTATTTCGTCGGCGGGCTCGACCATGGGATCAAGAGTCCCATCCGTTTCAATATCCGGGGCCAGCTTGTCAATTTTCAGGCGGACGCGCTGCGGCGCGCCGGGACGCGGTAGGTGGCCGGGAGCCGCTGAAAGGTCGGCTTGGCGGTTCCCGGCCTTCGCGGTGGGTGGCGCAAATGGCAATTGCATTTCCGGAGCGGAAGGGCAAATGTTTTCCCCTTTCGTGTATAGGGTTTTCCTTCTATTGTTGGCCGATCTGGTGTAGTAAGCTTCTCGCAGTCGGCCGGTCCTTGGTGACGGGTTGGGTCAGCCTCTCAGGTGCTGGAGTGGAGGGGGTGACGGAGACTGCAACGATGTCGGCGCTAGCCGGCGCCCGATGAACGAGTTTCTTGTCCACTTTCCGAGCTATCGATGAAACAACTTGGCGGTCTAGACGAACTCTTCTTTGCCATGGAACGCCCCAACCAGTGCATGCACGTGGCGGTGCTCGGGATCTACGATCCGAGCACGGCGCCCGGCGGCAGGGTCAGGCTGCGCGACATCATGTCGCACATCCGCGAGCGGCTCGATGTCTCGCCGGTTCTGCGCCGTCGGCTGGTTCGGGTGCCTTTCGATCTGGACCGCGCCTACTGGGTCGATGAGGCCGAGGTCGACCTCGAATACCACATTCGCCACATCGCGTTGCCCAAGCCCGGCGACTGGCGGCATCTCTGCATCCAGGCCGCGCGTCTGCATTCGCTGGTGCTCGACCGTTCCAAGCCGCTCTGGCAGATTTACGTCATCGAAGGAATAGATAACGTCGAAGACGTGAAGGCGGGAAGCTTCGCCATCTACATGAAGTTCCATCGCAGTGAAGTGGACGGCGAGGCGAGCGCGAAGATCCTGCGCGCCCTGCATTCGCTGATCGCCATGCCGGAGCATAGCCATGTGTTGAAAAAGCCGTTCTTTGCCGATGCCGTGCCGACTCTGATCGAGTTGTATGCGCGTTCGCTGAGCAATGCCGTGCCACGAGTGGTGCGCCTGTGGCACGCAATTTCGACGGCAGGCGTGAAGATGACGTCGCTGGCGTCGCGAGCGCTCTACAAGCGGGTCGCCGGGGGAACCTTGCGCGAACGGCTGCTGGATGAACTGGCGTTGCCGCGGGATCCGGTCAAGACCCGATTTGCCGGCTCCGTCTCGTCGCGGCGTGTCGTCGAGGGTGTCGGCTTCGAAATGGTGAAGGTTCAGCGCGTGCGCAAATGGGTCAGCGGCGTGACGACCAATGATGTGTTCCTGGCCACGGTCGGCGGTGCCGTGCGGCGCTACCTGCAGGAATCCGGTGATCCACTGGGGGCCGGCGTGGCAGCGGCAGTGCCGGCGTCGCACCAGGACATCCTCCCGGGCAGCGATCAGGGGAACAAGCTGAACCAGCATCGCGTGCCGTTGCATGTCGAAATCGAGTCCGGGCTCGCGCGTCTGCGCGCCATTCGGCAATCCGCGAGTGAGGCCAGACAGACCGCGGACGTGATCGGTCACGATCTGTTGCGACAACTGGCGGACGAACTGCCGACCCGCATCACCTCAGCGGTGGTTGACAGCCTGCTCGGCGATTATCTGAACATCGTCGTGTCAACCGTACGCGGGCCCGACGTGCCCTTGTATCTTGCCGGGGCGCAACTCGACCGTTTCTACCCGATCGGCGTCGTCAAGAACGGCGTCGGGCTCAACATCACCGGCTTCAGCTATTGCGGCAACCTGTGGGCGACCGTGGTGTCGTGCCGCAAGATGATGCCGGATCCCGAGGTCTTTGCAAACTTTCTCAGGGAGAGCTTCGCTGGTCTGGTGGCGGACGTCGATCGCGAGGAACTGGCCAAGCGGAGCCAGGTCGAGCCGGTCCCCGCGTCGTTGCGCGCGCGCAAGCGGCGTGCGCCGGCGACGGTGGCCGGTCAGCCGACGGACCCGGGTACGGCGCCGCATCATCCGGTCCGGGTGCGGATTTCCACCAAGACAGCTCCTTTGGGGAATGCCTGAGAAAGAATTTGCGTTTATTCCGGCTGTTCGGCGAATCGTGAATACACTCAAGGCAACAGGATACGGCGCCTGCCGCGCTCTCGTCGGCGCAATTGAATCGAGTCAAGATATTTGCCTTGGGGAAAAGCGATGAAACATCTCTCCGGTCTCGACAATCTCTTTCTGGAGATTGAACACGGAAACCAGTTGATGCAGGTGGCGGCACTCGGCATCTATGACCCGTCTACCGCGCCGGAGGGGGAACTCCGGTTCAAATCGGTACTTAATTTCTTTCAATCCCGGATGAAGCAGACCCGGGTTTTCCGGCGCCGCCTCATCGCAGTGCCTTGGGGACTCGATCGACCCTACTGGATCGATGATACCGATGTCGACGTCGAATACCACGTCCGTCATATCGCGCTGCCGCAGCCCGGCGACTGGCGTCAGTTGATGATTCAGGTTGCCCGGCTGCACTCGCGCTCACTCGACAAGTCGAAACCCCTGTGGGAGGCCTACATCATCGAAGGCCTCGACCATGTTCCCGGAATCGTCCCGGGCAGCTTCGCGCTTTACATAAAGTTTCACCATGCCGCGGTCGACGGCGAGGGAGGGGTTGAAATCATCCGTGCCATTCATTCACAGTCGCGGACGCTGGATCCGGAAGCGGACGAGGGCGGGAACCCGGTCGCGATCATCGCCGATCGCTACCCGACGATTGTCGAGCTGTGCGCGCGCGCTGTCGGCCATCGCGCCTGCCAGGTTCTCGATGGCGCGCGGCTGATTGTCGATCTCGGCAAGCGTGCGGCAGGTGCCGGTGTCGACTTCGTCACCAGCGGCAAGGTGCTCGCTGTCGGCAGGAAGATTGTCGCCAGCCGCCCGGGGTTGGCCGAAATGGCTGCGGAAATGACCAGAAATCACAACGAGAAGTTGCACCTGAGGCCGCATACGCGCTTCGATGGCAAGATATCCGCCCACCGCGTGGTCGATGTCGTCGGCTTGTCCCTTGTCGACTGCAACAGGATTCGTCAGCAATTCGAAGGGGTCACGATCAACGACATATTCATGGCGACGGCCAGTGGCGCGCTGCGCAAGTATCTCGAACTGAAAGGAGAACTGCCGGGCGCCAGCCTCAACGCGATGATGCCGATAAGTACCCGGGGTGAGTACAAGGGTGGCGACGAAAGCAACCGGGTGGCTATGACTGCCTTGCCGCTCCGTACCGATATCGCCGATCCGCTCGAGCGGCTCCTCGCCGTGCGCCAGGCCACCAGCCTGGGCAAGTCGGTTTCGGCGGCGCTCGGGAAGGATCTTCCAGCCCGGCTGGTCGAGGTGCTGCCAGCCTTCCTTGTCGAGCAGGTCATGCGTTCCGCGCTCGTGCCGTTGGTCAATGTCACGGTTTCCAACGTGCATGGTCCGGACGAGGCACTTTATTTGGCGGGAGCGCGGCTGCAGATGTTCACGCCGGTTTCCATTGTCATTGACGGCGTTGGCCTGAACCTGACTGGGCTGAGTTACAACGGCACGCTGTGGGTCTGCTTCGTTTCATGCCGCAAGATGCTGCCCGACCCCTCGGTGTTCGTGCAGTGCCTGAACCAGAGTTTCGACGAACTGGTTGCCGCTGCCGTCGGCAAGCGGAAGTCGGGAGCGGAGACTGGGGCTTCCACGCCGCGGACGCGGCGAAATGTTGCCGCGACACCGGCGGCCCGTGACAAGGCGGTCGCGGTGGCGCAGGCGCGCGACGAAGCCGCGACGAAAGCGCCGCTTGGGAATAAGCCGGCGGTGAGGAAGCCGGCGACAAGGAAAGCGGGCGCCAACAATCCGGCACCGGGCGTGGTGGCGGAGGTTGCGGAGATTGAAACACCACCGGTCGCGGAACTGGCCACGCAGGATAACCGCTGAGAGCGGAGCGACGGTAACCCGACGCCGGCCAGACGGCCCGGGAAGAACAATCTGAATATCCCGCCGCTGGCCAGATAGTCGGCGGGAATCTGGCTGGCGTATCCGGCGTCGGCCCAGGAGCCAGGAGACATGCATGGATTCGGAATTTGCCCCGAAGATTTCGGCGCCACCCTATTACCGCCTGATTCCGCACATGGGAAGCGAGTCGGCGCAGTTCATTATCGACAACCTGCTACGTTTCTCGTTCAAGCGCATGAGCTTTTCGAACGATTTCATTCATGAGTTGCGCAAACGCATCGCCACGGTTGACCACAATCTCGGACAACCGGCCGCGAATGTCCGGATAACCCGCCAGGATTGCGACGAAGTGCGGGCCGAGTGGCTGGAAGTGCCGCAGAGCCGCCTCGATCGTGTATTTCTCTATCTGCACGGTGGCGCTTTCTGCTTCCGCATCCCCCGCACCCAGTCGGCGATGATCGCCCGCTGGTGCCGGACATCAGGCGCTCGCGCCCTGATGCCGGTCTATCGGCTGGCGCCCGAACACCCCTATCCAGCGGCTTCCGACGACTGCCTCGCGGCGTATCGCTGGCTGCTAAACAACGGCCATCCGGCGGGCAACATCGTCATCTGCGGGGATTCAGCCGGCGGCAACCTGGCGCTGGTGACGCTGATGCGCGCCCGCGCCGAGGGTCTTCCGCTGCCGGTTGCCGCGATTCTGCTCTCGCCGGCGACCGACTTCTCGCTGAGCGGGCGCAGCGCCGCGGTCAACGAGGCGAGCGACCCCATGTTTTCGGTGGCCATGCTGCGCTGGTTCGGCGAGATGTACCTATCCGAGCCGGAATTGCACATGACGCCATTAGTCTCGCCGTTGACCGGCGATTTCACGGGCCTGCCGCCGATGCTGTTCCAGGTCGGCAGCAACGAGATGCTGCTCGACGATTCGACGCGGGCGGCTGCCAAGGCGCACGGCTCCGGGGTCGATGTCCAGCTCGATGTTTTCGATGGCATGCCCCACGTATTCCAGGCGATAGGGCAGTTGCCCGAGAGCAAGCTGGCGGACAAGTATGTTGCCGAGTTCCTTGAGAAGCGAGCCGGCTGGGGGCGTGTCTGATGCGCTTGCCGGGCGCTCCGTCGTGGAATGAAAACGCGGCGCGAACCGCCGGTTCACGCCGCGTTTGATGTCTCCGCCGGTCAGGAGGCCTTCGTCTTCCGGTTGCCGACCAGGAAGGCTGCCAGCGCCGGCAGCAGGAGAATGGCGCCGAAGACGTTGACCAGGAACATGAATGCCAGCAGGATGCCCATGTCCGCCTGGAACTTCAGATCCGAGAAGGCCCAGGTGGCGACCGACACGGTCATCGTCACCGCCGTGAATACCGACGCGGTGCCACGCTGCTTCAGCGCCTGGACGAAGGCGTCACGCAGATTCAGGCCGATATCCATTTCGTGCTTGATGCGTTCGAAGAGGTAGATGCCGTAGTCGACGCCGACACCGACACCGAGCGCTACGACCGGCAGGGTATTGACCTTGAGGCCGATGTCGAGCCAGGTCATCAGCGCATTGCACAGTACCGTCACCAGCCCGAGCGGCAGGATGATGCACAGCGTAGCGGGAACCGAGCGCAGCATGAGGATACACAACAGAGCCACGGAACCGAAGAGGGCGAGGTTGACCCACCTGTCGGCGGCCGCCACCGTTTCATTGGTGGCAGCCATGACGCCGACGTTGCCGCTGGCCAGACGGAACCTGAGTTCATCGGTGTCGTACTCGCTTTTGAACGCCTTGATCTGATCGACGACGCTGGCAATGGTCTCAGCTTTATGATCGCGGGTGAAGATCGAGATCGGCATCGCGGTGCACGTCGAATTCATCAATTCGTTGCCGAGCCGTGTCGCGAAGCCCACGCCTTGGGCGATCTGGGCCTTGTCCTGAGGCAGTGCCTGCCACTTTATGTTGGTTTCCGCGTAGGCCTGGGTGACAATATTGACGAATCCGGCAAGACCGCGAACCGCGGCCACGCCGTCGTTCTGGCGGATGCCCAGTTCGAACTCCTCCATCTTGTCCATCACCGTGCGATCGACGCACGGCGAGTCGGCACCCTTGGCCTCGGCGATGACCTGCAGGACATCGACGCCGATTGCAAAGTTCGAGGTGATGATGCGGACGTCCTCGTTGTAACGGGAATTTGGCCGCAGTTCCGGAACGCCGTCACCGAGGTCGCCAACCTTGTGGTCCTTCGCGACATAGAGGCCGATGCCGAGCGTGACGAGGGCGATGGCGATGGCGACGGCGCCGCCCTTCGGAGTCGCGAGGACGCCAAATTTTTCCCAGAGGCGGTCGGCGCTGGCTTCATGGCCGTGCATCTTCCGCGTCTGTTCCGGAGAGATCTTCCGGTATGACAGAAGGATCGGCAGCAGCATCTTGTTGGTGACGATCATAACGGTGACGCCCAGCGTCGCGGTAATGGTCAGTTCCTGGACCATTTCGATCTGGACCATGCCGATGACCATGAAGCCGATGGCGTTGGCCAGCAGGGCGACGGCGCCGGGAATGAAGAGATTCTCGAAGGAAAGCCGTGAAGCCTTGATGCCGTCGGCGCCGGCCATGGTTTCCTGTTTCCAGGAACTGGTCATCTGCACTGCGTGCGAGATGGCGATCGAGAAGATCAGGAAGGGCACGAGGATCGACATCGGGTCCAGTGTGAGCTTGAAGATGGGCAGCAGGCCGAGTAGCCAGATCACCGGCACAACGGCGCAGATGAGGGCGTACGAGGCGAGAATGCCGGACCCCGAGTACCAGTACAGGAGGGCGGCGGTAATGACGAAGGCGATGCCGAAGAAGACGATGACGCCAGCCGCACCTGCGGCGATGTCGCCAACGGCTTTGGCGAAGCCGATGATGTGGACCGTGACATCCTTGTTTTCGGTTGCCTGACGGATTTCCTCGAGTTTCTTGGCGACTTCCTGCAGGTTGAGGCGCTCACCGGTATCGGGGTCCTTTTCCTGCAGGGTGGCGACGACCATGGCGGCAGTCCTGTCGGTGGCAACGATGCGGCCGCCCCAGTCGGACTTGGCGACGTTGTCGCGTACGCCCTTGAGTTGCTCCGGCGTGCCGGCAAAGTCCGCCGCGATGATGTTGCCACCCCGGAACCCGTCCTCGACAACTTCGGTGTAGCGGACATTCGAGGTGAACAGCGAGGTTACCGAACTGCGCTCGACGCCCTTGATGTAGAACACATCCTCGGTAACCTTGCGCAGGGTTTCCATGAAGTCCTTGGTGTAGATGTCGCCATTCGTTGCCTTGACGGCAACCAGGATCTTGTTAGCCCCACCGAAGTCGTTCTGGTACTCCAGAAAGGTCTGCATGTACTCATGCTTGAGCGGGATCATCTTGGTAAACCCGGCGCCCACCCGCAAGTGGCTGGCTGAATAGGCGAGGGCGATGGTTATCAGTATGAACAACAGCAACAACGGCTTGCGCAGGTGAAAAATCCAGTATGACACCTTGCCTACCCACGTGTTGCTGAACTCGTGGGCCTGCAGGCCGATATCACCTGTCTTTCTGGAATCTGTCTTCACGCCATGCCTCCCGGTCGCTTCCGTCGTGGGTATTGCTTACTTGGCCAGCAGGGTTGCCGGCACCGGGGTGATTCCGCGGTCGCCAACGACCAGCAGTTCGCCGTCGCCGCGTTTGAGGACGTTTGCGTACCCCCGGCCTGGCAGATCTTTCACCTCGAAGGTCTGGCCGTTGTCGCGACTGATCGCCAGCTTGCCGGAATTACCGGTGAGCACGACCATGCCGTCGTCGAATGCCCGGCCGCCGTTGAAGGCGACCTTGGTGTCGGTCTCGACGTTCTTCCATGTGCAGCCGGCGTCGGTCGAGCGGAAGACGTTGCCGCGCATGCCGAAGATCAGGGCGCTGCCATCGGCAGTCCGCAGACCGCCGAAGAAGGAGCCTTCATATGGCGAGTCGACCTTGGTCCAGGTCGTGCCGCCATCGGTCGACCGGGCGATGGTTCCCGATTCGCCGACCAGGACCAACGCTTCGCCGAGCGGGATGACTTTCGCGATGTGCCGGTCGAAGCCTTCCTCGACCACGTCCTGACGGGTCCACGTGCGTCCTTCGTCGGTTGACTTGAGAAAGAGGCCGAAGGCGCCGTAGGCAACCAGTGTCCTGGCATCGAGCACTGTCACGCCAAGCAGAGCGTCGGTTCCGGCCTCCGGCACCTCGACCGGCATCCAGGTCTGGCCGCCATCCTCGCTACGAAGGATGGTTCCGCCATGGCCAACCGCCAGCCAGATCCTGTCATTGAGCGCGGTAACCGCGGTCAGCGTGCGTGTCGATGCCGTGCGCTGACTTTTCCAGTCCACGCCGCCATCGGTGGAAACGAATACCGTCCCGCGCGCGCCGACCGCGACCGCACGCTGGTTAGCGCGGAAGGCATCGAGCAGAAGGATCCTGTCCTGCTTCATCGGGACTCTCGATACCACGAGGCGAGGCTTCTCATCGGCCCACGCAGGCAGCGGCGGTGTCACGAGAACACTGGCGAGGAGGGCCGCAAGTGGCGCCGTCATCATCATTTTTTTCATCGTTTACCTTCCTGTTCGCGAAAAAAAAACGACCATCGACTGCTCGATGGTCGTCAGTGCTGCGCCCTCGGCATCAGGGCGGCAACCGGACGGTCAGCGAGTGCCGCCAGCGCGGCGCAGGGCGTCTGCCTGAAAGTCCGACCACTTGGCCTTCTTGCCGAAAACGATGGGCTGCGAGGTCTCATTGTCGAGGTGGGTGACCAGGTAGTTGCCGTTGCTCAGATCGTGCCACACCTGGACGTTGCTCCAGGGTACGAGGGCATCGTAATTCTGGCGCAAGCCATGAATGCCGACGCGCCAGAGGTTGCCGCGCGTGTCGTAGGAATCCTCTTCGAGAACATTCCAGCTGTCCTCATCAAGGTAAAAGGTGCGTTTGCCGTAGATATGCTTCTGCCCTGCCTTCAGCGTCGCCTCGACGACCCAGACGCGATGCAGTTCATAGCGCATCAGGTCGCTCTTGATCGTGTTCTTGTCGATGATGTCGGTGTACTTGAGCTTCTTGTCGCCGATCTTGTACGTGTTGTATGGCACGTACATCTCTTTCTTGCCGACCAGCTTCCAGTCGTAGCGTTCAATGGAACCGTTGTAAGCGAGATACTGGTCGGTCGTGCGCATGCCTTCCGTGCCATCGGCGATATTGTCGAAAGCCAGATCTGGCGCACGGCGCACGCGACGCAGCCCCGAGTTGTAGATCCATGCCGAACGTGAGTCGTTGAGTTGGTCGATCGGCTCATGAACCAGATAGTTCGTACCGTCGAGGGTCGCCGGCGAGGTGAAGCGGCCGAAATAAGCGAAACCCATGTTGCCTTCCTGCGGCGGCTCGAAATTGGCGGCGGTCACCACGCGGTCGACGAAGGTGACCTTGTAGGTATCGCCATTGGCGCGTACCGGGAACCAGACATAGGTACGCTCATAACCTCCACCCATGTAGCGCAGGAGGTGATTCTGGATCGCTTCCTGGCCAGTTTTGGGAACCGGAAAGGGCACGTTGGAATGCAGACGGCCGATGATATGGCCGTCTTTCATCTCGATTCTGGGAGCTTCGGCCCTGATCAGGTCGGTGGCTGTCTTGGGCAGCGCCACCGTGCGATGCGCCGGGTAGACCGGCATCGTGAAGTTCGGGTACTTCTTGAGCAATGCCGTCAGACCCGGGCTGAGCTTCTCCTTGTACTGGTCGGCGTTGGCGCCGGTGATCGTGAATAGCGGCTTCTCGTTGGCGAACGGGTCGATGTAGCCCTGTTCGGGCTTCCAGCCGGTCGGGGGCGTGGTCAGGCCACCCTTCCATTCGGGGATGGAATTGTCGGCGTTGCCGGCGCGGATGGCGCCGGTCGGCGTCAGGTCCTTGCCCAGGCGCTCGATATCGGCCGCCGAGGTGCCGGCCAGCGCGGCCCCGCTCATCAGGCCGCAGCCGATCGCAACAGTCACCAGTTTCAGTCTTAAATTCATGGGGTTGTCTCCTTCAGTCGATTATCGGTGTCAGAACGTGGTGCTGAACGCAAGGCTCAGGTAGTCACGGTCCTTGAACGGGTCGTACTTGGCATTGTCGAGGAAGGCCGTGTAGCCGAGGTCGATCGTGTACTTCTTCTGGTAGTCCGCCCGCAGGCCGAGGCCGAGGATCATGCGGTCCTTGATAAACTGCGTATCGACCGAGTAGCCGTTGACGTCATGCGACCAGAAAGCCGAAGGCGTCAGCGTGAAGCCGGTGTTGAAGGCGCCCGTGTAGTCGAGCGACGCCTTCAGGCGATAGCCCCAGGCCGTGCTGGTGGCGTAACCGTCGTTGTTGCAGCCGTTGCGCTGCGGGTTCCAAAGCGGACTTGCCGGGTTGCAGGTATTGCCGGTATTGAAGGCGCCAGCCCCACCGCTCGACCCCAGTCCAAAGATGAAGGCGCGGCCATAGCGGATCCCTTCGCGTTCGGCCTGGTCGTTGGTATTCGATGCCCACTGTCCGGCGATTTCGGCGATAAATACGCCCTGCGTCGCCCCAAGCATGCTCGGCAGGATCTTGACGGTATTGACCTGCAACTGTGTCTTGCGAAAGCGGTCATAGCCGTGCACTGTATTGCCTAAGCCGGCCGCTGTCGCCGCCCTCGTCCGCGGCGCCATCGGGCCGACGCCAGCCGTGGCGCTGTACAGGATGTCGTTGCCGTTGACCTGCACAGGCTGGTTGGGCGTATAGCCCAACTCGGCGCCGACCGACCAGCCGGCGATATTGGTCGACAGCGTGGTGCCATAGATGTTGATGCCATCAGGGTATTCCCAGAAGCCATATGCAGACTTGACCCCAAGAGCACCAAGTGCCGCTTCCTGGGCGGCCACCGGATTGACAAGGGTCCGGAGTTGTGCCGGTGTCCTGCCCCAGGTTCCGGTGTAGGCGGAAATGATTGGCGTCCGTGAATTGATGCGCATGCCGTACAGGCCCCACTCGGAGTCGATGGCGTCGATTGGTATGCGGAACGCAGCGCCAAACTGGCCGGTGTTCGAGCCATCCTTGCCATTGGTCAGGGGGAAGAAGAGGCCAGTCCGCAACAGGGTCGGGGTATCAAACTTCTGGCCCGGGTAAAGCGCGGTGGTTACCCCGGAACAACTGGTTCCGCGATTGGCATCGGTGGTGATCGCGAATTCGACCGGCGAATAGTAGCCGCCGCAACTGTCGACCAGGCTCTGCTCCCACTTGAGTTGATAGAAGCCTTCGAGCGATGCGCCGCCGCCGAGGGCGATGTTGGCGTCGATGCTCCATACTGGCAGCAGAGCCTCCTTGACTTCGGTGCCCGGCTTGCGTAGCGCCGGCAGGTTGACCGGGTTGAGCTGGTTGATGCCCTGGACGAAGAGGCTCTCACCCCAGTTTACGACCTGGTTACCAAGGCGGATCTGGAGCGGGGTGCCGACATCGAAGGTGTTGTAGACGTAGGCGTCGAGCAGCGCGATGCCGGAGTACTTGAGCAGGTCCGGCTGGCTGCTGTCGGAAAGTTCCTTACCTTTGGCATAGCCGTTGTCGGCGTTGCCGTAGGGTCGGTTCTTGTTCTCCATGGCGACGTCGTACCAGGCCTTGACGCGGATGAAGGCACCGAGGTCGCCCTTGCTGATTGCCAAGTCGGAGAGGATCTGTAGCGGGGCATTGACCACGTCACCCTTCTCGTAGTTCAGGTTACCGGCGTCGGTGGCGCTGCCGCCCGATCCGCGCTTGCCGTCGGTGAGACCGATGCGCGCGCCATCCGGCTGGCTGTACAGTCCGGCGTAGGGCCTCGTCATCCGCCAGTTGGCGCCGAATGAAATGGTGTTGTTCCAGCTGCCCTTGACTCCGTCCTCGAGCTCGAACTCGAATGCCAGGGCGCTGCCGCTGAAGGCAATCAGCATGGCGGAAGCCAGTGCGGTGCGCACGGGCAGGCGTTGCATTGCAGTCTTGTTCACTAGGGTCCCCCTCCGGAATTGAACTGTAAGTCGCCGCAGCAGGCAATGCAATTACGGATTGATCAAGCATTTGGCGCGCAACTGATACATATATATCGAAATCCAGTGGCGAGTCTAGCGGCAACAGCATGGCAAGCCACCCCCCACGATGGGTGTATATGCGTTTAAGCAACATTTCCCGTCATGTGAGACGACTTCTTGCCGCGATTGGTGGAGAATTGCCGAATTTGAACATATTCGGCTGCGTTTGCTCCTTAACGTCAGCCGGCGTACGGGAGGAGACAGCGAATGCGGGAAAAAGCTTTTGTCGCCGGCGTCGGGATGGTGCCCTTCGGCAAGCCGGGCGCCAGCGACCCCTATGACGTGATGGCCGCGGCGGCGGTGCGCAAGGCGCTGGACAACGCGGGACTGAGTTACGGCGCCGTGCAGCAGGCGATCCGGCTATGTCTACGGCGACTCGACCTCGGGGCAACGCGCGCTCTACGAGGTCGGGATGACCGGCATCCCGATCGCCAACGTCAACAATAACTGCTCCACCGGGTCGACGGCGCTCTTCCTGGCGCGGCAACTGGTCGAGTCGGGTGCGGTCGACTGCGTTTTGGCCCTCGGTTTCGAACAGATGCAGCCGGGCGCGCTGTCCGGGCAGTGGACCGATCGACCGTCGCCCTTCTCGCGCTTCGACGAATTGTGCGACGAGATCACGCCCTACGATGTGCCCATCGCGCTGCGTTACTTCGGTGGCGCCGGCAAGGAGTACATGGAGCGCTATGGCGTCAAGCCCAACCTTTTTGCCAGGGTGCGGGCCAAGGCCAGCCGCCACGCGGCGCACAATCCGCTGGCGCTGTTCCGCAAGGTGGTGAGCGAGGAGGAGGTCATGGCGGCGCCGATGGTCTTTCCGGAAGCCGGCATGACGCGGTTGATGGCCTGCCCGCCGACCTGCGGTGCGGCGGCGGCGATTCTCGTGTCACGGCGCTTCGCCGACCGCATGAACCTCGACCGCCGGGTGTTCATCGCCGCCCAGGCGATGACGACCGATCGTCCGGGAACCTTCGACAAGCGCAGCATGATGGCACTGGTCGGGGACGACATGACACGCGAGGCGGTCGCCCAGGTTTATGCGCAGGCCGGGATCGGTCCTGAAGATCTCGATGTCGTCGAACTGCACGACTGCTTCGCGCAGAACGAGGTGCTCATCTACGAGGGGCTAGGTCTCTGTCCGGACGGCGGCGCCGAGAAGTTCATCGCCGATGGGGACAACACCTACGGCGGACGCATCGTGACCAATCCGTCGGGGGGATTGCTGTCGAAGGGGCATCCGCTGGGGGCGACCGGCCTTGCCCAGTGCGTTGAACTGGTTGAACAGTTGCGCGGCGAAGCAGGCGAACGCCAGGTTGCCGGCGCCCGTCTTGGGCTGCAGCACAACCTCGGGCTGGGCGGCGCCTGCGTCGTCACGCTCTACCAGCGCGTCGACTGAGCGGGAGGGATGATGATCGCCAGAAGCCATCTCGGCATGCAGTTACCGGTGGTCCACTGGCCGGTCGAGAAGGGCCGGCTGCTCGCATTCGCCCGGGCAATCGGCGAAACCCGCCCAGAATATACTGACGAGGCGGCGGCGATGGCCGCCGGCCATCCATCGTTGCTGGCGCCGCCGACGCTTTACTTCGGGGCTGAACTTGATGCCGGCACCATCCAGGCGCTGATGGAAACGCTGGGCGTCCCGATCGACCGGGTGCTGCACGGAGAACAGAGCTTCACCTATGAGCGACCGGTACATGCCGGCGACGTGCTGACCCTGCGATCGAGCATTGCCGACATCAGCGAAAAGAAGGGCGGCAGGATGGAGTTCGTCACCAAGGTGACCAGAGTGACCAACCAGCGCGGCGAGGCAGTGGGCGAAATGCGCTCGGTCATCGTCGTCATGAACGGCTGAGCGCCATGGTTGGAGCACAAGAGATCAACGCGCCGGTCAGGGTGGGCGACGTGTTGCCAGAGCTGGTCCTGTTGGCGATCGACCGCACCCTGCTGTGCCGCTTCGCCGGGGCCTCGGGAGACTTCAACCCGATCCATGTCGATATCGATTTTGCACGGCGCGCCGGGATGCCCGATGTCTTTGCCCACGGCATGCTCGGCATGGCCTGGCTGGGGCGCCTGCTGACCGGATGGCGGCCGCAGTCCCGTCTGCGCTCGTTCAGCGTGCGCTTCGTGGCGCTTACTCATCTTGGCAACCAGCCGGTCCTGCGCGGACAGGTCATCGAACTGCTGGAAGAGGGCGGCCAGCCGCTCGCGCGTGTCGCGGTGGAAATGCTTAACCAGTACGGACAACTGAAGATAGAGGGCGAGGCGCTGGTCGCGCTTGGCTGAAGCGAATTCAATGTAAGCGGAGATTGAAATGGGAAAACTCGAAGGAAAAGTGGCCATCGTCAGTGGTTCCGGCCGCGGCATCGGTCGGGCGCTAGCCCTCAAGCTGGCGACGGAGGGCGCCAGCGTCGTCATCAATGATCTCGATGCGGCGCCGGCCGAGCAGACGGTAGCCGAGATCGTCGCTGCCGGCGGGCAGGCGATTGCTTGTATCGGCAGCGTGACGGCGCCCGATTTTGCCGAGCGCTTCGTGCAGAATGCGATCACGCACTTCGGCGGCCTCGACATCATCGTCAACAACGCCGGCTACACTTGGGACAACGTGGTCCAGAAGATGACTGACGAACAGTGGTACGCGATGATCGACGTCCACCTGACCGCGCCGTTCCGCATCCTGCGTGCCGCCGCCGAATTCCTGCGCAATGCGGCGAGGAAGGAAAGCGAGGCCGGCGACGAGAAGTTCCGCAAGGTGGTCAATGTCTCGTCGATCGCCGGTGTCGGCGGCAATGCCGGCCAGGTCAATTACGCGGCGGCCAAGGCCGGGGTGATCGGCATGACGCGGACGCTGGCCAAGGAGTGGGGGCGTTACCGGGTCAATGTGAATTGCGTGGCCTTCGGCCTGATCAATACGCGCCTGACCCGCGCCCCGGCTGATGGCAGCTCGACGCTCGACATCGCGGGCAGGCAGATCAAGGCCGGCGTCAATCCCGACCTCCTCAAGCAGATGGAAGCGCTGGTGCCGCTCGGTCGCGGCGGCACGCCGGAAGAAGCCGCCGGCGCCATCGCCTTGCTCTGCTATCCCGAATCCAACTACATCTCCGGCGAGCTGCTGGTCTGCGGCGGCTGCTTCCGCATCTGAACGGGAAAAGGAAGACCATGACCATACCGCGCACAATCTTCGACGACGAACATCGGCAGTTCGCCGAATCGCTCGACCGCTTCATTGAGGTCGAGGTCGCTCCGCATTACGAGCGCTACGAGGATCAGGGCTTCATCGACCGCGAGGTGTGGCTGAAGGCCGGCCAATCCGGCTACCTGTGCACCTCGATGCCCGAGGAGTACGGCGGAGCCGGCGCCGACAAGCTCTACAGCGTCGTGCTGTTCGAGCAGCCGGCGCGCCGGGCGGTGCAGAACCTGCTCGGGATGCTGCTGCATTCGGAGATCGTCGCACCCTACCTGCTGCATTACGGCAGCGAGTTCCTCAAACAGAAATACCTCCCCAGGATGGTGAGCGGCGAACTGATCGGCGCCATTGCCATGACCGAGCCGGCGGCCGGATCAGACCTCCAGGGTATCCACACGACGGCCGTGCACGACGGTGCCCATTACGTCCTGAACGGTTCCAAGACCTTCATTACCAACGGCTTCCATTGCGATCTGGTGATCGTCGTCGCCAAGACCGACCCGGGCAAGGGCGCCAAGGGAACCAGCCTGTTCGTTGTCGATACGACGATGGCCGGTTTCTCGAAGGGCAGGCGCCTGAAGAAAATCGGCATGAAGGCGCAGGATACCGGCGAACTCTTCTTCGACAACGCGCGAGTTCCGGTCGACAACCTGATCGGTGAGGAAAACCGCGGTTTTGCCTACCTGATGACCGAGCTTCCCTGGGAACGCCTGCAGATCGCCATCACCGCCGTTGCCCAGATGGAGGCGGCGATCGACTGGACCTCGTTGTACTGCCGCGAGCGCCGGGCGTTCGGCAAGGAGATCATGCAGTTCCAGAATACCCAGTTCACCCTCGCCGAGGCGATGACCGAGGTGCAGATCGCCCGGGTCTTCATCGACCGCTGCATCGAGCTGTACATCAAGGGCGAACTTGATGCGACCGCAGCGTCGATGGCCAAGTACTGGTGCACCGACCTGCAAAGCAAGGTACTCGATGCCTGCCTGCAACTGCATGGCGGCTACGGCTACATGTGGGAATACCCGATTGCCCGGGCCTGGGCCGATTCGCGCGTCGCCCGGATCTATGGTGGTTCGAACGAAATCATGAAGGAACTGATCGCGCGCCAACTGCCGTGATTTGAGTCGCCGCCGGTTTCGGGCAAAATCCGGCCATGCCCGCCTACGGTTTGTTTCCTGCCGATCAGTTCAAGACCACCAGCGGCAGTCGCGGCGATTGCGGCGCGTTGCCGCAGGCATTGTGGTACTTCAACAACGAAACCATCGCCGTGCCGCGGCCTGGGGCGCCGGTCGCGGGCTTTGAACGGGCTTTGCCAGCGTGGGATGACCTCGCGGCCTGGGTTGGGGCAACCCCGTTCGACGCCGTGCCGGTATTGCCCCCCCTGGTCTGGCTGGGGGCGCCGGATATCCTCACGGGGGCTCAACTCACCGGCGATGGCCGAGCGATCTCGGTCGGCGACCGGCAACTTGCGCTGAAACTGGCGCCGCAGCTGCCGCTGAACAGCGCCTGGTTCGATCCAAGCAGCGCAACCTTCTTCCACGGTCGACCACTAAAGCTGCGCGGAAATCAACAAGGCGAAACTTTTGTGGCGCGAACGATC
The DNA here is from genome assembly GCA_016722705.1 of Candidatus Dechloromonas phosphoritropha. Lineage (NCBI taxonomy): Bacteria > Pseudomonadati > Pseudomonadota > Betaproteobacteria > Rhodocyclales > Azonexaceae > Dechloromonas > Candidatus Dechloromonas phosphoritropha. The sequence continues at coordinate 651,361 of JADKGN010000001.1, read as the reverse complement.
TGGCCGCAGGATTTCAGCATCCCGGATGCGCCGGTCAGCAATGCGCTGGCTGACAACCCAGCGGTATTTCGTATCTGGCTGCGGTCGCAACCGCAGGGCGGAGCGCAGAGTCCGTTTACGGTGGAGTCGATCTGGCGCCGGCCGGGCAGCAGCGGGCCGCGCGCGGGGCAGCCGGTGATCGGCCTGATGCTCAATGGTGCGCAGGGTGACGACGACGAGGCGCACGGCGGTCACTTCGCGCTAATGACTGGTCGACTCGGCGAACAAGGCGGCATCGACCAATGGCTGGTGAATAATTTCTACACCCTTGATTTGGAAAGCGAGAAGGGCATCATCGCCGCCCCGGTGCCGCTCGACAATTATCTCGGTGATCTGAACAGCGGCCAGGCCTGGTATCGCCCGTCGTACATGCTGGTCGCCACGCTCGCCGATCCGCGCAGCGCGGCGCGGCTGCAGTCGGCGCTGGGGCGCGTTTATAATCAGTTCTACCGCCACCAGTTCGCCTATCAGCATGCACGCGCCAACTGCGCCGGCATCAGCGTCAATACGGCCCGCATCCTGGGCTGGCAGGTGCCGGCGCGCGGGCCGGAATGCTGGCCGAAGGCGATCGTTGCCTTGCCGCTGGTAGCGGCAAAGGAAGGCAGCCTGACCAAGGGCAAGGCGACATTCGACTACCTGACCGAGGACCGGACCATCCTTTTTCCGGCCGTCGCCTTCGAGGAAATGGGCACCGACCTGCTGCGTCTGGCGAGCGGGCGGGCAGGGCGCACGTTGTCGGATTTCGAAAAGCTGCTGGCCGCAGACATCACGGAAATCCTGCTCGTTCGCCTGCCGCAATTTCCATCGAGCCGCGCCTGGGGCGACTGGCCGGTTGAAAGCAGCGTTGAGTATCAGGCGCGGTTGCCAACCAATCCCGCCGATCAGAAGATCATCCCGGTTCCGCCGCGTCCGTTCCCCGATAAATTGCGCGATCCGCGCTCGCCGGCCGAGCCGTGGTTGCGTTCCGATTACGCGTTAGCCGCCTGGGGGCTAGCGATAATTGTGTTTTTGGCGCTCATCCTGCGCCGGCTCTTGGCATAATCCGCCTGTGCTTGCCTACATCATTCGTCGCCTGCTGTACGCCATCCCCATTCTGATCGGGGTGAACCTGCTGACCTTTGCGCTGTTCTTCGTCGTCAATACGCCGGACGACATGGCGCGCATGCAGCTCGGGGTCAAGCGGGTGACGCCGGAAGTGATCGAGAAATGGAAGGTCGAACGCGGCTACGACCGGCCGTTGCTGATTAATTTTGAGGCAAAAGGGCTGTCGACCGTAACGGACACCATCTTCTTCCAGAAATCAGCGCGCATGTTCGCCGGCGATTTCGGCCGCGCCGAGGACGGCCGCGATATCGCCCGCGAAATCGGCAGCCGCATGTTGCCGTCGCTGGCCATTGCGCTGCCGACCTTCATCTTCGGCCTGTTCGTGACCGTGAGCTTCGCGCTGACGCTGGCCTTCTTCCGCGCCACGGCGTTCGATTTCTGGGGCGTCGTGCTGTGCGTGGCGATGATGTCGATTTCCGGCTTGTTTTACATCATCGGTGGGCAGTTCCTGATCAGCAAGGTCTGGCGGCTGGTGCCGATTTCCGGCTTCGGCGACGGCATCGACGCCTGGCGTTTCCTGATCCTGCCGGTGGTGATCGGCGTCATTTCCGGGATCGGCTCGTCGACCCGCTGGTATCGCACGATCTTTCTCGAAGAGGTGAACAAGGATTACGTGCGCACCGCGCGCGCCAAGGGGCTGCCGGAAACGGTCGTCTTCTTCCGCCATGTGCTGCGCAATGCGCTGATCCCGATCCTGACCGGCGTCGTTGTCGTCATCCCTCTGCTCTTCATGGGCTCGCTGCTGACTGAGTCCTTTTTCGGCATTCCCGGTCTCGGCAGCTACACGATCGACGCGATCAACGCGCAGGATTTCGCCGTCGTGCGCTCGATGGTCTTCATCGGCTCGGTGCTCTACATCATCGGGCTGATCCTGACCGACATTTCCTACACGCTGGTCGACCCGCGGATTCGCTTCGAATGAGCGGCTTCGAGATCGTCGTTCTCTGGTCGGACATGGTCATCTGGCTGCTGGTGGCAGCCGGGATCGCCGGCGCCGTCGCAATTGCCAGAAATCCGCCGCTGCCGTCAGCCTGGCGGCGGGTCGGCGCCAACCGCGCCGGGATGGCGGCGGCGACGCTGCTGCTCGCCTTTATCGTGATCGGCCTGCTCGATTCGCTGCACTACCGCGTCCAGCTCGAAGGCAAGCCGGGGCAGAAGCCGGTCTATGCGATCGAGGTGCTGTCGGTGCTCGACGCGCTGCTGACGCCGCTACGCACACGCAACGAGAAAACCTATTCCGAACCCTTTGCCACCCGTCTCTACGCCAAGGAAACGATCGACTTGCCGGGCGGCCAGACGATCCGCGACTATCCGCGTCTGAAACATGGCGGTGCCCACCTCGGCGAGCGCGAGGATGAGGTCCTGGCCGATGCCGGCTTTTCCGCCTTCCGGGTCGGCGTGCTCGCCTTGTTCGGCTGGTTGGCGCTGGCGGCAAGCGCCGCAGGGCTGGTCAATCGTCGTGCCGTGCAAAATGTTGTCCCCCAAGAGGACTTTCTGCGGGGCGCTGCTGGTTTCAGGGTCGACGCCTCGGGCTGGCAAGAAATCTGGCGCGGCGAAACTGCCTTTGCCTGGAACGCCGTCCTCATCACCCTTGGCCTCATGCTGCTGGTTGGCGTACCGCTGTTCTGGCTCGCCACGCAATACCATGTCTTCGGCACCGACAAGGTGGGGCAGGACGTCCTCTACCAGATCCTGAAAAGCGTGCGCACCGGGCTCATCATCGGCCTCGTGACGACGCTGGTCATGCTGCCGGTAGCCGTGCTGCTCGGCATCATCGCCGGCTATTTTCGTGGCTGGATCGACGACGTGATCCAGTACATCTACACGGTGCTCAGTTCGATCCCCGGCGTGCTGCTGATTGCCGCCGCAGTGCTGATGATGCAGGTCATCATCGACAGCAACCCGCAGTGGTTCTCGACCGCCGCCGAGCGCGCTGACCTGCGTTTGCTGGCGCTCTGTTTCATTCTCGGTATCACGTCGTGGACCGGCCTCTGCCGGCTGCTGCGCGGCGAAACGCTGAAGCTGCGCGAGCTCGAATACATCCAGGCGGCGCAGGCCTTCGGCGTCTCGAACTGGCGCATCGTCGTCCGCCACATCCTGCCCAACCTGATGCACATCGTCATCATCGCGCTGGTCATGGATTTTTCCGGGCTGGTGCTCGCCGAGGCGGTGCTGTCCTACGTCGGTATCGGCGTCGATCCGACGATGATCAGCTTCGGCACGATGATCAACAGCGCGCGCATGGAACTGGGTCGCGAGCCGGTCGTCTGGTGGTCGCTGGTGGCGGCCTTCGCCGCCATGTTCATGTTGGTGCTGGCGGCTAACCTGTTCGCCGACGCCGTGCGCGACGCTTTCGATCCGAGGGCCGCCTGATGCTCGAAGTCTCCGACCTGCGCCTCGGCTTCAGCGCCGGCAAGAAGACCTTCGTTGCGGTCGACGGCGTTTCGTTCACTATTTCCAAAGGGGAAACCTTCGCGCTGCTCGGCGAATCCGGCTGCGGAAAATCGGTCACGGCGCAGGGCATCATGCGCCTGCTGCCGGCCGCCGGGCGGGTCGTCGGCGGCAGTGTCAGGATTGACGGCGAGGAACTGCTGACCCTGTCGGAAGCCGCCATGCGCCAAGTACGCGGGGCGCGCATTGCGATGATCTTCCAGGAGCCGGCGACCAGCCTCAATCCGGTGCTGACGGTCGGCGTGCAGATCGGCGAAGTGCTCGACCGTCATTGCGGGCTGCGCGGCGAGGCGGCGCGCCAGCGCATGCTCGAACTGCTGCGCCAGGTCGGCATCGCCGATCCCGAACGGCGGCTCGACGAGTATCCCTTCCAGTTCTCCGGCGGCATGAAGCAGCGCGTCATGATTGCCATCGCGCTGGCCGGCGAGCCCGACCTGCTGATCGCCGACGAGCCGACGACGGCACTCGACGTCACCGTGCAGGCACAGATTCTCGACCTGCTGGCGCAACTCCAGCGCGAACGCGGCATGGCCATGCTGCTGATTACCCACGATCTCGGCGTCGTCGCCAAAATGGCGCAGCGCATCGGCGTCATGTATGCCGGCGAACTGGTCGAAGTGGCCAGCCGCGAAGATTTCTTCAGGCGGCCGAGCCATCCCTACACGCAGGCCCTGTTCGCCGCCTTGCCGGAAATTTCGCGGCGCGGCATGGTATTGACGACGATTCCCGGCCAGGTGCCGGCGCTGTCGGCGATGCCGGCCGGTTGCCGCTTTGCCGATCGCTGCCTGCACGTGATGCCGGTTTGTCGGGACATCTCGCCGGGCTGGCGCAGCGTGGCCGCCAGCCATACGCTGCGCTGCCACTGGTCGGGGAGTGCCGCCGCGATTGCCGAGACGCCACGACTGGGGCTTGGCGATCTGATGCCGGAGATGGTGCCCTTTCTCGAAGTGGCCAACCTGAAAGTCCATTTCCCGATCCGCCGTGGCGTCTTCCAGCGGACGGTCGGGCATGTTCTTGCGGTCGACGGCGTTTCGCTGGCCATTTCCGCTGGCCGCACGCTGGCGCTGGTGGGCGAATCCGGCTGCGGCAAGACGACGGTCGGCAAGGCGCTGCTGCAACTCGTCAAGCCGACCGCCGGTAGCGTTCGCCTCGGTGGCTCAGAACTGGTCGGCATGCAGGCGCGGCGTCTGCGCGCGGCACGCCGCCACATGCAGATGGTGTTCCAGGACCCGTTCGCCTCGCTCAACCCGCGGATGCGGGTCGGCGAAATCATCGCCGAAGGCATGGGCGCGTTGGCCCTGGAGGCCGACTCGGTGGCGCAGGCGACGGCCGTCGCCGCCTTGCTCAAGCAGGTCGGCCTGCCCGATGAAGCCGCAGGACGCTATCCCCATGAATTTTCCGGCGGGCAGCGCCAGCGTATTGCCATCGCGCGCGCACTGGCCGTACAGCCGCAATTGCTGATCTGCGACGAACCAACCTCGGCGCTCGATGTCTCGGTGCAGGCGCAGATCCTCAACCTGTTGAAGGAGCTGCAGGAAGCGCTCGGCATCGCCTACCTGTTCATCACCCATAATTTCGCAGTGGTCGAGTATCTGGCCAACGACGTGGCGGTGATGTACCTCGGCCGCATCGTTGAGCGCGGTAAGACGGAAGAGGTCTTGCGCTCGCCCCAGCACCCGTATACGCAGGCCTTGCTGTCGGCGGTCCCGGTGCCCCGGCTTGAAGCGCACCCGGCGGCGGTTCGCCTGCCTGGCGAGACGCCGTCACCGGCGAATCCGCCCGGCGGCTGCCATTTTCACCCGCGCTGCCCGCAGGCGATGGATATCTGTCGTCAGCGCTACCCGGAAACCAGCAGCGTATCAGCGACGTATACGGTCAACTGCCACCTGACCGACTGAATCAGCTACGCCGGCCGTTGCCCGATTTGGCGACCTTGGTGGCCTGCACCGGGGCTGCCGGTTTTGCGGTGGAGACCTTGGGCTTGTCGGTGGCGGCTGCTTTAGGCACTTTTGCGGTATTGGCAGCGGCCAGCTTGCCGCTATCTTTCTTGTTGTCCCTGGTGGCAACCTTGGTATCGGCTGCCTTGCTGTTGGACGCCTTGTCAGGCTTGCCCGGCCGTGTTGCAGGCGTGAATGCCACCGGGGCCTTAACGGGCGGCGGTTCGGGCTCGACAATTTGCGGAAGGCTTGGCTCCGCACCCATGCTGTCCAGATCGTCGGCACCTTTGCCGGCCGGGACGAGCAGGGTGGAGCCGCCAGCCAGCTTGATATTGCCCTTTAAGCCGTTGGCGCGTTGCAGGTCGGCCAGCGCAATACCGAAACGCGGCGCGACCTGGTCCAGCTTTTCGCCGGACTTCAGCGTGTAGGCCTGCCATTCGGTCAGTGGTTCGTCGGTCTTTTCGAGATTGCGCTGGAAAGTGGCGAGCTTCTCGGCCGGCAGGACGACCGGCGTATCTGCCTTCATTACCGGGCGATTGTGCGATGGATTCAGCGCCAGGAATTCATCGATCGGCATGTTGGCGAGGCGGGCGGCGGTCTTGACATCCATCGGCCGGGACGTTCCGACGGTTGCAAAATAAGGGCGATTAATGATCTCCGGGAGGCCGAGTTGGATCATCAGGACCGGGTTGCTGAAGATGTTCTTGAGCGCCTGAAGCTTCGGGACGTAATGCCGCGTTTCGTTTGGCATCGTCAGGCTGACGTAGTCGGTCGGCAGGCCCTTGGCCTGGTTTTTCTCGATGGCCCGCTTGACCGCACCTTCGCCCCAGTTGTAGGAGGCCAGGGCAAGGTGCCAGTCGCCGTGCATTTCGTAGATGGCCTGCAGGTATTCGAGCGCGGCGTCGGTCGAGGCAACGATGTCGCGGCGCTGATCTTGCCACCACGTCTGCTCGAGGTTGAAACGCTTGCCGGTGGCCGGGATGAACTGCCAGAGCCCCGAGGCATGGGAACGCGAATAGGCCATCGGGTTGAAGGAGCTCTCGACCATCGGCAACAGCGCGATTTCGGTCGGCATGCCGCGGGCTTCCAGTTCCTCGACGATGTAATGCAGATAGGGCCGGCTGCGCTCGACCATCCGGCGCAGCGCATCGGGCCGGTTCTGGTACCACTGTTGATAGTGGAGCGTCAAGTCATCATCCAGGTTGGTCATCGCAAAACCGTGGCGCAGACGAACCCAGAGATCGTCGGGCTGGATGGTCAGGTCGACCGTGCGAGCCACTGCCGTTGCTGGGTGCACTTCGTGAACCGTCAGGGCGTTGTCGATGCTCGCGGCGTTCGAAGGGGCCAGCATGGACAGGAGCAGAGTTTGGCTGTCGCCGTCGGCAAGAACCGGGGCGGCAACGAGGGACGTAAGGGAAATCAGTGCGAAACCGGTGAAACCTTTGACCAGCGACAGAACGTTGCGATCATGCATAGGGCAAGACTCCTGCCTCGGAACGGGGTTGGTCGGGAGGCAGAAGTATAATCCTCCGAGTCAGAAATATCCATGTATTCAACAGGGGAAACAAAAAAACCGGCCAAGGCCGGTTTTTTTGTATTTGTTGGCGGAGTGGACGGGACTCGAACCCGCGACCCCCGGCGTGACAGGCCGGTATTCTAACCAACTGAACTACCACTCCGCGCCGAAAGCTTGGCGTCCCCACGGGGATTCGAACCCCGGTTACCGCCGTGAAAGGGCGGTGTCCTAGGCCTCTAGACGATGGGGACCCGGACTAACAACGTTCCTTCACGTTTGCCTGGTGGAGGTAAGCGGGATCGAACCGCTGACCTCTTGCATGCCATGCAAGCGCTCTCCCAGCTGAGCTATACCCCCGGTACCGTGAAAGAGCGCGAATTATATGGACTCGGTCCAAGCTTGTAAATACTTGTCCAGCAATATTTACCTTTTCAGCCCGGCCAGCTTCTCCAATACTGTGCAGCGGCCGATCAGTGCGATGACCGCATCGACCGATGGGGTCTGCCCCTGGCCGGTCAGGATCACGCGCAGCGGCATGGCCAGCTTCGGCATCTTGAGGCCGTGCCTGGTCGCCGTCTCCTTGATCAACGCGTTTATTTGCGGAATTTCCCAGTCGACCGTAGCGATGCCTTCGGCAAAATCGGTCAGCGCCGGGCGCGCATCATCAGTCAGATGCTGCGCCAGCAGTTCGGTTGAGGGTGATACCTCGACGTAGAAGATCGCAACTTCGTCGGCAAGCACATTCAACGAGTTACTGCGGTCGACGTACAAGGCGACCGCTCGTTCCAGGTCTGGCCCCGCCTCGGTGTCGACGCCGCGGGCGGTCAGGCGGGCCCGGACTCTTTCAGTGAGATCGGCGAGCGGCAGCTGTTTCATGTAATACTGGTTCAACCACAGCAGTTTTTCGGTATTGAATTGCGCGGCCGAGGCGGTGATGTGGTCGAGGTCGAACCATTCGACGAACTGCTGGCGCGAGAAGATCTCGTCGTCGCCGTGCGACCAGCCGAGACGGGCGAGGTAATTGATGACCGCTTCCGGCAGAAAACCGTCCTCATCGTATTGCATCACGGACACTGCACCATGGCGCTTCGACAGCTTGGTGCCATCTTCGCCGAGAATCATCGACAGATGGGCATATTGCGGTAACTCGGCACCGAGCGCCTGCAGGATATTGATCTGGCGTGGAGTGTTATTGACGTGGTCGTCGCCGCGGATGACGTGGGTGATGCCCATGTCCCAGTCATCGACGCAGACGCAGAAATTGTAGGTCGGCGTGCCGTCGGCGCGGGCGATGATCAGATCGTCGAGTTCGCCATTGGCGAATTCGATGCGCCCCTTGACCTGATCGTCCCAGGCGACCACCCCACCCTTCGGGTTGCGAAAGCGCACGACCGCCGGTACGTCGTTTGGCGGGGGAGGAGGGGTCTTGCCTGGTTCCGGACGCCAGCGGCCATCGTAGCGCGGCTTTTCCTTGCGCGCTTCCTGCTCGGCGCGCAGTGCATCCAGTTCCTCGCGCGTCGTGTAGCAGCGATAAGCAGTGCCGGTGGCCAGCATCTGCTGGATCACAGCCTTGTAGCGATCCATCCGCTGCATCTGGTAGAACGGCCCTTCGTCATGTTCCAGACTCAGCCAGGCCATGCCGTCGAGAATGGCCTGCACCGCCTCGGGCGTCGAACGCGCCACATCGGTATCCTCGACGCGCAGTATGAAGGTGCCGCCATGGCGGCGAGCGAACGCCCACGAGAAGAGGGCGGTGCGGGCGCCGCCAATGTGCAGGTAGCCGGTTGGGCTGGGCGCGAAACGGGTGCGGACGGGCTTCATGGCGTGCGGAATCCGTGGATAGGCAAGGGGCCGTATTCTATCCGACCGGCGTTTGACCGGCTCTAGGACTTATGGTTAAATGCGAGCTTCCCAACGGGGCGGTTAGCTCAGGGGTAGAGCACTGCCTTCACACGGCAGGGGTCACTGGTTCGATCCCAGTACCGCCCACCACGCAAAGCCTTGTGTGGCAAGGGTTTCGGGTGTTGCTCGATGTCGGGATGATGGCCTGTACGGAAACCAGGCGGAAATCGTCTCAAATGTCACCTCGCAATACAGGGCCTCCGCACTCGAACATCATAATGCCTGAAACCCCAACATATTCATGCGTACCTCATCATCCCAGGCCGCCCGCTTGCGCTTCAAGCGCAAGCTGCATTTCTTTTTGTCGGTCTTATCCAGGCGAATGAGATTGAGGACGATCTTCTTGAGCAGGGAGAGGTTTTGTGGCGCATGGTCTTCACGCACCGTACTGCCGTCCTCGCCCATCGTGACATCAAGCATCCAATGAAGTTGGTTCTCGATTCCCCAATGGCTACGGGCCGCTTGGGCCAGTTGCTCAGGCGTCAAAGCCCGCGAGGCAATGTAATACCGTTGCTCCAGCGTCGCCGCCTTGCCGGTGACCTGACGTACCGAGTCAATGCGGCCAATGACGGCGCACTCCGGCCAGTCAGCCAACACCACGACGCCTTCCGCTGGCAGGATCGACGCGATTTGCGCCACCACGCGGCCATGCGATTTCTCGACGTGTTCGTTTCGCCCCGCTGTCTCTCGACGATCAATGAAAGCGCCCTGGATCGCGTTGAACAGCTTGGGTTGATTGCCTTTGACGGCGAGCAGGTAATCCGCTTTTTTGTCAATGATCTTTCGGGCAATGGCGCGCTGGCAGCCCATGGCATCGATACTGACCAGAAAGCCGTCGATCGCAAGCGCTTCAAGCAATTCGGGAATGGCGGTGATTTCGTTGCTCTTGCCGCAGACCTTCTCCTGACCCAGGGCAATGCCCAGTTCGGTGGCGAAGGCGCTAACCAGGTGAATGGCGTCTTCGCCACCATTGCCCGATCCACGCACCGTTTTGCCGTCGACCGCAATCGTTCCTGCCAACGTCGGTACGGCCTGAGTCACCCAGCGCCGGAAGCTGGCTTCGAATTGCCCAGGATCAAGCAGGCGAAAGAGTCGCAGAAAGGTGTCTTCGGACGGCACGCCATTTTTCAGCACCAGAAACCGACGCAACCACTGCTCACGCGATTGCGCCCAGGCAGCAACGTCTTCCACACTGTCGCAATCCGAGAGAACACCGGCGATCGCCATCACGAGCATCTCCCGAAAGTCATGCCGCGTCCCATTGCTGGCCTTCCGGGGATCATCGATTTCGTTCAAGCATTCCATCAAAACCAGACCTTTCGTCGCGCTCATTGGGGGCACCCAAAAGACGAGAGTAGACGTGATTTCCGATGGGTTTACAAGATGATGGCGTAACGTGCTGAATGTTAACGACTTTTTCAGGGAGATAATGACAAATGGAATTATTCATTCCGAGTGCGGAGGCCCTGCCTCGCAATGCCTGTTCCAATTTCCACTTGACCTCAACGACGCGAGCGAGATCAACCGAAATCCCGCAGGCGAGCAGCACGCGCAGCCGGGCACTCTCTTCCAACCATCGCCAGAGCTCACACAATTTGGAGCTCCCCATTTTCGGGGTTCGACAATTCAACTTATAGGCGATGCCGGTAGCGCTCAAGCATGCAAATCTGTTGCAAAGCGGACATAGCGGACTTCGGTTCGCCGAGCTTATAACAGCCGGCCAGAACAACCTTGCCGAAGTCGCGATAATGCTGGCAGGCGTGCTTCGAGCACTCGTCGCAAAGCGTCTGAATTTCGTCGAGGATGTCGAGTCTTGCGACAAGCTGCTCGCCGCTTGGCGGGAACATGATCATAGCCAGGCCCTCGCGCATTCGATCATCGTCGCGTCATGGATGTCGAGCAATGCCCGACCCCGCTGGTAGCTGCCGGCCAAGTTCCACGCAAACGGGACGCCAATATCACGCAAGCCGCTGAACACGATCCGGTCGCGCAGGGTCATCTGCTCGCTGGTCATTGTGCCGGCGCCAAGTGGATCGTCGATATATTGATCAGTGCCGGCCTGATATAGCACTAGGCCGCAGTCTGCGAATTGTGCAACGAACTCGGGTAGTGCATTGAGGAAGGTGGACGCTGAAGTGATTCGCGGGGTGTAGTGCAACACCCGATTGCCGAGGCGGGTGATGATGTCTTCGGTGCCATCGGAATGTGCATCGGCGTCAGTTATAGCACAGCGGCAGGCGGGCAGGTTGCAGACCGTCACCATCACAGGGCTATTGCATACGCAGATATCGTAAACCCTGCTGGAGAGTTGTTTACTATCAGTGAGTTATGACGGGGGCTTGTGGACTCGGTCGGAATCAGGTCTACTCTCGACTTTTGTCGGGAATGGAAATGACACTGACGGAAGTATTTGTTGGTCTGGATGATCCTCGCACCGGGCCTGCGCAGCGGCACGATCTGACGGAAATGATCCTGATGGCGCTGTGCGCAGTGTTGTGCGGAGCGGATAGTTGGGTGGATGTCGCCGAATGGGTCGAGGACAACGAGGCTTGGCTGAAGCAGCACCTGGTTCTTGAGCACGGCACACCGTCCCATGACACTTTTGGCCGGGTATTCCGCCTGCTGGATGCCCAAGTATTCGAGACCTGTTTCCGTGAATGGATCAGTGGCCTCATCGGCGTTGTGGCGGGGGTAGTCGCCATCGACGGCAAGACCGCCTGTGGTTCCCGGGATGGCCATAACAGCGCGCTGCACACGATCAGCGCTTACGCCACTGCCAGCGGCTTGTGTCTGGCCCAGGATCATACCCGTGGCAAGGGCAACGAGATACCCGCCATCAAGGCGCTGCTCGACACACTGACCCTCAAGGGATGCATCGTGACGATTGATGCCATCGGTTGCCAGACCGAGATTGCCCGAAAGATTCTCGACCAGAGCGGGGATTATCTGCTGGCCGTCAAGGATAATCAGGAAACCTTGGCGAATGCCTTGCGAGAGTTCTTTTCTGATGGCGAGACAGCCGGCTTCGGCACGCTGCCGGTTGATCGATTCCAATCTGTCGAGAAGAACCATGGCCGCATCGAAGCCCGACGGGCGATGTGGGTCACGAACCTGTCCTGGCTGGACAAGAAGTTCCAGACACACTGGCCAAAACTCGCTGGCGTCGGCATGATCGAGCGACAGCGGGACATCAACGGCACGCTTTCCAAGGAGCGCGCCTTCTACATCGGCAGCAAGGGCGTCACCACCGCAGCGTCTTTTGCCAACGCAGCACGCAGTCATTGAGGTATCGAGAACAGCCTGCATTGGGTGCTCGATGTCACGTTTCGAGAGGACAACTGCCGTTGCGGCGGTCACGGTTTTTCGGACAGTCGGATAAGCTAAAGCCGACCGAACGAAAGGAACGTGAAACATGAGCGTGAAACGCAAGCAGCACGGCGCGAAGTTCAAGGCGCAAGTGGCGATGGCGGCGCTGGCTGGGGACAAGACCCTGGCGGATCTAGCATCGGAATATGGGGTTCATCCGACGATGATCAGCACCTGGAAGCAGGAATTGGTGAAGCGTGCCGACGAGCTCTTTGAGCGCGGCAACAAGAATGCTGCCGACCCACAGAAGGTGATCGACGATCTGCATCGCAAGATTGGGCAACTCCAGGTCGAACGGGATTTTCTGGTCGGACAGCCCGCCATCTCCCGCCTGATGAAAGGCGCACGATGATCAAGCCGAACGCGGAACTGTCCATTGCCCGGCAAGCCAAGCTGCTCGGGGTTTCCCGTAGCAGCGTCTATTACCACCCCAAACCCGAGTCGAACGAGGAACTTGATCTGCTCAAGCGACTGGACGAGCTCTTCACCGAGAATCCGATGTACGGTAGCCGGCGACTCCAGGCGATGCTCAAGCGCGAAGGCGTTCTGGTCGGACGTCGGCGTATTCGTCGGCTGATGAAGAAGCTCGGCCTGTGGGCGGTCACCCCGAAGTCCGACACCAGTCGGCCCCATCCCGAGCACAAGATCTACCCCTACCTTCTGCGGGACATGAGCATTGACCAGCCTAATCAGGTCTGGGCCACCGACATCACCTACATCCCGATGCAGCGAGGCTTTCTGTACCTCGCCGCCATCCTGGACTGGGCGACAAGACGGGTGCTGGCCTGGCGGCTGTCCAACACGCTGACGGCGGACTTCTGTGTCGAAGCGCTCAAGGAAGCGATTGCCCGATACGGCCAGCCCACGATCTTCAACACCGACCAGGGCAGTCAATTCACCAGCGAGGAATTCACGGGCGTGCTCAAGGCCCACAAAATCCAGATCAGCATGGACGGACGTGGACGCTGCTACGACAACATCTTCGTCGAACGCCTGTGGTGGACCGTGAAACACGAGTGGGTCTATCTGCGCCCGGCGGCAAACGGCATTGAGCAAAAGCGTAGCTTGGCCGAATGCTTCGACTGGTACAACCGCCGACGGCCCCACCAGTCGCTCGCGTGGCAAACACCGGACGATGCCTACTTCGGCGCGCTGGCCGCGGCGCAAGCTCTGGCGGCGTGAAAGGCGAAAAGCACCCTGCACCGTGGATTTGTGGACAGTCGGCTGCGCCGATCCCCGCCTAACCGCGTTGCCGCGGTTCCCACCGCTTGCCCACAGGTCGGCGGCTGCCCACAAGCTCCACAGCGCCTACCACTATCCGTTTAAAATCCGGGAACGTCAAAACCATCTCCCAACCACCGGCCTTAGCTTATTCCACCCCGGTGACTGTCCAAGGGACCGGAGCCACTGCAATATCCGGCTTGCCGAAATGCAAGATGGCTTCGCTGACCGCCTCCAGACAGAAATCCGTGGTCAGCGTGTTGGATAACCGCCAGGAGAGGACTTTCCGGCTGCACCAGTCGATAACGGCGACCAGATAGACGAAGCCCCGGCGCATCGGAATGTACGTGATGTCGGTGGCCCAAACCTGATTGGGGCGGTCGATGACCAGGTCCCTGAGCAGATAGGGATGGATCAGGTGGGCATCATGCCGTTTGGAGAGGTTCGGCTTCCGATAGAGCGCTTCAACGCCCATCTTCCGCATCAATGTCCGCACATGCTTGCGTCCGATCGTATGGCCTTCCAGGCGCAGCAGATCGCGCAGCATCCGGCTGCCAGCGAACGGGTGCTCCAGATGCAATTCATCGATGCGGCGCATCAGCGCCAGATCGGCGGACGAGACAGGTTCCGGGGTGTAGTAGGCGGTCGACCGGGCAAGCCCGAGAATCCGGCATTGCCGGACTACCGGCAGGGTGTGGCTGCGGTCAATCATCGTCTTGCGCTCAGCAGTCCCGCCTTGGTGAGCGCGCCTTCTAAAAAATCATTTTCCAGACTCAGGCGACCAATCTTTGCTTCCATGGCCAGAATGTCCGGGCCTTTCTCCTTGGCGGTCGTGTCGCCAAACACGACTGACGAACGCTCCATCAACTGTGTCTTCCAGTCGGTAATCTGGTTGGGGTGAACATCGAACTGCTGCGCCATCTCGGCCAGCGTCTTGTCGCCCTTGATGGCCGCCATCGCCACCTTCGCCTTGAACTCCGGCGAGTGATTCCGCCGCTTCCTTCTCGTCATCTTCTTGCTCCTCATTTCGGCCGCTACGCGGCCTGCGATTGAGCAAGGCTATCACTTATCCCTCTGTCCGAAATTCCGGGGCCGGCTCTATTCTTGGAAAAAATCTACCTGTTTGGTGATGCTGATGCTCGGTAGTCTTCATGAGTCAGCCTAAAATGACGAAAGCCCCGCACCGGGGGAAGTGCGAGGCTTTCAGGCGACCTGGGTTGGGAGGGGGAGGGAAGTGGGCCGCCAACGCTGTTGGGGGTTCAGCGCTTGAGTTCAAGATACCGGTCGAACCCACGCAACTCAAGTAACGGCTGGCAACAGGGTGTGTCAAGATGTGTGCAGCAAAAACAGTCTGCAACTTGAACCCTGACTTCTCGCAACTCGCCGGATTGATCTACCGTTTACTTCTATTTCTTGGCGGCAGTCACCTCAAGCCCAATGGCCTCGACATACACGACCTCAACCTGATTGCCAACCTTGATTTCCTTCAGTTGTGCCGGATTGTTGACCGCCAGTTCAAGCGTTTGCTTCGGACCACGCAGGGTGATGGTTTCTGCCTTTTGGTCGACGGCCACAACGTCGGCAACAGCGCGGATTGTGCGTTGGACGACGCCGCCCGGCTTTTCGCCCAACTTCGTGCGGACGGTTTGCTCCGATTCGACGCGTTCGCTGACGACTTTGTTGTCAACCTTTAGCAATTCAAGAGCAAGTGCCTGAACATAGGTCAGCGTGGCCAGATCGCCGACACGCAGTTGCTTGAAGTTCCGGGCGTCCTCGCCCACGGTCATCGATACCTCGTTGCCTTGTGCACCGACGATAACGACTGTGCGGCTTTTCTTGTCGATCGACTTGACCTTGCCCTGAACTTGGATGGAATGTGCGACGGCGGCTTCGCCTGGAGCACTCACGACGATTGCCCCGGCTTGCGGTGCGTTCTGGGCTTGGGCAAGCAAAGGCATTGAAATGACCAGTGCGGCGGCGATATTTATGAACTTGTTCATGGCACTCCTTCGGTTGGACGAAAAACGGGATTATTAGTCGGCGCGTTGTTAGAAATATCGAATCCTTAAAAGGACACAATAACCGAGCCTGGGGCGCAAGCGTACTGTGATCCCTATGCTCTGAAAAGACGAAACAACGCTCCCGAAGCAAGATACCGGCCAACTCTCCGCAACTCAAGTAACGGCTTGCAACAGGCTGTGTCGGGGTGTGTGAGCAATCGCCGGCTCAAGGTTGGTCCGGAGGCAGCGGCGAAACCTTCTCCCATCCCACGCGACAATCCTTGACGTAAGGATAGTAACCCTTCGAAGCACGACAGTAATACCAGTAGCCGGTCTGAAGGGCCGGGGCTGGTCCGGCAGCAGGCACAGGTTGGCTGGGAAGGGAGTTTTGCTCAATGTAGACCTGTGGGCCGGCTTGCTCAATCACAATTGGCGAATAATAGGGCGAACCCGGCGCGCGTCAAGATAGTTGTCGCCTCGGTCATGCAGCCAATGGCGGAATAAGCTTGTCTTCCAGATGCGCGTTGGCGATGCAATCGCGTTCTGGATTGAGGGTCACTACACCGACCGGCGTCCAATTTCGTGTCTGACCCAGTCCAGCGCGCCGGGTTGAGATCACGCGCTGAGGTATAGACGGCATGTCGGGCCGCGAGAATGGCGAGATCCTCGCCGGCATGGCGCTGGGCTGGGCTGACATAACGAATGCCACTGTGCCGATGCTCGACGTTGTACCAGTGCACGAAGCTGACTGCCCAGGTCCTGGCGTCGTTGAGCTCGGCAAAGCCGTTAGCAGGAAACTCAGGGCGGTATTTGGCCGTCCGAAACAGCGATTCCGCGTAAGCATTGTCATCACTGACTCGGGGTCGAGAATACGAGGGCCTGACTCCCAGCCAGTTGAGCATCGCCAGCACCGTCGTGGCCTTGAGCGTCGAGCCGTTGTCGCCGTGCAGAACAGGCTTGGTCGCGAGTGCGGCAATCCCCTCGGCGAGCGCCGTACGGCGCACCAGATGCGCGGCATGGTCGGCGTGATCGCTGCCGTGCACCTCCCAGCCGACAATCTTGCGGCTATACAGGTCGAGGATGAGATAAAGGTGAAACCAGTGCCCCTTAACCTTGCCTGGCAGATAAGTCATGTCCCAGCACCACACCTGGCGCGGCGTGGTGGCAATGTGCGTGGTCGGCACTCGCTGTTGCCTGGGCGCCTTGGCCCGTCCTCGGAGGGTGGTTTGACCGTGCTCACGCAGCACTCGGCTGAAGGTGGATTCGCTGGCCAGGTAAATCCCTTCATCAGCCAGCATCGGCACCATGCGCGCTGGCGGCACGGCCGCAAAGCGTGGCTCGTTGGCCACGGCAAGCACCTGCGTGCGTTCGGCCTCACTGAGCGCGTGCCTGGGCGTCGGGCGCATGGACAAGGGCCGGCGATCTGCGCAGATGCCGCCCTCAATGGCTTTCCAGCGTTGCAAGGTGCGCAACTCGATGCCGGCTACCTCGCAGGCAAGCCTGAGCCGAGCACCGGCGACATGGGCGGCATGGATGTCTTGGGCCAAGGCTTGGCGATCTTCAAGGCCGATCATTCGGCCTCGCCTTTGTTGAAGATCGCCGCGACTTTTTTTGAGAGAACCAGCAGGGCAGCGGTTTCAGCGAGTGCCCGGTCCTTGCGTAGCAATTCGCGTTCGAGTTCCTTGATGCGTTTGCGGTCTTGTCGGGTTGCTTGCGGGCTGGCTCTGACTTCTTCCGGTTCGGCCAACGCTGTCGTGGCGCTGGCCCACCATTTGATCAGCTCGTCCGGATAAACGCCGTGCTCTCGACACCACGCGCTTTTGCTGGTTTCGTCCAGCGCCGCAGTGACGATCACCGCCTCCAGGCGCGCCGCCACAGTCCATGCCCGCCCTCGGGCGGGCATGGACTGCGCGTCATCTCGCCAACGCTCAAGGGTTCCCGAACCAATGCCTACTTCACGGGCCACCACATCTATTGCTGCATTTTCCGGCGCCAACAATCGTGCTACCGCTCTACCTTTGAACTTCTCTGAATACCTTGCCATTTCCATCCTTTGTCGCCGCCCCAGGGGGAGATTCTATCGAGGCGACAACTATTCTGACGTAGGGGGTGAGACGACCCCCAGATGAGCCTGAGCTTTGGGATATCTCGTTGCTTGTCGTTGGCGCAGATTGAGACTCCAGGTCGTGCAGGTGAAGATATCACCGTGGCAGGAGGGATTGGCCAATGCCGCAGCTTGAGGGTGATCAATCTCCAGGCGATTCACAAAAGTCACGCAGATTCAGTGCGCTGGAAATACTGCCCCGAGCAAAGCCCCAGGCTTATCCACAGATTCTGGGGATAATCACGCAGCAGACAGGAACATTCGCTGTCGTTCCGATATACTGTAAATATGAACAGTCCGCAACGTATTGCCCACCTCGACATGGATGCCTTCTTTGCCTCCGTCGAACTGCTGCGCTATCCGGAACTCTGCGGGCAGGCTGTGGTGGTCGGTGGTCGCAGCATGCACCATCCAGTCAAGCAAAACGACGGGACCTGGCGATACTCCCGGCTGCGCGATTACGTCGGGCGCGGCGTCATTACCACGTCAACCTATGAAGCCCGTACGCTGGGTGTCTTCTCGGGTATGGGGTTGATGAAGTCCGCCCAACTTGCGCCAAATGCCATTCTCCTGCCGGCCAGTTTCGATGCCTATCGCCATTACTCGCGCCTGTTCAAGGTGGCTGTCGCAACTATTGCACCGAAGATCGAAGATCGCGGCATTGATGAAATCTACATCGATCTCAGTGACATTGACGAGGAGACCATTAGCCTTGCACAACGGATCAAGAAGGTTGTGTTCGATGCCACGGGTCTGAGTTGTTCCATTGCCGTGACGCCAAATAAACTGCTGTCCAAGATCGGTTCCGATCTGGACAAGCCCAATGGTCTGACCGTCCTCGGCATGCAATCCTCTCAACTTAGTCCATAGTCATACGGCGGGTTTGTAAGCAAAGGACAGGTGAGGCTTTCGCTGGTTTGGCCGAGGTCGAGCACGATCAGGGATAAATTTCTGAAGGTTTTTGACGATTTCCGAGAAGATTTCCTTGGTAACTCGGGTGGTGATTTGCTGCACACCCGCCAAGACTCGGGGCAAGATACGACGTACGGTATTGAAGGCCATCGTCCGATTCACTCGCCATGGCGAATCGCTGGGCAGCCGCTCTTCCGCAGCCAGGTAGGTGGCCAGGGCATTGAGATTGTCACACACCATCTTGGCCCCAACATCCTGGCAGGCGGCCAGCCAAGTCAGGCCGGACGTGTGCTCCAGATTGAGCCGGTGTTTGATGCGCTTGAACGCCTCCTCGATACGCCAACGGCTGTGATAAAGGGCTGAGAAGCTTGTGGCCGGATACCGCGCGGTATCAAGCAAGGAGGTCATCAAGACCCGTACCTTGCCAGTCGGCGTCACCTGACGAATCAGGCGAACCATAGAAGGCAGACGCGGACACTCGTAATCAATGGCATCCTGACGATGCGGTGGCGGCAATGTCACCTGCGCCTCATCTTCTCCGGATCGCATGAACTGGGTGATGGCAGAAAAGGAAGCGGACGAATCACAGCGTATGCAAAAGGGGATACCTCGATGCAACAGCGCCGCGACCAACCAGGCACCCGGATACCCGCGATCAAGCACCAGCATGTCCTGAGCACCGAGTCGGTCAAGCCGCTCAAACAACATCTGACGTTCGCCGACCAGCGAACTGTGCAAAATCAGCGAGTCGAACAATTCGATCCCTGGCCGAAACAAACCGAAGATGGCCGCTTCTCGAATATGGCGGCGCCCTTCCAGGTCAAGCAAGGTCAGACGTACCTTCGATGCATCCGCCGCCAAGACCCGCAAGCCTTGCCAGTCCGGCTGCTGCGGAACGACCTCATCGACCAGGCGCAGCAATTCTGTATTGAGCGGCTCAAAGAGATTGGCGACCAGATGGCTGCGCGCCTTTGAGAAGGCACTGGCCGTGATCGCCCGACAAAGGCGGGTTCTTCCGGCAAGCAGGGCAAAGCAGGAATCAAGCTCCGCCTGAACTGCGCCGCGAATGCCGGTGAGCAGGAAAGCGATCAGATTCGTGAATGGCAATTCACGGTTTCGGGTGAAAAACCGAGGCTCGCGGCGGGCGGCGGCAAGGAAATTGGCGCCATGAATGTAGTCCGTTAGCCGTGAAACGATATTGGCATATTTAGGCCGTCATATAACGCCTATTTATATCAATTGGTTACATGCTCGATTATATCTTGGCGCGGCCAGATGGCAAAGTTGCCAAAATTAGATGACAGACCGCTAAGTCAAGAGGATTGCCTCGGCATGGACGACGTTGCGACCCGGATCTGGCCATTGCCGGCGAGGAAAATTATTGGCATTGGACCCAAGGCGACGGAGAAACTGACCCGGCTTGGCATCAATACCATCGGCGAACTAGCAGCGATGCCGACTGCGTTCCTAGTGGCGAAATTCGGGGCATCCACCGGAGCATGGCTCCACCGAGTGGCAAATGGGCTGGATGAGCGTCCGGTGATCACCGAATCGGAACCCAAATCGATCAGTCGGGAAACAACCTTTGAGCACGATCTCCATGCCCAGCAGGACAGGACGGCGCTCACCGATGCTTTTACATGGCTGTGCATGCGCGTTGCCGATGACCTCAAAGGCAAGGGGTACGTCACCCGGACGGTAGGCATCAAATTGCGTTACGCGGATTTTCATGCGGTCACCCGCGATGTCACCTTGCCCGCCGGTGTCAGTGATGGCGTCCTGATCCGGAAGGCGGCTGGGGAGTGTCTGAAGCGCGTTCCGCTGGACCAGAAAATTCGCCTGCTCGGGATCAGAGCGAGCGGCCTGATCCCACTCGCAGAAGTCGAAACCGGTACTACCCGTATTCAGGCGGAGTTGCCTTTCTAAAACGCATGAATGAACGCATCCCTCGGAGATCTCTGGCCACAGGCCGCGCTGGCAGGGCCGGGGGATTTCGAGCCACCCGGCGCGAGCATCCATGATCGACAAGGCTCGGAAGGCGGCGGCTGGAGCTATGGTGGCCGCAATCTGCACTTCGGCGTGCGCGAGCATGCGATGGACGCGATCCTGAATGGCTTGGTTGCGCATGGTGGAACGGTGCCGTTCGGCGCGACATTTTTGGTGTTCTCCGATTACATGCGGCCGCCGATCCGCCTCGCCGCGCTAATGGGACTGCACGTCGTTTATGTATTCACTCACGACAGCATTGCCTTGGGCGAGGACGGTTCCACGCACCAGCCGATCGAACAGCTCGCTGGCCTGCGTTCGGTTCCACGTCTCATCGTCATCCGCCCCTGTGATGCCAACGAGACCGCATCGCCTGGCGCGTCGCGCTGGAAACGCGAGACCAGCGGGTTGCCTTGATATTGACGCGGCAAAATGTGCCAACGCTCGACCGTTCCCATTTTGCGGCGGCAGATGGCCTGCGGCGCGGCGCCTACGTGTTGGCCGATGCGCTGGACGGCAAGCCTGACCTGATCCTGATCGCAACCGGCTCGAAGGTTGCATTGATCATCGCGGCGGCGCAGAATCTCCTGACGCAGGGAATTCAGGCGCGCATTGTCTCGATGCCGAGTTGGGAGTTGTTCGATGCCCAGCCGCGAGAATACCGCCACGCAGTGCTGCCACCTTCGATCAGCGCACGCCTCGCGGTGGAAGCGGGCGTATCGCAGGGGCGGCATCGCTACATCGGTGATCGCGGCGACGTGCTGTGCGTCGATCGCTTCGGCACCTGACAATCTCCTGCTACGTGAGTATGGCTTTACTGTAGAGAACGTATGCAAGCGCGCCGTCGCCGTGGTGCGCTAGCGGACCGGGTCGGAATGCATGTTTTTTTCGACATGTTGGGTTACAAGGCCGGCCACAAGGTCAACCACAACGAATAGCGAGGAGCATGATGAACACGAATCGTGATGTGGCAGTACTGGTCGGCAGCCTGCGCAAGGATTCGCTTAACCGCAAACTGGCGAATGCGCTGATTGCTCTCGCGCCGGTGGAGCTTAAGCTCGAGATTGTCGAGATCGGCGATCTGCCGCTGTACAACCAGGATTTCGAAGTCGATCCACCTCATGCGGTACGCAAATTCAAGGGGCGGATCGAGGTGGCCGACGCGGTACTGTTCGTGACGCCAGAGTACAACCGCTCGGTCCCTGGTGTGTTGAAGAATGCGATCGACATCGGCTCGCGTCCTTCCGGGAAGAGTGTGTGGAACGGTAAGCCTGGCGCAATCATCAGCCTCTCACCAGGCGCCATCGGGGCGTTCGGCGCCAATCACCATCTGCGTCAGTCGCTGGTATTCCTCAACGTCCCGACCATGGCGCAGCCGGAAGCCTACATCGGCAACGCGGTGAGCCTGTTCAACGACAAAGGAGACCTGGTCAACGGCTCAACCTGTGATTTTTTGGGGAAATTCCTGCAAGCCTTCAGCCGCTGGATCGGCCAACATGCGGCGACATAGGTCTTACTCGAGGCATGGGCGACGTGCGGGAACAAGGCTGGAGTGATCTGGTATGAAGATATTCGGCCCCCGCGCTACTTAAGCACAGCAGAATTATCAACCAACAGAGAGTACGCCATGGATCAATTTATGTATCCCCATCCATTACGCGAGATCCACCTGAAGCAAAAGGAACTTGCCCCCGACACCTATGCGGCTTTTCACGCGTTCAGTGAACGCGTGTTCGCCGATGGCGCCCTTCCGGAAAAAACCAAACAATTGATCGCCGTCGCCGTGGCACACGTCACTCAATGTCCGTATTGCATCCGCGGCCATACCGCGCTTGCGCTGCAGTAGGGGGCCAGTCAGCAGGAGGTGATGGAAGCGATCTGGGTCGCCGCCGAAATGCGAGCCGGCGGCGCTGTCGCCCATTCGAATCTCGCCATCGATGTCATGAATCAGAAGTGAAGGCGCTCCGCGATTGCAATTACAGCAGTTTTCCTCGCCCAACGGAGACTAACCATGACCAAACATCCGTACTTTGCTTCCGCTCCTCCGACGAACGTACCCAGACACACTTCAGCCGAGCCGTCACCACTGGAGGGTGTCGAACACGACAAGTCGCTGCTTGATCAAGGGCTCGCCGAAACAGTCCCGGCCAGCGATCCGGTCGCTGCAATGCCGCGCTCGCTTGCTACGCACGAACCGGCCTCGCTGCCGCCGGTGCATACAGCCGATGCAGGAGATCCATCAAGGGAACGCAAACTGGCACACGGCGAAATTTCCGGCTGCGCCATTGGTGACGACGAAGCCTCGGAACTCAAAGCTCTGGCCGCTCCGCTTCATTGCGACCTCTGTCACAGGGAAATTCCCACAACCGTGGCGTTCAACTTCGAGGGCGCCGATTACGTGTATCACTTCTGCGGCGCGCAATGTCTCGCGGACTGGTGCAAGTCGGCAAACACACATGAAAAATAACGCCGCGAGTGCCGACGACGGACGATCCGCGCGGTGTGCCGAGGTGTCGCGTATCGAGTTCCCCCTGCCACGCGATGGGTTGGCCGCTGCCGGCATCTGGGTTCGGCGCACCTTTGCGATTTATCGCAGGGCGGTGCTTAATCGGAGGCATTTTGCACAGCTTGCCGAATACCGCCTGAAATTCATCGCCTCGTGCCTACAATTGCGCTGCTGGCTTGCGACAAACGGCGATTATGGGCGCCAAAACGCCGCCTTCTACTGTATGAGCAAGAACACGGCCCTCGCAGCGCTTCGCGTAACTGCTCCGACAGATCCTGTTCTCATCCAGAGGAAATAGCACAAACGCCAGAGGTATATCAAAATGACTGAAAGCAACAAAACAATCGATATTGAAGTCCTGCGTTACCTTCCGGAACAGGACGAGAAACCCTTCTCCCAGACCTACAAAGTAGCGTACAGCGACGACTGGTCGGTGCTGCAGGGGCTGCAATATATAAAGGACGATCTGGACGAAACCCTCAGCTTTCGCTGGTCGTGCCGGATGGCGATTTGCGGTAGCTGCGGCATGATGATCGATGGAGTGCCCAAGCTCGCTTGCCGGACTTTTCTGCGCGACTGCCATCCGGGCAAGGTGCGGATCGAGGCGCTCGCGCACTTTCCGATCGAGCGCGACCTTGTGGTGGGGGTCGAGGGGTATGTAAAAAGGCTCGAAGGCATCAAGCCTTACCTCATCCCGAAAGAACCGCGTGGGCTAGATCAGGGAGAGTATCTGCAGACGCCGCAACAACTGGATCGCTACCATCAATTCAGCGGGTGCATCAACTGCATGCTCTGCTATGCCGCCTGTCCGCAGTACGGGATGAATGAGAAATTCATCGGCTCCGGACACATGGCCATTTTGCATCGGTACAACGACGATTCCCGTGACGGTGGTCGCGAACAGCGCATGGAATCGGTAAACGAAGCGGATGGGGTATGGGGCTGTACCGCCATAGGCTATTGCTCCGTGGTCTGTCCGAAACAAGTCGATCCAGCCAAGGCGATCAATATGTACAAGATCAAGAGCAGCTTGGACTATTTTTCTCCGGATTAATGGAGGTAGACAGTGGAAGTATTCAAGGCTGATGTGGCAATCGTGGGAGCGGGCGGCGGCGGATTACGGGCGGCAATCGCTGTTGCCGAAACTGACCCGAAACTGAAAATCGCGCTGATCTCCAAGGTCTACCCGATGCGCAGCCATACCGTGGCGGCAGAGGGCGGGGCCGCCGCAGTGACGCGGTCTGACGACGACCTGGAGTACCATTTCAACGACACGGTGGGAGGGGGCGACTGGCTGTGTGAGCAGGACGTCGTCGAGTATTTCGTCGCCCACGCGCACGAAGAACTGGTGCAGATGGAGCACTGGGGCTGCCCGTGGAACCGCACCGAAGACGGACATGTCAACGTGCGCGCTTTCGGTGGCATGAAGATCGAGCGTACCTGGTTTGCCGCCGACAAAACCGGCTTTCACATGCTGCACGCGCTTTTCCAGACTTCGATCAAATACCCGTCGATCAAGCGCTTCGACGAGCATTTCTGCGTCGACCTGGTGGTCGAGGATGGGCGCTGCCAGGGCGCAGTGGTAATTGAAATTGCCACTGGCGAGTTCCGGCTGATCGAGGCGAAAGCGGTGATTATCGCCACTGGCGGCACCGGGCGCGTGTTCCGCGAGAACACCAACGGTGGCATCGTCACCGGCGACGGCATGGCGCTTGCCTACCGCCACGGCGTGCCGCTGCGCGACATGGAATTCATGCAATATCACCCGACCTGCATGCCGCGCACCGGTCTGTTGTTCACCGAGGCTTGCCGCGGCGAAGGCGGATTCCTGCTGAACAAGGACGGCTACCGCTACCTGCAGGATTATGGTCTGGGGCCGGCTGAAGACAAGCCACGCAACAAGTTCATGGAACTCGGCCCCCGCGACCGCCTGAGCCAGGCGTTCTGGCATGAACAGCAAAACGGCAGAACCATCGAAGGCAAGTTCGGCTCGGTGGTGAACCTGGATCTGCGCCACCTGGGAGAAGCGAAGCTGCGCGAGCGCCTGCCGCAAATCTACGAACTGGCCCAAGAATTCATGGGCATCGATCCGGCGCGCGAGTGCATCCCGGTGCTGCCCGGAGTGCACTACACCATGGGCGGCATCTTGGCCGATGGCAAGACCGCTTCCTCGCTGCCGGGCCTGTATTCGGTCGGCGAATGCTCGAGCATCGGCATCCACGGCGCCAACCGGCTCGGATCGAATTCCCTGACCGAAATCATTGTCTTCGGCAAAGTCGCAGGCGTCGAGGCAGCCAATTTCGCCAAGTCGGTGACGATCGACAATCCGGGCGCGCTGGAAAAACAGGCCGAAGCGGTGCAGGCCCGCACCCTGAGCATCGTCAACAGGCCCGACGGCACGGAGAAGATCGCAGTATTGCGCAACGAGATGGCCAAGAGCATGGAAAGCGGCTGCGGCATCTATCGCCGCGCGACGAGCATGCAGGCAACCTGCGACAAGATTGGCGAGCTCAGGCAGCGCTACAAGAATCTGAAGGTCGACGACAAGTCCAAGGTCTACAACACCGATTGGCTGCTCGCGATCGAGCTCGGCTATCTGCTCGATGTGGCAGAAGCGATCGTTCAATCCGCGATCCACCGCAAGGAATCGCGCGGCTCGCATCAGCGCCTGGACGGTTTCGAAAAGCGCGATGATGTCAACTACCTCAAGCACACGCTGGCTTTCTACACCGGTGACGGTCCGTCGCGCATCGCGTACGGCGACGTGAAAATTACCAAGTCCAGGCCGGGCACGCGCGCCTACGGCGCCGCCGGCGTGCAGGCCGAGGTGGAAGGTAAAAAACAGGGAGCAACCAATGACTGATAGCGAAGGAGGCATACAAATGAGCAATCGGCATCCCTATGTCCGGCCAATGGATGGGTGGTGGTGGCGAAATACGTATTACATGCACTACATGGTACGTGAAGTCACGGCGGTGTTCGTCGTCGCCTATGCGGTGGTGCTGCTTGTCGGGCTGGTGCGGCTCAGTCAGGGCGAAGCCGCGTTCGACGGCTGGCTGCAGGCTCTGCAAAGCCCGCTGTCGCTAGTGTTTCACCTGGTCGTGCTGGCAACCTTGATCTATCACACCTGGAGTTGGTTCAAAACCATGCCCTTAACCATGCCGGTGATGTTCGTCGGCGGCAAGCAGGTGCAGCCGGGGGTGATCACCGGAACCGGAATCGCTGCGGCGGTGGTCGCATGTCTGGCGGTGCTTTCGCTCGTGTGGAGGATGAATCCATGAAGCGCTCCAACGAACCGATCCTCTGGTCGCTGTTCGGCGCCGGTGGAATGCTGGCAGCGCTGATCGGTCCGGCGCTGGTTATCATCACCGGCATCGCGGTGCCGTTCGGACTGCTCTTCGGGCCCGACACGATGAGCTATGGACACATGCTGGCGTTTGCGCAGAACTGGGTGGGCAAGATTGTTTTGTTCGCTGTGGTGTCGTTGTTCTTGTGGCATGCGATGCATCGTATCGCCATCCTGCTGCACGATTTTGGCGTGCACGCGGTGAGCGTGGTCAAGTTTTTTTCCTACGGCTTTGCACTACTGGGAACCGTCTGCGCTGGATATGCGCTGCTGACGATCTAGCCTTAAGGAAGCGCTGATTTAATCGGTTTGCGAAATTTGGGGTTCTGGGAGCAATGGAACAGTTATGGAAAGCTTTCCATAATTGTTCCACTGCATCTCAGGCCCCTATACTCTTGACACCGCCACTGGATGTTCCATGCTGCCACGGAGCACTCTTGCGCCCGCGGCAAGGTTTGTGTGTCTTTTGTGAGTCTTGTTTCCCCGCCACCGAGTGAATGCAAAGGATAGCGATGAGATCATTGCCCATTGAAGCCCATGCCTTCCAGAGCCTCGGTTTCCAGCTGCTGCGTATCGCTCTGCCGGTGCTGCTGCTGGCGATCGCCTTTTCAGCGTTTGCCGTAGAGGTGGACGTCAACCCGGCGTCGCCGGACTGGGTGCAGTTGTTGCTAGGTCTTTTCGGTGGACTGGCGCTGTTTCTCGGCGGCCTGCAGTTGTTGTCGGAAGGCATGAAGAAAGCCGCCGGACAGGCCTTGAAGATGGTGCTCGCAAAGCTCACGACCAATCGTTTTACCGGTGCCCTGACCGGTGCATTCGTCACCGGTGTGCTCAATTCCTCGACGGTCACCACGCTGCTGGTCGTCGGCTTCATCAGCGCCGGTTTCATGACTCTGGGGCAATCGGTCGGGGTGATCATGGGCGCCAACATCGGCAGCACCGTGACCGCACAGCTGCTGGCCTTCAACCTGTCCGCCTATTCGCTCGCCCCGATCGCCATCGGCTTCTTCATGATGTTCAGCGCCAAGCGCGAGAAAGTGAAGTACTACGGCATGATGCTCATGGGTATCGGACTGGTGTTCTATGGCATGGGTCTGATGAGTAGCGGGATGACACCGCTGCGCACCTACGAGCCTTTCCTGGCAATCCTGAAAGGACTCGAAAACCCGCTCGCAGGTATCGCCGCCGGCGCGCTGTTCACCGCCATAGTGCAGTCCTCGGCTGCCACGGTCGGCATTGCCATCGCCATGGCCAGCGAAGGCCTACTGGCACTGCCGGCCGGAATCGCGCTGGCACTTGGCGCCAACATCGGCACCGCCGTGACAACGGCTTTCATGGGTATTTTGAGCAGCAAGTCGGCAGAGGCGACGCGTGCGTCGGTGGTGCATGTTGCCTTCAATGTCCTTGGCACCCTGATCTGGCTGCCGGTGATCTGGCTGTTGGTGGACCTGGCGGTCTGGGTTTCCCCAGCCAGCCCGGAGCTGCAAGGGGCAGCCAGGGCGGCGGCCGAAGTGCCGCGACAGATTGCCAACGCGAACACCCTGTTCAACGTGCTCAACACCGTGCTCTTCATCGGCTTCACCGGCTGGTTCGCCAAGGCCGCCGAGCGGCTGGTACCGGACCGAAAACTGCCGCTGGGAGTGATCGTCCAGCCGCGCTACCTTGATGAGGCAGCCCTCGCGGCACCATCGGTGGCGCTGCAGGCGGTCCGTCTGGAACTGGGACGGGTTGGCGAGATCACGCTCGGCATGCTGAAGGATGTGGGACCAGCCCTCAAGGAGGGTGACCTTGAGCGCATTGAGAGCATCGCCCGTCGTGATGACCAGGTTGATATCCTCGAGGCGGAAATTCTCCGCTATCTGGCCAGGATTCGCGTCGGCCACCTGACGGAAGATGAAAGCGCGGAAATGCAGCAGTTGATGGTCGCGACAGACAACATCGAAAGTCTGGCCGACGTCATCGAGACCGACATCGTCGCCCTGGCCCACAAGCGAGCCAAGATAAAATCTACCTCTGGAAGCGAGACGCAGGCACTGCTGTGGGACCTCTATTTGTCGACCGTGGAATCCGTGGAACTGGCGGTAAAGGCCATTCGCGACAATGATCAGACAGCGGCTGAATCGGTGATGATCATGAAAACTCATTTCCGTGATCTGAGCGAGCGCTTGCTGGAAAGAAAAGCGACACTGCTCCGGGCCGATGATCCAGACTACCTCGATCTGGTACGCCTGCAGATGTCTTTTGTTGATCACATGCGCAGGATCTACACCCTGGCGAAACGGATCGCCAAGGTGGCGCTGCCAGCGGGAATTGCGCAGAAGGATTGAGCGGGGACTCATCGAGGCCGAGCATCACGGCTGGTTCAGGTACCCACAGGAGTCTCGACAACTGCCAGAAGAGCCGGGATAGGCGTTGCTGCGCGCCTACGAGGGGGTCGTCTCAGAAAACGGAAAATAAAGCACGTTAAGCCGGTAACAGTGCCGCATCTTGCCAAACATTCGTACAGTCGTTAGAACAACGGCATGAATAACCGAACACTCAAAAATCTCCTGTACGAACAGGTCGCCCGTATCGGCAAAGCTGTCTCCAGTCCTAGCTGCCGAGCTTGCGCAGCATCAGCGAGGCCGTCACCGTGCCCTGCTTGATCGAGGCGGCCAATCGCAGGATTTCGTCCCAATGGGCGCGAATGTGCTTCACGTTGACGTTGCCGCCGATCAGGCCGGCGAGCGTCGGGTACTGTTTGGCGCCGCCGTGGATATACAGGCGCTTGTCGGCCAGATCGCGGATGCGCGGCGCGAAGTGGAAGCCCAGAAGGTGCATCAGTGCGAACAGGTGATCGGTGAAGCCCGCCGTGTCGGTGTAGTGCTCATCGATGCGCAGGTCGGATTCCGTGGTGTAGCAGCCCGTCCAGGACGTGGGTGGCGTCGCGCACCGTGGCGTTGATGACCTTGGTGTGGAACGGCGCGTACTGGTCGGAGATGTGGGTGTAGAACTGCACGCCCGGTTCCTGACCATACTTCAGATTTACCTGGCCGGCAGCTTGGCCACGGCCGCCGGCCTTGAAGTTCTGGCTGTCCGATGACGACGTGGTGCCTTCGCCCCAGTAGGCGGCGAAGGGTTGGCGAAACTGGCTGTTGACCAGCTCGGCTAAACCCGCCGAATAGGTTTCGTCGCGGATGTGCCACGCCTGCAACCACGTCAGCTTGGCGTAGGTCACACCGGGGCAGGACTCCGCCATCTTGGAGAGGCCGAGATTGATGGCATCGGCGAGAATGGTCGTCAGCAGCAGGTGCTGGTCTTCGGCTGCCGCGCCGCTCTTGAGGTGCTTGAAGTGGCGGCTGAAGCCGGTCCAGCCATCGACTTCCAGCAGCAGTTCGGTGATCTTCAGGTGCGGCAGCAGGCTGTACGCCTGCTGCATAAGGGCCTCGGCCTCGTCGGGCACGGCATTGTCCAGCGGAGAAATCTTGATTCACCCAGTGCTGGTGATGGCCGCACCGGTTACCTGTCTCTCTCAGAAAGGTATCGCACCGAACGTCAGTCCGATTTCGACGAACGCGCATACTGCAGAGCTACAGCGGGCTATCATGGGTTCCTATCGTGCTGGCATGACCGGCGTTTCGCAGACAGCTTCCCAGTCTCTGGAACAATTGTCGCGGTGGCGTTGTAGGAGCGGGCTATTGCTCGGGCAAGAGGGGGGCTGCCTGGTCGCACTGACTTCGGCTGCCACCATAGCGCACCCTTCCAGCGCCGATAGCCCGTATTAAGGAGCGTCCAGTCATCGACTCTGTAGTTAACACCTCAGCCAAGCCCAACCGGCTGCGAGGCATCATCACCAGCAAGCCTGCGCTCATCGGCGTGGCTCTCTTCGCGATGTACCTGCTCGGCGGCTTCCTCGCCCTGCCGGCGATCGTCAAGTGGCAGCTCGAGAAGCAGGTGCCGGCGCAACTCGGCCACACGGTCAGCGTCGGCAAGGTACGCTTCAATCCGCTGCTGTTTCGCTTCGAGGTCGACGATTTCGCATTTGCCGACCCCGATGGCAGGCCGCTGCTGGCTTTCAAGCGGCTGCTGGTTGATTTCGAGCTGCGCAGCGTCATCGACCGCGCGTGGACCTTCGCCGAAGTCAGGCTGGAGGCGCCGATGCTCAACTTCGCGCTCGACAAGGACGGCCGCCACAAGTTTGCCAGCTTGCTCGAACGCCTGCCGGCAAGCGAACCCGACGTCGACCAAGGCTTGCCGCGCTTCATCGTGCAGCGCGTCGCGCTGAGCGAGGCTCGCATCGAGTTTTCCGACCACTGGCACGACGAACCTCTGGTGGCGCAGATTGCACCGCTGTCGGTCATCATCGACAATCTGTCCAGTCTGCCCGAGGCGGCAGCGAGTTATCGGCTGTCGGCACAAACGGCTGCCGGCGAGATACTGGAGACAAGCGGCGACCTGGCGCTCAATCCGATCGTCGTGAAAGGCAAGTTGAAGCTTGGCGGTCTGCAGGTGGCGACACTGGTCAGGAGTCTGCCGCGCCTGCTGGCCATCGATTCACTGGCGGGCAAGGTCGATCTGGGCGCCAGCTTCGATTTGGCGATCGATACTGCAGGCACCCTGTCGGGCGTCGTGCAAGATGTCAATCTCAACCTGACCTCGCTGTCGCTAAGCGCTGCCGGATCCGCTGAGCCGCTGCTGACGATGGCGACGCTGTCGCTGCAACAGGGCCGTGTCGACCTCACTGCGCACCGGGCAAGTCTCGGTGGGTTGCGATTGGCGGAAGGTAATGTCGTTGTCGCTTTCGATGAACGCGGCAAACTCAACTGGGAGAAACTGCTGCGCGTCTCTGCGTCCCGGGCCGCAGCGACTTCCGCCACCGAGACCGATACGACTGAGCAGCCCAAGGCTGCTGTGGCCATGGCGCCCGCCACGGCTCCGGGCACCGACCCAGTTGTGCCTGCGGGCGAAACCACGGATGCGGTGGTGCCGGGCGCGTGGCGGGTGACAATAGGCACTGCAGAGGTCTCGGCGGTCGCGCTTGCCTATGCCGATCCGGCGCAGGCGCTGGTCATTGACGTCGCCACGCTCGCTCTCGAGACCGCTCCCTCCGTCGAGTTTGCGATAGCCGGAATGCGCGTCGAGCTGGCGCAGCCGAAGCTGTCGCTCGCCAGAATGCGTCTCAAGAGAGGCTCCGAATCACTGACGGTTTCTAATGGGCAGATCGCTGCCGGGCAGATTACCATCGATATTGCCGATGCTCGTTTCGACCTCGTCATCGACCAGCCGCAAACAATTTTTGACGGTTTCAAGGCGCAGAGCGGGGCGGACGGCATCGATCTGGGCAAGCTCACTATCGCCGGCCAGACGCTGTCGCTGTCACAAGCGAGTGACGGCCTCGATCTGGTGATCGACAAGGTGCAAGGCGGCTTCGATGGGGTCGCAGCGCGGCGCGGGGCGGATGCGGTGACGCTGAAGGCTGCCAGGCTTGCCAGCGATAAGCTTTCGCTGGCGCAGGCCGTGGCGGAGACCAGGGTCAAGGCGCGTGCTGCGCAGTTATCGGCTAGCGGTCTGGCGGCACAGCAGGGAGCGGATCGAATCACGTGGCAGGACGCGTCGTTTGACGCCAGCAAGATTGTCGCTGCCCTTGGCGGCGCTTCGCCGGCTGCGACCAGCACGGACCTGCGTTTTGACGGCGTCGCTCTAAAATTGAAGGCACTGGCTGCCGTTGCGCTGGACGCGCCTTCGGAAATCGCGCAGATCGCAGCGGCGAACCTGGGCGCAAAATCCCTGACAGTGGCGCTGCCCAAGGGCCCCATCGACGTACTCGGCGACGGGCTCAGCTTGGCCTTGTCGGACGCCGTTTTCCATAGTCCCGCCGATCCCGCGACGGAAATGCTGCGCCTGGGCCGCGCGAATATTTCCGGCGGTGTTTTGCGCCTGAAGGATCAGGTCGTCACCGTTGACAAGGTCGCTATCGCCGATGGCGCGGCGCGGACCTGGCTGGACACTGAAGGAAAGTTCAACGGACTCATCGTCACCCGTGGCGCAGCAGCGGCGGCGGCCGAGGCCGCGCCTGGCGCCGCAGGCAGCGACGCCGCGTGGCGCCTGGCGGTGAAGTCAACCGAAGTCGATGACTTTGCGCTCGCCTTCGAGGATCGCAGTGGCGGGCCGCTGTTGGCGATCGGCCTCGAGTCGATCACTGCGCGTGTCACGAGTTTCGAAACCGGGGTCAGTACGCCGATGCATGTTGATCTGAAGGGCAAGGTCGCCAGCGGCGGCGACATCGAAGCCAAGGGTACGGTTCGTGCCGACGACGGCACGTCCGACCTGCAGCTCAAGCTGGTGGAGATCGCGCTGGCACCGGTGCAGCCCCTTGTGTCGGAATTTACCACGCTGACTGTGGCCTCCGGCACGGCTTCCAGCAGTGGCCGCTTGCGCTATGGCGATCCGGCAGTTGCCGGTGCAAAACTGGCCTACAAAGGCAGCTTTGTGGTCGATAAGCTGCAGATCGACGAGGTCGAGCCGAAGCGGCCATTCGTCACCTGGGACAAGCTGACCACCGACGACCTGTTGCTCACCGTCGAACCGAATCTGCTGGATGTCGGCGAGCTACAGATAGTGCAGCCCACCGGGCGTTTGATCATTGCCGAGGATCAGTCGATCAATCTGACCGATGTGCTGAAGAAATCCAAGGATGGCGAAGAACCAGCGGCGGCGACAGCAGGCGACGAGGGTGTTCCGACCGAAGATCCGTTTCCGGTCACAGTCGCCCGCATTCGCGTCTCCAAGGGCGCGCTCGAGTTTGCTGACCTCAGTCTGAGACCGCAGTTCCGTACGCGCATGCACGAACTGCAAGGCGTGATCACCGGCCTTGGAACCGATCCGGCACGCAGCGCCAAGATGCAGCTCGACGCGCGAGTAGACAAGTACGGTTCGGCGAAGATACGCGGCCAGATCAGCGTCTTCCACCCGGCGAAACTGACCGATATCGAGATGACTTTTCGCAACCTGACGTTGAGCTCGCTGTCGCCGTACGGCGTCAAGTTCGCCGGTCGCAGGATCACGGGCGGACAGTTGTCTCTGGATCTGCAGTACAAGGTTAAGGAGAGAAAGCTGCGCGGCGAGAACAAGATCGTTCTCAAGCAGGTGAAACTTGGCGAGCGGGTCGATACCCCCGGTGCTGCGGATCTGCCGCTCGATCTGGCGATAGCGATCCTAAGTGATTCACAGGGTGTGATCGATATCGGGCTACCGGTCAGCGGCGACCTCAACAATCCTGAATTCGCCTACGGGGCGGTGATCGGCAAGGCCTTCGGCAGTTTGCTTACCGGCATCGTCACCGCGCCGTTCAAGGCGCTCGGTGCGCTCTTCGGTGCCAGCAGCGATAGCAAGCTCGACAGCATCGACTTCGAACCCGGTAGCGCGGTACTTGCACCGCCCGAACGCGAGAAGCTGGCAACGGTCGCGCGGGCGATGAAGGAGCGTACGATGCTGACCCTGGTCGTGCCGCCGACGCACTCGGTCGAGACCGATACAGCGGCGCTGAAGTCGCTCGCTGTGCGCTCCGACATCGTTGGGCGCATGGGGCTGGAGCTGCAGCCGGGCGAGGATCCTGGCCCGGTTGATGCGGCCAACCCGCGTGCGCAGGTGGCGATCGAGGCGGCGTTCAGCGAGCGCTATGCGCCCGAAGTGCTGGCCCTGGTGAAGCAGCGTGCGCTTGCCACTGCGCCGACAGCGTTCTATCAAGGTCTCCTCGAGCGAATGATCAAGGAGCAGCCGGTCTCCGACGAGGCGCTGGCGCAACTTGCCAGCCAACGCGGAGAAGCGATTGTCGCCGAGATGACCAGCATTGATGGAGTGGACGTCAAGCGTGTGCTGCCTGGCAAACCGCGCCAGGCCAGCGCAGCGTCCGACAAGGCGGTCACCTTGCAGCTCGAACTCGAGGTCGCCAAGTGAAGCCCGTCATCGATGCCGGTTTGCTGAGTCGCCTGGAGAGCATTATCTGGGGTAGCCAGGGAGTTGCTCTGTCGGTCTGGCAGGCGCGCGGCATACGCGTCATACGGACGCTGCTACTGCTGGTACGCGATGTCGTGGACGGGCAGCTGACCCTGCGCGCGATGGGCCTCGTTTATACGACGCTGTTGTCGATCGTGCCGCTACTGGCGCTGAGTTTTTCGGTGCTCAAGGCCTTCGGCGTGCATAACCAGATTCAGCCGATGCTGCTGACCTTCCTCGAGCCTCTCGGTGAAAAAGGCGAGGAGGTCACGTCGAACATCATCTCGTTCATCCAGAACATAAACGTCGGCGTGCTCGGTGCGTTCGGCCTGGTCTTGCTGCTCTACACCGCGATTTCGCTGATGCAGAAGATCGAAGAATCGTTGAACCACATCTGGCACGTGCCCCGTCCGCGGTCGCTTGGCGATCGTTTCAGCCGCTACCTGAGCGTGCTCATGGTCGGTCCGATCCTGGTCTTCGCAGCCTTGGGTATCACTGCCACGGTAGTGAGTGTCGAGACGGTGCGCGGCCTGCTGGCGATCGAGATGCTCGGCCAGCTGGCACAGACGATCAGCCGGCTGATGCCCTATCTGCTGGTGATCGCGGCCTTCACCTTCATTTACATGTTTATCCCCAACGCGCGCGTGCGCTTGCTCCCGGCGCTGATCGGCGGCGCTGCCGGCGGCATCGCCTGGCAAACCGCCGGATGGGGATTTGCGGCTTTTGTGGTGACGTCGAACCAGTACGCAGCGATCTATTCGAGTCTGGCGATCCTGATTCTTTTCATGATCTGGCTTTACCTGAGCTGGCTGATCCTGCTCTTCGGCGCCAGTGTTGCCTTCTACGCCCAGCATCCGGAATACCTCTACGCCAGTGCCGGCGAACCGCGACTTAGCAACCGCATGCGCGAACGACTGGCGCTGTCGGCCATGACCCTGGTTGCCAGCAGGTTCGTCGCCGGCGAGCGTGCGCCATCGCTGACCGAATTCATCGGCTTGCTGGACATGCCGAGGCACGTCCTGCTGACCGTGCTCGATGCGCTTGAAAGCCAGCAACTGCTGGTGCAGAGCAGCGACGATCCACCACGCTACCTGCCTGGACGAGACCCCTCTCTGATCAGCGTGATGCAGATCCTGGAGACGGTACGCAGCAGCGGTGAGGAACGCTTCCTTTCACCCGTCGGACTGCCGACGCCAC
The DNA here is from genome assembly GCA_016722705.1 of Candidatus Dechloromonas phosphoritropha. Lineage (NCBI taxonomy): Bacteria > Pseudomonadati > Pseudomonadota > Betaproteobacteria > Rhodocyclales > Azonexaceae > Dechloromonas > Candidatus Dechloromonas phosphoritropha. The sequence goes on along the minus strand of JADKGN010000001.1, from coordinate 615,803 downwards.
CGGCAGTCGACAAGCTGTTCGTAGACATGCAGCAGGCGCTTGCCGCGTCGGTCGGCGGTATCAGCCTGCGTGAGCTGGCAGCGCAACTGACCGACGCCGCGCCGCTCGATCAGCCGCTGCCGGCCCGCCCTGAAAGTGGCGTGCTTGAGTAATCATCAACGTGTCAGCAGCTCGATATGCGGTTGATGGCTGTAGCTGGGGGATACTTTGTTATCTGCCTTTCAGTCCGTGATGACCTGAAGGGCGGGATTGGGTCTGGATGACTCATTGGTATTTTTGGATAGCGGCCCGCTTGGATCGATTTTCCGCCTGAAGCTGACGAAGGTGGGGTTTGAGGCGTAGTGGAACGGTTATGGTGAATTTGCATAACTGTTCTGTTGCACCTCAGACCCGAATGGCGCTAAGTTAAGGACGTATTGCGTCCGCTTTTTAAGCCACAATGCTCGCGATGAGCATGCTGGACGGCCTTAACTTAGCGCCATTCACCTCAGACCCTAATCAAGCGTGTATCCGGATGGACGGGGCCCAGAACCCGTTGCTGGTCTGGTAGTAGAACCTTGAAGGGGGTCAGCGCCGCCCTCGCGTCGCCGCGGAATGCTACACTGGCCGCATCGTTCAACGTGAACACGTCCAGGGAGATTAACGTGTCCAGACTGCAAGACAAGGTTGCACTGATCACGGGCGGGGCCAACGGTCTTGGCGAAGCGATTGCCCAGCGCATGTCCGAAGAGGGCTGCGCAGTGCTGATCGTCGATCGTGACGACCGTGGTCGCGAAGTTGCCGAAAAGCTTCAGGCTGCCGGGCGCAAGGCGGCGTTTCATGCCTGCGATGTGACCATCGAGGCGCAGGTGAAGGCGGCCGTTCAGGCGGCGGTCGACCAGTTCGGTCAGCTCGACGTGCTGGTCAACAACGCCGGCATCGAAGGTGTCAATAAGCCGACCGACCAGCTCGAACTTGCCGAATGGGAGAAGGTGATGGCGGTGAACACGACCGCCGTCTTTCTGTGCACCAAACATGCCATCGCGCCGATGCGCCAGGTCGGTGGCGGATCGATCATCAATATCTCGTCGATCTACGGCCTCGTCGGCGGTGCCGACATTCCGCCCTATCACGCCTCCAAGGGCGCGGTGCGCGTCATGTCGAAGAACGATGCGCTGACCTTCGCCCCCGACAAAATCCGGGTCAATTCGGTTCACCCAGGGTTCATCTTCACCGCGCTGGTTGATCGCTACGTCAAGGACGCCGGCCTTCAACATGACGCAGCCAAGGTCGCTCTGGACGCTCTCCATCCCTTGGGGGGCACCGGCCATCCCGACGACATCGCTTGGGGCGTGGTCTATCTGGCCTCCGATCAGGCACGTTGGGTGACCGGATCCGAACTGGTCATCGACGGCGGCTACACGGCGCGCTGAGGGCCTGACAAATGCGGCCGGCGGTGTCCGGATAGTGCACCGTCTGCGCCAACAGCACCTGCTGAACGTACGTGAGCCCCAGCGCGTAGACGATTTACGTGTGGCCGACCCGCGCGCGAAGCAGGCTTCCGGGGAGCAATGGAACAGCCAACCGACTTAAGCCATGAGCATCACCAGTGGCGGTCATGGCCTTCCATGCGGGCATCGCTCTCCGAGAAGCAGTGACGGTCATCCGCGTCGCTGGCGATGTCGCTGAGCAACTCGTTCATGGCTTCATCAAGGTCTTCGTCGCTCTCATAGGGCACCTTCAGCTCATACTCGCCGTTCGGTCGCCGCGTGACGTCGAATTCTTCGAGGTAAAAGCACTCGATGTGTTCTATCGTGCGCTTTTTACCGCGCACGAACTTGCTGTTGTTCTCGATGCGCAGGGTCAGCAGGACGGTGGCGACCTTCGGCGCATCGGCTTCGGCGCTTGCCGTCGCTGGCGGGTTTGACCGCTGTTGCGCCGATTTCGCGTAGGGGCCAATTTCCACGCCGCGATGCCGCAAGTAGCTGTACAGCGTGCTCTTGGAGACGTGCAGCTTTTGCGCAATAGCCGCGACCGACAGCTTGCGTTCACGATACAGCGTGTCGGCGGCCAGTGCCGTCGCATCGGCCTGCGGCGACAGACCCTTGGGCCGCCCACCGATCCGGCCGCGCGCCCGCGCCGCAGATAGCCCGGCTTGGGTTCGCTCGCGGATCAACTCGCGCTCGAACTCGGCCAGTGAAGCGAACAGGTTGAACACGAGCCGCCCCTGCGCGCTGGTGGTGTCGATCGGATCGTTCAGGCTGAGCAAGCCGACCTTTTGCTCTATCAGGCTGCCGACCAGTTCGACCAGGTGCTTGAGCGAGCGACCCATGCGGTCGAGTTTCCAGATTACGAGCACGTCACCTGCCCGCAATTGTCCTAGCAGATCATCGAGCGCCGGGCGCGCTGTCTTCGCGCCGCTCGCCACGTCCTGGTAGATGCGCTCGCAGCCAGCCACCTTGAGGGCGTCCACCTGCAAGTCCAGGTTCTGTTCGCGCGTGGATACGCGCGCATAGCCGATTTTCATCCTAATATTCCGTTTTACTCATTGGATTAAGACAGTATCAAACTTTGATTACGCGAACCACTATAGTAAACCGCTTAGCGATGAATGTGGAACGGCAGCCGCGAGATCGCTAAAGTACGTAAAAACGATCGTTTTATCGAACCATTACAAGAGCCATCTTAAAAGTGTATAAACACCCATGTACATAAACACCTAAGCCGGACGAGCCGGAACCAAACAGGTATTACGATAGAAGCCTGACGAATGACCGAGGAGGCGATCATGTTGGCGATGGCTCTGGCGGAACGATACGCGACGAACATGCATGGTGTGCTTTCGTGCTTTGACCGGATCATTATCACCGGCACGCTGCCTGGTGCGTGCTACGCGGCAGGAATGACGAGTTATTTGTACACGCACGGAATTCGGGTATTCGACTACCCGCGATTTGCCGAGCCGCTGCGAGATCGCATTCGTGAGCGTGCGCAGGAGGTGTGTCTGGCGGCGGGTATTGAAATCGCGCACGTCAGCAAAAGCCATATTCGCAAGGAAGAGTTGGTCGCGCGAGTGCTCGCCGGTCGCGGCGACGCACCGGGTTTGGTGCATGTACTCTCGGCCATGGAAGCCTGTCCGAGCTACAAACCGTGGCATGACAAAGGCAGTGGCAAGACTTTCCTGCGCCCCGATCAAGGCAAGTGCCTGCACTACTACTTCTATTTCATCGACGAGGAACTGGGGTTGTGCTACCTGCGTGTGCCGACGTGGGCACCGTTCGGGTTGCAGTTCTACTGTAATGGTCACAGCGCTCTGGCAAGAACTCTGACGCGAGAAAGGATCGACTTCCTCCAGCAGGACAACGCCTTCCTGCGTGTCGCCGACATCGCGCAGGCGCAGGCGCTGGCGGATGCGTTCAGTCCCGACGTACTTCACCCGCGACTGGATCGCTATGCGCAGTGGTTGTGCCCAGTGCTTGACGTCTTTGGATCCTCGTATCACTGGAGCTTGCGCCAAGTCGAATACTCCACCGACCTGATGTTTCGCAGTGAGCAGATATTGGTTCCACTGTATGACGCCATTTCGCGCCAAGCGGTCTTGGCCGCCAACGCAGAACGCGTCTCCAGCTTTCTGGGCAAGAAAGTCACGCCACAACTGGCCCAGGAGATCGGTTCCCGGTTGTCCACCCGTATCGAGGGGCGCTGCATCAAGCACACCATGGGCGCCGCTGGCGTCAAGGTGTATGACAAATTCTCCCGCGTACTGCGGGTCGAAACGACCGTCAATGACGTGAGTTTCTTCAAACACCACCGCAAGGTGGAACACAAGGACAGGCACGCCACCCGAGAATTGGCGCCCCTGAAGAAGACAATCTATAGCCTGATCGACCTGCGCGACATCCTGCTCGGCTGCAACCAACGTTACCTGGCGTTCCTCTCCAGCCTCGATGACCCCAGTGCCGGCGAGCGTGACTTGGAGCGATTGAGCATGCCACGGTTGGGGGCGGCTCCCGGTGTCAAAGGGGTGAACTTCTTTGATCCTGCCGAGAAAGCCTTGCTGCAAACCATGCAACGCGGCGAGTTCAACATTCACGGTTGGCGTCGTGCCGATCTTCTCAGCTATCTGAAGCTCACTCCGTCCGCCATGTCGCGCCAACTTGCCCGACTGCGTACGCTCGGCTTGATCAAGAAAGTCACTCATACCTATCGCTACTACCTCACTCGATTGGGACGTTCAGTCGTCGCTGCGGCCTGCTCATTGACCCGCTTCAACATAGTGCCAACCATGGCTTGCGCATCCTGAATTCTTCTCATGATTTGTGATGATTGAACTGGTTAGTGACTAACTGGAGACATCATGAACACCGTTCGCTGGAACATCGCCGTGTCGCCGGACGTGGATCAGTCCGTGCGCATGTTCATCGCCGCGCAGGGTGGCGGCCGCAAGGGCGACCTGTCGCGCTTCATCGAGGAAGCTGTGCGCGCCTACCTGCTGGAGCGGGCCGTCGATCAGGCCAAGACCGCTGCCGCAGGCATGAGTGAGACGGAGCTGAGCGACCTCGTCGAGGAGGCGGTGCAATGGGCGCGTGAGCACTGATGCGCGTCATCTTGGACACCAACGTGCTGCTTGGCGCGCTGATTTCACCGCATGGTCCGCCGGACTTGATCTACCGCGCTTGGCGAGTGGCCAGGTTCGAGCTGGTGACGTCGAGGGCGCAGCTCGACTAACTGCGGCGCGCGAGCCGCTACCCGAAACTCAAAGCCATCCTGCCTGCCCACCGCGTCGGCACGATGGTCAACAACATGCAGCGTGCCATCGTGCTGGACGCGCTGCCGCCCCTGCCGGAAGGCGTCGAGGCAAATGACCCGAATGACTCTTTCTTGTTGGCAATGGTCTTGGCGGGCGAAGCCGACTATCTGGTGTCTGGCGACCGCCGCGCCGGGCTGCTGCAACGGGGCAGCATCGGCCGCGCGCGCATCGTGACACCGGCCACTTTCTGCGCCGAAGCGCTTTGACGCCATGCCGGTCGGCTTCCTGTCTGCCACGCAACGGGAACGCTATGGCCGTTATCCAGAGTCGCTTTCCGCCGACGAACTGGCGCGCTATTCCCACTTGGACGACGATGACCGCGAGTGGATCACCGCCAAGCGGCGCGACAGCACCCGCCTGGGCTATGCGCTGCAACTGACAACGGTACGCTTTCTCGGCACCTTCTTGGCAGACCCGACTGCCGCGCCCGGCGCAGTGCTGCAGACGCTCTCGTCGCAGCTCGGCATCACCGATGCCGCCTGCGTGCTCGCCTACCGCGAGAGCGAACAACGCTGGCGGCACACGACCGAGATTCGTGTCCGCTACAACTACCGCGAATTCACCGACAACGGCGTGCAGTTCCGTCTCGGGCGCTGGCTGTGCGCGATGTGCTGGACGGGCACCGACCGGCCCAGCGCGCTGTTCGACTACGCCAACGGCTGGCTGGTTGGCCACAAGGTGCTGCTGCCCGGCGTGACGGTACTGGAGCGCTTCGTTGCCGAAGTGCGCTCGCGCATGGAGTCACGCCTGTGGCGTCTTCTGGTACGTGGCGTGACGGATGCACAGCGGCAGCGCCTGGATGATCTGCTCAAGCCCGCCGAGGGTAGCCGCCAGTCCTGGCTGGATCGGCTGCGCAAGGGGCCGGTACGCGTCAGCGCCCCGGCACTCGTCTTGGCGTTGCAACGCATCGAGACCGTGCGCGGCCTGGGCATCACGCTGCCCGGCACTCACGTGCCGCCCAGCCGCATCGCGGCCTTGGCGCGCTTCGCCAGCACCGTCAAGGTCTCGGCCGTAGCCCGGTTGCCGGAAGCACGCCGCGTTGCGACCCTGGTGGCCTTCGCCCACTGCCTCGAAGCCAATGCCCAGGACGATGCCATCGACCTGCTCGACTTGTTGCTGCGCGAGCTGTTCACTAAGGCCGAGAAGGAAGACCGCAAGGTCAGGCAGCGCACGCTCAAGGATCTGGATCTGGCGGCCTCGACGCTGGCCGAGGCGTGCCGGATGCTGCTCGACCCCGGTTTGCCGGACGGCGAGCTGCGCGAGCGCGTCTATACGGCCATCGGACGCGACGAGCTGGCCCAGGCCCTCGATGAGGTTCGCGGCCTGGTGCGCCCGCCCAACGATGTGTTCTGCACCGAGTTAGAAGCCCGGAAAGCCACCGTGACGCGCTTCATTCCAACGCTGCTGCGCGTCATCCGCTTCGACGCCAACCCGGCGGCGCAGTCCTTGGTACAGGCAATGACATGGCTGCACGAGCAGCCCAAGCACGACCCGCCCACCGCTATCGTTGGCAAAGCATGGGAGCGCCATGTCGTGCAGGCCGATGGTCGCGTCAATGCCACGGCCTACACCTTTTGCGTGCTCGACAAGCTGCGCGCGGCTATTCGGCGGCGCGATGTGTTCGTCAGCCCGAGTTGGCGTTACGCCGATCCGCGCGCTGGCCTGCTGGCCGGTGCCGAGTGGGAGGCTGCGCGCCCCATCGTCTGCCGCTCGCTGGGCCTGACCATCCAACCCGAAGCCACACTGGCCGCACTGACGCATGAACTGGATGAAACCTACCGGCGCGTCGCGGCACGCCTGCCTGAGAACGACGCCGTTCGCTTCGAAACCGTTGGCGACAAAACCGAACTGGTGCTCAGCCCCTTGGAAGCGCTGGAGGAACCGGCCTCATTGATTGCCTTGCGCAAAGAGATCAAGGCGCGCATGCCGCGCGTCGATCTGCCGGAAATCCTGCTGGAGGTCGCGGCGCGAACGTGCTGCATGGAGGCGTTCACGCACCTGACCGAGCGCATGGCGCGCGCCGCTGACTTGACGACCAGCCTCTGCGCGGTGCTGCTGGCCGAAGCCTGCAACACCGGGCCGGAACCGTTCGTGCGGCCGGACACCCCAGCCCTCAAGTGTGACCGGTTACTGTGGGTTGATCAGAACTACGTGCGCGATGACACGCTGATTGCCTGCAATGCCACGCTGGTCGCGGCGCAGAACCGCATCGCGCTGGCCCGCACCTGGGGCGGGGGTGACGTGGCCTCGGCCGATGGCATGCGCTTCGTCGTGCCAGTACGCACCATCCACGCCGGGCCAAACCCGAAATACTTCAATCGCGGGCGCGGCGTCACCTGGTACGTAACCGGTAACTCTGCGGCGTTCTTTCCAGCGCCGATCGTGCTGTCGACAATGTCCTCCTCGAATCACGAAACGCGGAGGAGGCCAGGATGGCCAAGGCAGGGGAAGGGTCGCGGGTGCGGCGTAGCGCGAGCGAATGGGAGGCGTTGCTGTCGCGATTTCCGGGCAGCGGTTTGAACGTTGCGACCTTCTGCAAACGCGAAGAGATCAGCGATACCAGCTTCCATCGCTGGCGCACACGTCTGGGCATCGCCCTCGACAGTCAGGACAAGGCCAGCGGCCAGCCGGCCACCTTCGTCGACGTCGGCCCTCTGAGCACAACCACGGCGACGCCCGCTCGTTTCCACCTCACCCTCGACCTCGGCGGCGGCCTGATCCTGCAGCTGGAGCGCCGCTGATGTTTTTCCCTGAAGGCCAAATCCGCGTCCAAGTCTATGGCCAGCCGGTCGACCTGCGCAAATCCTTCGACGGTCTGTACGCGATCACCCGTCATGTCCTCGGTCAGGACCCGCTGAGCGGCCAGCTCTTCGTCTTCTTCAATCGCCGTGGCACTCAGGTGAAGGTGCTCTACTGGGATCGCAGCGGCTTCTGCCTGTGGGCCAAGCGTCTCGAAGAAGGCCGTTTCGTCGCCAACTGGGATAAAGTGCGCACGTGCGAAATCGACTGGACCGGTCTGAAACTGCTCCTCGAAGGGATCGAGCCGGGACGCCGGAAGAAGCGTTATCACGCCTCTGGAGCGCCCATAAAAACGCTTCAAAACAGCGGCTTGTGTTAAAATACACGCATGGATTCAGCACGTTACCAGACGGTTTACAACCTCGAACAAGCCGCGGCATTGTGCCCGCAAGAGGTGCTGGATCTGTGCCAGACGCTGTCTGCTGAAATCACCGCACTGAAGCAACAAATCGACTGGTTCAAGCGCCAGATCTTCGGCCAGAAAAGCGAACGACGCATCGACGTCACGCCGAGCGGCCAACTGAGTCTCGGCGAGTTCCCGACGCCCCCACCAGGTTCTGAGTCACCAGGTCGCCCCGTCGCCGCGCATACCCGTCAGCCGACCAGCAAGCGTCCCAGTGACGAAAGCGTGCCCTTCTTCGACGAGAACCGCGTCCCAGTCGAAGTCGTCGAGCTCACCGCGCCGGAAGTCGAAGGCCTCTCTCCCGAGGACTACGAGGTCATCAGCCACAAGGACAGCTATCGCCTGGCGCAACGGCCGGGTAGCTACGTGGTGATCAAGTATCGCCGGCCGGTAATCAAGCTCAAGAGTAACCAGACACTGGTCTGCGCCAACGCGCCGGCCGGTGTCATTGAGGGCAGCCGGGCCGACGTCAGCTTCGTCGCCGGACTGCTGATTGACAAATTTGCCTACCACCTGCCACTGTATCGCCAGCATCAACGCCTGGCCGATGCGGGAATCACCGTCAGCCGGCCGTGGCTGACGCAGATCGGGCAACAGGGCATCACTCTGCTCGAACCGATCTACGAGGCGCAGTTTGCCTCGATCCGCAGCTCGCGCGTCAAGGCGATGGACGAGACGCCGATCAAGGCCGGACAGGGCGCACCCGGCAAGCTGAAAGCGGCGTACTTCTGGCCGGTGTATGGCGAAGGCGACGAAATCTGTTTCCCCTTCTTCGCCAGTCGCGAGTTCAAGCACGTCGAGGCGGCCCTCGGACTGACCGCCGCCGAAGGCGCGGTGCTGTTGTCGGACGGCTATCAGGCCTACAGTCATTACGCGGCGCAGATCGGGATCACGCACGCCCAATGCTGGGCGCACACGCGTCGTAAGTTCTTTGACGCGCAAGACGCGGAACCAGAAGCGGCAGCGCAGGCACTCGCGCTCATTGGGGACCTGTATCAGGTCGAAGAGCGCATCCGCGAGCAAAAGCTCACCGGTGCAAGGAAGCGCGACTATCGTCTGGAGCATGCCAAACCGATCGTCGAGCGTTTCTTCGCCTGGGTTGGCGAACGCTTCGCGGCGCAGGGGCTGTTACCGCGCAATCCGCTGACCAGGGTGCTGGCCTACGCGCGCGATCGACGATGGGGACTGGAGGTCTTCCTCGCCGACCCGGACGTGCCGATCGACACCAATCACCTCGAACGCGCCCTGCGGGTGATTCCCCATGGGGCGCCGCTCCTGGCTGTTCTGCTGGACGGAGTTCGGCGCCAGGCAGGTCGGGATCATCCAGAGCCTGATCGTTACCTGTCGGCTGCATCAGATCGACCCCTACGATTATCTCGTCGATGTCCTGCAGCGCGTCGCCGAGCACCCCGCCGACCGCGTCCATGAACTCACGCCACGGGTCTGGAAAGAACTGTTCGCTCAGAACCCGCTGCGCTCGCCTTTGTACGCGTTGCCGAAGTAGGGGCGCTCGACGCCGCGTAGTTGCCGGTTACCCTGGTACAACCTGTTGTCCGATCAGCGCACCGGGCTGAACGCGATCACCGTACCCGGCACGCTGCGCGACAGCCTGATCTTGCTGGCGGTTGTGCTGGAGCAGCAGACCGAGTTGCAACCGACGCAGATCATGACCGACACCGGCGCGTACAGCGATTTGGTATTCGGCCTATTCCGCCTCTCCAACTATCGCTTCTGCCCGCGCCTGGCCGATGTCGGTGGCACGCGCTTCTGGCGCGTTGATCCACAGGCGGACTATGGCGACCGTCGGTGCTTAGGGTGCAATCGGACGGCCAACCATGGCATGGGAAAAGTCTGAACCGCGGCTCGGATGGAACAGACGCTTGCATGTTTCGACTTCGCAGCGGGAGCGCGAAGGCGCCGCCGAACCACGACACCGCAAAGTGCAGGCAGCAGCGTGGCGGACGTGCCGTCGCTCATAGGGCACCGCCTCGGCCGATGGGCCGCGAGCCGCCAGGGCCCCTCAGGCACTACGCCGGCTGCAAGCGGGGGACCCGCTGTTCCACGAAGCAGCTGTCAACATCGGCTTAAATCTAGCCCACTTTCGGCCTGAATCGCCGAAGTAAATCAGACCACGCCGAACTGCCGCGCCCGGGTGTGTCTTGGCTATTTTGTCCCGCTCGAAACAAGCAACGCAAAACTCAGTATAGGATAGGATGAAATAAAAGAGGCCCAACATGTGGGGTGAATGACCGATGCTTACGAGCATTCCGCATGGCATGGCCCCTTGGAAGGTCAACGCCGCAAAGTGTATGGTGACCGTATTTACAGGAGTTGCTGTGCCCAAGCTGAGCGAGTACGTCGAGATGGCTGCAACAGAATATTTGCAGGAGACTGGACAAGACGAACTGGACGCGCGTTGGATTGCTGCGTTCTTTCAAGATGGCGGCGTTCTGGACGATTATCCGTGGCAGGACGTGGTCACATTTTCGGACCTGGTGCAGAAAGCACTGACCAAAAAGTCAGAGCGTGCCGGAAAACAAACGCACTTCCAGTTGGACAAGATCATCCGCTTCGTCCGGCATCCGCGCAAACCGTAAGGGAGAATGCGGCAATCGGTGTCAGCGGGTTAGACGACGTTGTCGTCACCGCCGTGCAGATTATGGAAGGCATAGCCAGCCGGTGGGCCCTTGAGCTCGATGACATTGCCTTCGGAGTCTGTGAGATACATGAACGGACCCTCACCCTCAGCACCATAGCGCGACTCGACGTTTCCAGCCTCCACCCCATGAGCGTTAAGGTGAATGCGAATGTTGGCTTCATCAAAGGGCTCCACGCGAAGACAAAAGTGATCAAGGTTGCGTGCTTCTGCTCCAGGTGGCGCACCTCCAGCCTTGCCAAGTTTGCCATCGACAGGTACTAGATCAATGAGAGAGCGACCAGCGCGCAACTGAACCAAGCCGATCGCATCTTCGCGGCGCTCGACGGAGCAGCCAAGCGCCTGACAGTAGAAACGAAGCATGCGTTCGAGGTCGACGACACGCAGGACGATGTGGTCGATTTCGCGAATGAGGAACAGGGCGTTTGCGTGGAAGCTGGCTAACGACGCTGTAGGAAAAGCATCTTCATGGCCGCATCGTGCCGTGAACCAACTGGAATAACAAGGCTCAAACCTGGAGTTGAAGTCAGGAAAGTGCCATGGCCCGTTACAAAGCAATCGACACCAGCCCGAGATTCCTCGCCGTCGATCTGGAGAAGCAACTGCTACCAGTCCCTAAAGCGTTCAGCGTGGCCTGCCACGAATCGAAACCTGCCAAACCAGTGATCAGAAACCCAAAGGCTTTTCGAGAAGATTCCGCCCGATTCAAGCGGCAAAAAGCCTTAATTACCAATCAGGACCAAGCTCATGATGGAGTCATCTCAGAAAACGGAAAAAATCGTACGCTAAGCCGATTGCATCGGTCGTAACGGCCTGAACTTGCCCGCGCCGACCTTGACGCTGCTGCGCCACAGGTAATCGCCGGTCAGGTTGACGTGCTCCCAGCCTAACGGCGATAGGTATTGCAACAGCGCGTCATCGACAGCATGGCCATGCCCGCGCAGGGCGTTCGCGGCCCGTTCCAGGCAGATGTTGCCGGCGGCGTAAATCCGTAGAAATATGGCGGCGAAACCGCTGGCCTTTATGGCAGTAAGCGCAAAACTGCTGTACTTACTGCCACCTTCAAGCGTATCGCCCCTCCACCGCGTCAAGGGTGCGCTTCGCCAGTCTGTATAAGGCCACAGCCTGCCCTTGACCCGGCTCCGGGGCAACTCGGCATCTCAGCGAGAAAGCACACAACATGCTTGAAAATTTAACGCCGCCAAATTTCTACGGAATTTGACCGCCGTTAACAGTAGACCGTGTTCCACAGCACAATGGCCGCCGTCACCAGGTTGAGGCCGCTGGCTCGATAGCGCTGCTGCTCGAAACTACGGTCGCGGATTTCGCACAGCCGGTTGAAGAACACGGCACGTGCCAGCGCGTTGCGCGCTTCGCCCTTATTCAACCCGGCATTCACGCGGCGCCGCAGTTCCACGCTTTGCAGCCAGTCCAGGATAAACAGCGTGCGTTCGATGCGCCCCAGCTCGCGCAGGGCGACAGCCAGTCCGTTCTGGCGCGGATACCCCATCTCGCGCCCTCTGTCGTCAAGGGTGCAGCCGGCGGGGCGCTTCGCTTCCTTGACTGCCTCCCTGACGTGAGTGTGGGCTCGCTTCAACTAGGTAAAGGGTTCGGCTTAGCGTACGATTTTTTCCGTTTTCTGGGACGACCCCAATACAGTCTTCTCACGATTGGTGCTTGCAATGTTTCTGACCCACAACAAGCGTCCTCTTGCGAGCTAAAGCCGACCACCAACAATGCCGACCCGAAAGCACTAGAACTCACTGGTCTGTCCCTGGGCAGACTGGAGCGCGATGGACTTGAGCCAGCAATCGGGATGCAAAAGTTTCGAGACTGGGTGGCAAGCACGGCAGGGGCCGATGGCACGCCAGTTTTCGTTGGATTCAACGCCGCGTTTGATTGGTCCTTCGTTAATTCTACTTTGTCAGATTCGTCCACACGCTGACGCGTTGAGCATGAGCGCCTGTTTTTGATACGCATGATTCGGTGGCGGTGCCATGCACGTGGGCAGGTTTGGCGGCGCGATGGAGGACGCTCCTGTTTCGCTACGCTCTACAGAGGCGTCCTCCATCACAAAGGAAAGATCAAAAACAGCAGCAAAAACCGAAGCAAAGGCAAAACCGGGGCAGCGCCGTCCAGCTACGAGTGAAGTCGAATGTACAGCTTAAACTGACCTCTCTCAAGAAACATAGCATATCTTCATGATTGTCTTAGCTATTTCAAATGGGCTGAGGAATAGGGGTGAGTTGCAGGCCAATCCTCTTGACTTAGCGCGTTTGCATATTTTAGAGCCGCCGCGATAAGCCGGCCATGTCGGGGTAGAATTGGGTCTCGTAACGGATTGATATTTATAGGTTAAATATGCCGTCCTAAATATGTCAATGTGCTTTTCAGGCTTGCGGACTTCATTCAGAGCACAGCCTTTCGCGAAGCGGCTCGCCGTGATTCCCGGAATTTCACGCGCAGCCGTGGATTGCCCTTCACCGATCTGATCGCTTTCCTGCTCAGCGGTGTGCGTGGGGCCGTGCAGGGCGAACTCGATGCGTTCTTCACGCTGCTGGCGCGGCGAACCCGCTTGTCTCGGGTGGTGACCGCCAGTGCGTTCTCGAAGGCGCGTAGCCGCCTCTATGCGAATGTCTTCGATCCGCTCAACACAGAGTTGCTGCGGCTGGTCGATGAAGCCCTTCCCGGTCAGCCGCTCTGGCAGGGATTGCGGGTTCTGGCCGCCGATGCCTCCAAGGTTCGCTTGACCTTGCTGAACGCGGAGGGCAAGCGGTGTGTGCGCGAGGCGACGCTGTTCGGCTTGTTTCGTCCGGGCATCGAGTTGTTCGATTCGCTGATCCTGCACAGCCCCCTGGTTGGTGAGCGGCAGATGCTGTTCGAGCGCCTGGACCGGATTGACCGCCACGACATGCTGCTGCTCGACCGCGGTTACCCGGGCGCGTGGCTGGTGGCCGCCTTGCTGCATCGGGAGATTCCCTTTTGCATGCGCTGCGATTCGTCGTCGACCTTTGCCGCCATCACGCAGTTCATGCGCTCCGGCCAGGACGACACCGTGGTGACCCTGCCACCGCCGAATTGCCGGGATGCCGTCGATTATGAGTGTCCCCGCCAGGCCTCGACCGTGCGCCTGATCCGCCAAGTGACACCCGCCGGTAAGGTGCGCGTGCTCATGACGTCCTTGCTCGACAGTGCGCAGTATCCGGCGCCTGCATTCGCAGATCTCTATCATCGGCGCTGGCGCATCGAAGAGGCCTTCAAGCGCCTCAAGCATCGCCTGTCGCTTGAGCATACGTCTGGCTTGACCTGGCTCGCGGCCTGTCAGGACGTCGGCGCCAAGATGCTCTGCGACAACCTCAATGCGCTGGCGGTCTATCTGGCCACGGAGCACCTCATCGCCCCAGATTCGCCGTGGCGTATCAATCGCACCTTGGCTTTCTCGCATCTGCGCCGTCTGCTGCCCCAAGTGCTCACCGGCCGCCTTCGCTTGACCTCGCGCATCGTCGCCGCACTGTTCTCCGAGATTGTCCTGAACCTTCAAAAATTCATCCCCAACCGAAACCGACCGCGACCTATTCGACCCAAGCCACACAAGTCTCATGCCTACAAAACCGCTCCATGACAAGATGCTAAGTCACGAGGATTGAGTTGCAGGCCGAGCTTTTCTGCACGTTTTGCGAGGTGATGGATCACACGCTGTCGATAGCGTTCCTCGTAGTAGTCCTGTCCCTGATCAGTGTATTCGGTGCCCTTGGTGAGCATCGTGTAAATCAGTCGCGCCAGCTTGTGGGCTGCTGCGGTGACGGCCTTGGGCTTGTCCATGCGTGAGCACATGCGCCGGAAGTAGGCTCCCAATGCTGATTGGCTGGTACGCAGGGCGCTGGCAGCCAAGCGCAGGGCCTGGGCAGCATGATTGGCGCATCGCTTGGTTTTGCCACTCATCACCTTGCCCCCGGTAATCTTGGTGCCCGGGCATAAACCCAGCCAACTCGTGAAGTGCGCGGCGGTAGCAAAGCGTGACATATCCGCCCCTGTCTCGCTGATGACGGCCAGCGCCGTAGTGACATCGATTCCATCAATGCGCGTCAAATCGACACCGCACATCTTGAAGAGTTGCGTGCGTAAATCGAACTTGGGCGCATTGCGAGCTCGGCCGCGTTGCTTACCTTTGACGGGCTCTCCCTCGTGGGCCTGCAAACGTTGCAGTTGCAGCTCAATCTCGCTGTCGCACTCAGTGAGTTGGACACCCGCGAAGTCAAACGCGGCCAGCGCCTGTTTGAGCGCGAACAAGTGTTCGGCCCGCCAGTTGCCTTCCAGGCTCTTTGCGATTTCAGCAATACTGGCGCGGATGCGGGCGTTCTTCATCGCCCCCAGCACGTGTCCATCGCGTTCGCCCGACACAATGGCGCGCAGTATCTTCTGGCCTGTCTCGCCTACGACGTCTGAAATGACGTTGGCCAACTGAACGTTCATTTGCGTGAGTGCCTTCTGCATGTGCTGCACGTGTCGCCCTTGACCTCTGAGCAACATGGCACGCTGCCGCCACAGGGCGCGCAGCACGCACACTTGCTCGGCTGGACGAAATGCACCACTGAGCAGACCGTAGGTCATGAGCTGCTGAAGCCATTGGCAGTCCAGCACGTCAGATTTGCGTCCAGAGACATTTTTGACATGACGTGCGTTGACCAGTAGTACGGTGAAACCGCGTGACTCCAGCAACTCGAACAAGGGAATCCAGTAAACCCCCGTGGATTCCATGGCAACGATGTCGACTCGGCAGGCTTTGAGCCAATCGGCGATGGCATTGAGATCGACAGTGAAGCTGGGAAATTCGCGCACCGATGAATCGTCCCGGTCAGGCGGTACGGACACAAAATGAGAGGCGCTGCCGATATCGATACCGGCGGCATTCGGATGAGTGATCGTCAAGTTCACTCGGGACTTGCACGGCTTGAGACTGACTTTGGCGTTACGTCGGGACATGGTGGGCTCCATCATTCAGGGGGAATGTGGCGCCGCATCGGGTACGTCGTCTAGCTCACTCTCTCAAACGGGATATCGGCGCGTCGGCTATGAACCGCCACGTCAATTCACCAATATCGATGACGTCGCCCAGGACCACGCTCATACGCGGGCATTTAGCACCATTGTCTTACCGGTCTTCAGCGGCACCACGCACACTGTGCCACATCTACGGCACACCGTGTTTCTTCGGCGCGATTTGCGGCAGTGGGCCGATTACTTCGCTCATTACTGTCTTGACTCAGGGGGCCACTTCAATTTATCGATCAAGGCGACGGTCGATACCATGATTGAGTAACCGATTGATCCTGCGACCAAGTGCAGTGGGCACGATGGCTCACATCGCGATGTTGGCTACCGTACAGACCTCGCTTTGATCTTTATACATTCTTGTTTACACAAGCTCGTAAAGACACGGGGCTTCCGAAAAATGATGATTTGCAAAGAGGTTTCTCGATGAAATCGGTTCAAAGATATTCAGTTGCCACGCTCTGCGTGTTGGCGCTCCTTGGCTTGGGTGCTTGCGACAACATGTCAACGCGTGAAAAGGATACGGCGATTGGTGCCGGTCTCGGTGGTGCTGCCGGTGCTGTCCTGACCGGTGGTGGCGTTGCCGGAACGATCGGTGGTGCTGTGGTTGGCGGCGTGATCGGTAATCAGGTCGGCAAGCCCGACAAATAACTGAGAGACTGTATGCTGGAACCCGTCCTGATTCAGGAAGGGTAGTAAAACAATGATCGTCCAACTGTTCGACGATCGGATTTTAAGGGGATGGAAATGACGAATTTTAGCCAAAAAGCGATCGCAGCATTGGCGATGGGTGTTCTGGTTCTCGGCTTGTCCGGCTGCGAGAAAAAGGAAGGTCCGATGGAGCGTGCCGGCAAGGAAGTCGACAAAACGGTCGATAAAGCCGGGCAGCAGATCGAGAAGGCGGGCGACAAGGTTCAGGATGCGGCAAAGGATGCCAAGAAATAATCACAAGGGGGCCAGCAGGCGGTGTTTGGCTTGCTTGTCGCACCGTCTGTCTTCGGGAGAGAAGTCATGATTGCAATCAGTAAATCAGGGGCGGTAATCGCTGTCTCGGTCGCGCTCGCCCTCGTCGGGTGCGAATCCATGAACCAGCCAGGTTATGGCTATGATCAGACGCTGGCTTACCGGCAATCGAGCTATTCACGCGACAATTATTCGATGTACGGTACCGTGCAGTCCATCGAATTGGTCAGGCAGGACAGGGCCGGAAGCACGATCGGTCTTGGAACCATTGCCGGCGCGGCGGGTGGCGCCTATGTCGGCCACGAACTTGAAAACCGGAACCAGCAGCAGGCCGATGCCTACCGGGTGACCGTCCGCATGGAGGATGGATCCAATCAAACCCTGATGCAAAACACGAGCGACGATATTCGGGTCGGTGATCGCGTGCGGATCGAAAACGGCGTCGCCCGCCGCTACTAAGGAAGTGCTGATCAATTCAGTATTGCGAGGGGCTTTGTGTGATTTTCGGTGTCACTTGCCGCATTGAAGGTCGTTCCGAGGTGAAAAACATTGATTTTCATGGCATTTCTGGCCTTCAGGACGCAACTTGGCTGTCAGCGCCCAACAACCAACGGCGGGCGAGCACCAGATTGGCAAAAGCAAACAGCGAAAACAGTTGCGCCGTATTCTTGGCCAAGCCCTTGTAACGCGTCTTCCTATGCTTGAAGAGATTCTTGACGACATGGAAGGGGTGCTCCACCTTGGCACGAATACGCGCCTTGGCGTATTCCACCTGTTCGACCAACCGGCCAAGTTCCGTTCCCGCCAGTTGTTTGCGCTTGCTGGGTTTCATGGCGACTTGCCATTCGACTTCGCCGCCTTGGCTCTCCGGACGTTTTTCAACGCCCTGATAGCCGGCGTCAGCAAAGGCCATCGTTTCTTCGCCATGCAACAACGCTTCGGCCTGTGAGATGTCGCTGACGTTGCCTGCCGTGCCGATCACGGTATGGACCAGCCCCGAGTGGGCATCCACACCAATGTGCGCCACCTGTGCGACCTCGCTTCGCTCGTGACCGCATCCCGCTACGCGGGACCGCCCTACGGGCGTCCTTCGCCTTCGGCTTGTCATGTCAAAGTACCATTGCTTGCCCTTCTTGCTCTGGTGCATTTCCGGGTCGCGCTTGCCGGCCTTGTTCCTGGTCGAAGGCGGCGCGGCGATCAGGGTCGCATCCACAATGGTGCCTTCACGCAACAGCAGGCCTTTGGCGGTGCGGTGATGGGTAATCGTGTTGAAAATCGATTCGCTCAGTTGATGCTGTTCGAGCAAGTGACGGAATTCAAGCAGGGTCGTGGCATCCGGGGCAGATTCTCGGGAAAGATCGATATCGACAAAATGACGAATGGCCTGGCTGTCGTAGATGGCATCCCCGATGCCCTCATCCGACAACCCAAAGCATTGCTGGGCCACATACATCCGCAGCATCCGACGCAGACCAATGGGCGGGCGACCCCGGCCTCCGCTCTTCGGGTAAAACGGGATAAGCGATTGTGCCAATACCGACCACGGCGTGATCGCTTCTATCTCGGCAAGAAACCGGTCGCGCCGTGTCTGCTTCTTCTTCGCCGCATATTCGAGTTCGGAAAAACTTGCCTGTACGCTCGCCACCTTGACCAATTAACACAATGGCATTTTACCACTTCCGCTCAGCATGGGAAAACAAAGCAGGAATAAATCAGCGTTTCCCTAAGGGACGTGCCACGGGAAACACGGCGGCGCCGGTCGGCAACGCCGAGTCCGCAAAGTTTGTGACCCGATCAATGTGCCGCCAGCTTGATTCGATTCCCAAAACAATCCGGCGACCGGTATCCTCGACACATGTCTCCAATTCGCTTAGGAAGTGCTGGTCGCTGGCTGCTGGCCGTACTCCTTGTGCTTCTCCTGCTCTGGCTGGCCTTGCCGCGACTGCTTGGCATGGCGGCGGAGCGCTGGCTGGCCATCCCGGGCCTCGAGGGGCTGCACGTCGAGATCGACAAGGTTGGCGCCGGGCACGCGCGCCTGACCGAAGTCAGCGCCACCTATCAAAGCGCCGGCGGCCACCGATTCCGGATTGCCGTGCACGACATTGCTCTCGACTACTCGCTGGCACGCCGCCATGTCGAGCGTCTGGATATTGCCAGCGGCGAACTGGAAATCCTGCCCGGGCAGACGCAACAGGCTACCCCCTGGCCGCAACTTGCCTGGCCCCATTTGCCCTTGAGCGAAGCCGTGGTCGGCGACCTGCGGGTGACCCTGCACTGGCCGCAGCGTGCGGCACTGGACGTCCATGGCAACTTCTATTTGCGGCAAACGGAAGGGCAGTTGCAGGCGGAATTCCGGCCGAATGGCCACCTGTTGCGGTCGACGGCGATTTCCGGCGATATTTCCGAGTTTCATCTTGAGTGGTTGCCGGCTACTGGTCCGGGTGCGGAAGCGCGGCTGCATGTCGGCCGTCAGCCGGCGCAACAACCGGCCAGGCTGGTTGCCGAAGCGCCGCTGGCAGTGCTGGTGGACCTGGGGCGCACCTTGGGCATCGCCATGCCGCCGGGCGCCGCGCAAGGGACGCTATCGCTGAAGGCCGAAGCGCTCCTCGGCGAAACGGCCGGCAGCCTGCGTGCGCTCAGTGGCCAAGCGGAATTTACGGACGCCGACATGCAGTTTGCGGCGCCGGCAAAGCCACAGGCAATTGCGCTCTCAGGCAAATTGGCCTTCGCCTGGCAGCCGTCGGGGACGCAGCTCGAATTGCAGCCGGGGCTGCACTTGCAGGTGACGATCGACGGCGAACAGTCGCTGCAAGTGAACAGTCGGCTTGACAAGGCCTTTGTCCTTCGCGTGGACAATGGGGCAGGAGTCAGCGAAGGCGAGTTTCCGTTCACGCTCGATTCGCCCCGATGGGGACGCTGGGATGGCGCGGTGCACCACGTCAGTCTCAATGGGGGCGCGGCTTCAGCCGACTGGAAGGCGGCCGAAGCGCAGGTACGGATCAAGGGGCAGATGAAGCAGTGGCAACGGGATGCCATTCAGATCCGCGACCTGCAGGCGACGGGTGACATGGCATTGCACTGGTCGCCGGCGGCCGGGCTAAACAGCGAGCTGGCATTGCAGCTCGGCGTCGAACGTCTGGCATGGTCGCGGGATGTGCCGCTGACCATGAGCCGTGCGACATGGAAAGTGAAAGCCGATGCAACGGCAAAGGCTGACGACAGTTTTTGGGCCAGCCTCCTGCTGCATGGCGAAGCCAGCAGCCCGCAACTGACAGTAAGGCAGGGTACTGGCCAGGTTCTGACGCTCGGCGCCAGCCGCCTGCAACTGCTGCAACTGCGCCCGAACGGCACCCAGGGCGCCCAAGGTGAATTGATGCTTGCTGTCGATGCACTGCGCTTCGGGGCCTGGCCGTCGCCCGCCGTCCGCGCCCGCCTGCGCCTTGATGCGGGCAAATTGCGCAGCGACGGCACTGTACATTTGCAGGGAACGGAAGTCTTCCGCTTTGCCGGGTCGCACGCGCTCACGCAGGGGTGCGGCGAGGCGACGCTCTCCGGACAGCAAGCCCTGCCGATGCTGGGCAAGCTGTTGCAGCCACGGCCGCCCACCATGCTCCCGCTTGAGCTTCAGGCGGGCGAGGTTGATGCGCGCTTCACGCTGGACTGGTGCACCGGGCCGAAGCCACGGTTCGACGCCAAAGGAACGCTACAGGCGCACGATGCCACGCTGGGCTGGGATAGGGCGCGGGTCGAAGCCGCGCAAGCCCGGCTCCAGCTCGACGGATTGCATCCGCTACAGGGCCGCATCCAGCTTTCAGCGCCACGCGGCGGGCTGGCAACCGGTACGGCATTGGCCGACCTGAACGTCGACCTGGCGCTGGCGGCAAAGGCGCTGACCGTGCATGCGCTGGATGTCGCCTTGCTCGGCGGCACTTTGCACGGCGCGCCGCGCAGCCTGCCGTGGCCGCCAGCGGAGCAAGCCATGCCTCTGGAAATTCGTCACATCGATCTCGGCCAGTTACTCGAAATGTTGAAGGTTCAAGGCCTGTCGGGAAGCGGCCAGGTGGACGGCAATGTGCCGCTCACCTATCGCAACGGCAGCGTGGAAATCCATGACGGCGAGTTGAATAGCGTCGGCGGCGGCACCATCAAGTACGCGCCGATGACGACGATTCCGGACAACCCCGGCTTGCTGGCCTTGCGCAACTTCCAGTTCCAGCAGCTTGGCATGCACCTTTGGTATGGGTCCGACGGAACTTACCGGACGCAGATAAAGCTGGATGGCAGCAACCCCGATTTCTACAGCGGGTATCCCATACGCTTTGGGCTAAACATCAACGGAGCGCTGCCGGGTCTGTTTCGCGCGGCGCTTTTTTCGGGTGACTTCAACCGTCACATTTTGGAACAATTGCAATCGGGCAAACTGGAATAACTTTGTTAAGCTGCCCGCTACACCCTTGTGGAGCACCCCCATGTTCAGGCCCTCACTTCTGCTTTCCCTTACCGCACTGGCGCTGCTCGTGGGCGCCTGCTCGCCGACCGTGCGCCTCGAGGCGCCGGACAAACCCATCGAAATCAACATGACCGTGAATATCAAGCATGAAATTCTGGTCAAGGTTGAAAAGGAAGTTCAGCAATTGTTCGATTCGAACAAGGGCCTGTTTTGAACGGCGCCCGTCTTGACCAAGGAGATGCAATGAAGACATTGATTAAGGCATGTTTGCTCAGCCTGGTGCTGATGATGCACGGCGCCTTTGCCGCCGACCTCAAAACGGCAAAGGAGCAGGGCTGGGTCGGTGAGCAGAGCAATGGCTACCTCGGCCTGGTCAGGAACGACGCTCCTGCCGACCTGAAGGCGCTGGTAACCGAGGTGAATGGCCAGCGAAAAGCCGAGTTCACGCAGATTGCCGCGAAGAATGGTATTACCGAGGCGGAAGCCGCCAAGGTCTTTGCCCGCGAAGCAGCGGCGCGGACCTTGCCGGGCAATTACATCCAGAATCCGGCTGGCGGCTGGGCGAAGAAATAGGCGCCGGGCCGCCCGGCTGTTAGATCAGTCGGAAAGCTTCTGCGGCGGCGGCTGGGGGTTTCCCGCACCTTACACGACGGCACCGAACAACGCACCGACACCCGCGGTGATCGCCATGGCGAGCGCGCCCCAGAAGGTAACCCGCAGCGCACCTTTCGTCATGTCGGCGCCGCCGGCCCGGGCGGCCATCGCGCCCAATAGCGCGAGGAAGGCGAGCGAGGTTGCGGAGACCCACGGAATCAGCGCGTGCTCGGGTGCCAGAACGGTTACGGCGAGCGGCAGCACCGCACCGACCGCAAAACTTGCGGCCGAAGCCAACGCGGCCTGAACCGGCCGCGCGCTCAGGGTTTCGGAGATGCCGAGTTCATCACGCGCATGGGCGCCGAGGGCATCATGCGCCATCAGTTGCTCGGCGACCTGCTGTGCCAAGCCAGGCTCAAGGCCGCGGGTGACATAAATGGCTGTCAACTCGCGATGTTCCGCAGCGGGATCGGTCGCGAGTTCGCTCCGTTCGCGCGCCAGGTCGGCATTCTCGGTATCGGCCTGCGAATGGACGGAGACATATTCACCTGCCGCCATCGACATCGCGCCGGCCACCAGCCCGGCAACGCCAGCGACCAGAACGCTCCCCTGACTTGAATTGGCAGCCGCGACGCCAACCACCAGACTGGCGGTCGAGACGATACCGTCATTGGCACCGAGGACGGTGGCGCGCAACCAGCCGATGCGATCGGTACGGTGACGTTCGGCATGGCGGCGTGTGGCTTTCATTGCAGCGATTTTAGCGGGGAACCCGCTGATTCAGCACTACAAGACGTTGCGCCCACTGATTACTCTGAGCAGGACGACCACAATGGCAATGATCAGCAGGATATGAATAAAACCGCCCATGGTGGTCGATGTAACCAGCCCGAGCAACCACAGGATCAGCAATACTACGGCTATTGTATAAAGCATGAGATTCTCCGTTCTTCTTCAATAAACTACGTGTGGCCTAACGCTGCCTGAGCAGCCAGCCCAACAGAACCCCGCCAGCAACCGCGATCCCCAGCGAGGTGATCGGCCGCTCCCTGACATGGGAATAAAAGCTATCGGCGAAGCGCAACTGCGCGTCCTTCAAGCGCCGGCCTTGGGTATCGAGTGATTTAACGGCCCGGTTTGCTGAACCGGCAAACCTGTCTACTGCGTGATGGGCGCCTGCAGCCATGTGCTTGACGGCGGGCCGGGCGGCGTCCGATGCCTTGTCGATCGCCTTGTTTATATTGCTGCTGGCCTGGTCGATCGTGCGTGTAGCTGCTTCGCCCAAATCGCCTGTTCCGCCAATCCGTGTTTCGGTTGCCATGATTTATTCTCCTGTTCGGTGATGGATGCAAGACGGTTATTTCATGAGCGAACGGTACAAGATTATTTCCGTTCGCTATAAGCATCTGTCTGCCAGCGCACATTGATGCTTTCCGCTGGCAGACAAGATTCACATCACTTCAGGCGCATGCTGTTGGTAACCGAGGTCACGCCCTTGACGCTACGAGCGACTTCAACAGCCTTCTCGATCTGGGCTTGCGTACTGACGAAGCCGCTCAACTGGACTTTGCCCTTGAAGGTTTCGACGTTGATCTCTGCTGACTTGAGGCCAGGTTCGCTGAGCACGGCAGCCTTGACCTTGGTCGTGATTACGGTGTCATCGACATATTCGCCGGTGCCTTCAGTCTTCGATGTAGAGGAACAGGCAGTGAGCGTGGCAAAAAGGACGAAGGCGGCCAGGGCCGCGGCGCGGCGCAGTATTGAGATGGTCATGTTGAACTCCTTGAATAATCTTTGGTGGCTTCGGCGATCCAGTATGGCTTGCCTTGCAGACACAATGCGAGAATGGCGGGTAGCGTCATGACAGTCTGTGCGCTGGCGCACGCAGCGCTTCGAATCGGGCGCACGACATCCGGGATAGGCTATGTTCGACAGCGCACCGACGATCTACCCGGCCAACACGTAGCCTGAAGACGAAACATGAGGAGTCACAATGACTGAATTCTATAAGGCTGCACTGCGCAATGCTTTCTTTGTTACTGCCTTGGCTGGCGGTCTAAGTTCGGTACATGCCGAAATCAGCATTGGTATCGGTTTGCCGAGTGTCAGCATCGGCGTCAACGTACCGGTCTATCCGAGGCTTGTCGCGGTGCCGGGCTATCCTGTCTATTATGATCCGCAAGCGAATTCGAATTACTTCTTCTACGACGGTCTGTACTGGGTGTACCAGGATGACAACTGGTATTCGAGCAGTTGGTACAACGGGCCGTGGCGGTCGGTTGGCCCGGAGTATGTCCCGCTATTCGTGCTCCGCGTGCCGGTTCGTTACTATCGGCAGCCGCCGACGTATTTTCATGGCTGGCGTGCCGATGCGCCGCCGCGCTGGGGCGATCACTGGGGTCGTGAGTGGCAACACCGTCGGGCTGGGTGGGACCACTGGGACCGCCATTCAGCACCGCGCGCCGCACCGTTGCCGACTTACCAGAGACAGTATTCGGGAGCGCGCTATCCTGACGCGGCAGACCAGCAGCACAAGATCCGCTCCGAGCATTACCGATATCAGCCGCATGAAGCTGTAACGCGGCAGCATTTTCAACAGCCGCAGGTCGACGAGAGTCGCCGGCGTTCGGTGCAGCAACAGCGAGTTGAGCCGCAGGACCGCCAGCAACGGGCCGAGCCGCAGGACCGCCAGCCAGCGCCGAACCAGCAGCGGGAACGGCATCAGCCGCAACAGCAGGCGCCGGTCCAGCAACGAGCCGAGCCCCAGGACCGCCAGCCACCGCCGAATCAGCAGCGGCAGCAGCAGTCGCAACCCGCGCAACAGCGCGAGATGCAGCGGCCGCAGAATGAACACCGCGACAAGGGCCGCGATCAGGCGCCTGGACAGCAGGACAGGGGCGGGGATAACAGGAATCAAGGGCGCGGTCAGGATCACTGATAGTTAATGATGTTCGAACGCGCGCCGGCAGATCCAGGTGTTGCGGCTAGCATCCGGGGGTGAATAGATGAAACAATCGCTGACGCCGTCCCCCGGGGACGCAACCACCGAGGCCGGTTCCCCCTTGGGTGCCGAGCGAGAACCCGAAGCCACGCTGCTGAAGGTGCCGGTCGATGTGCGCAGCACGTCGCTGGTCGTCATCGCCGCCTTGCTGAGCATTTTCGCGCTGCGTTGGGCAAGCGAGGTGGTCATCCCCATCATGTTCGGTCTGATGTTGAGTTACGCACTGACACCGATAGTCGACACCCTGCACCGCTGGCACCTGCCGCGACCGCTTGGTGCGGGACTGGTGATGGTCGTCCTCGTGTCGGCTACGGTGTGGGGCGTCTATACGCTGCGCGACGATGCCGACAACCTGCTCGAATCCCTGCCGGTGGCGTCGCGCAACCTGCGGGAATCAGTGCGCGGAATGCGCGGCGGCCCAGACGGCAATATCGAGCGGGTCCAGAAGGCGGCTGCGCAGATCGAGCAGGCTGCAGCCGGCAGCCTGTCTGGCCCACCGTCTGCGCCACGTGGAGTCGCTCGCGTGCAGATCGAGAAAGCCGCATTCGACATCAAGGATTATTTTGTGGTCGGCGCCCTGCATGCGGCGCAGATCATCGGTCAGGCGACGGTCATCTGCTTCATTGCCTTTTTCCTGCTTGCTTCGGGTGACGTTTTCCGGCGCAAAGTCG
The DNA here is from genome assembly GCA_016722705.1 of Candidatus Dechloromonas phosphoritropha. Classification (NCBI taxonomy): domain Bacteria; kingdom Pseudomonadati; phylum Pseudomonadota; class Betaproteobacteria; order Rhodocyclales; family Azonexaceae; genus Dechloromonas; species Candidatus Dechloromonas phosphoritropha. The sequence goes on along the minus strand of JADKGN010000001.1, from coordinate 590,425 downwards.
CGCGCATCGCCGGCCCGACCTTCGCCAGGCGGCGGGTCACAGTGCAGGCAATGAACGAAATCATGGAGCAGATCCAGCGCTATCTCGCGGTCCAGCTATTGCTGAGTGTCCTGGTTGGCTTGGCGACAGGCGCCGCCTTCTGGGCTATTGGCATGAAGCAGGCTGCCGTGTGGGGCATCGTCGCGGCGCTGTTGAATCTGATCCCCTACCTTGGCTCGGTTGTCCTCGGCGTCGCCGCCGCGTTCGTCGCGTTCACCCAGTTCGGGAGCATCGAGAAGACATTGCTGGTGGCCGGCGTCTGCATCGGGCTGCATGTCGTGAGCGGCAACATCCTCACGCCCTACCTCACAAGCCGTACCAGCCGGCTGAGTGCGGTCGTGGTCTTCCTCGGGGTCCTGGCATGGGGATGGCTCTGGGGCATCTGGGGCCTGCTACTGGGTACGCCGATCCTGATGATCATAAAGGCAGTGTGCGATCGGGTCGACGACCTCAAGGCGGTGGGCGAGCTGCTCGGTGGAAACGAGCCGGTCAAGAGCGAGATGTCGGACCATGTTGCATGAGGGCTGCAGCTCCATTACGTGCGTATCGACGCGCCGGCTGGTCCAGTCCAGAAAACTCCCTCCAAGCAATTGACTGGCCAGCGTATTACTGATCAGGCTTGGAAATGTTTTATCCGCCGGCATGACTGCCATGGGCTGGGTAACGCCAATCCGGCGGATTCTTTGTGCGCCAGCGAACAGAGTGTCGGCGCTGTGGGGGGTAGTGTGGTGCACAATCCTCTCAACTTAGTCCATAGTCATACGGCGGGTTTGTAAGCAAAGGACAGGTGAGGCTTTCGCTGGTTTGGCCGAGGTCGAGCACGATCAGGGATAAATTTCTGAAGGTTTTTGACGATTTCCGAGAAGATTTCCTTGGTAACTCGGGTGGTGATTTGCTGCACACCCGCCAAGACTCGGGGCAAGATACGACGTACGGTATTGAAGGCCATCGTCCGATTCACTCGCCATGGCGAATCGCTGGGCAGCCGCTCTTCCGCAGCCAGGTAGGTGGCCAGGGCATTGAGATTGTCACACACCATCTTGGCCCCAACATCCTGGCAGGCGGCCAGCCAAGTCAGGCCGGACGTGTGCTCCAGATTGAGCCGGTGTTTGATGCGCTTGAACGCCTCCTCGATACGCCAACGGCTGTGATAAAGGGCTGAGAAGCTTGTGGCCGGATACCGCGCGGTATCAAGCAAGGAGGTCATCAAGACCCGTACCTTGCCAGTCGGCGTCACCTGACGAATCAGGCGAACCATAGAAGGCAGACGCGGACACTCGTAATCAATGGCATCCTGACGATGCGGTGGCGGCAATGTCACCTGCGCCTCATCTTCTCCGGATCGCATGAACTGGGTGATGGCAGAAAAGGAAGCGGACGAATCGCAGCGTATGCAAAAGGGGATACCTCGATGCAACAGCGCCGCGACCAACCAGGCACCCGGATACCCGCGATCAAGCACCAGCATGTCCTGAGCACCGAGTCGGTCAAGCCGCTCAAACAACATCTGACGTTCGCCGACCAGCGAACTGTGCAAAATCAGCGAGTCGAACAATTCGATCCCTGGCCGAAACAAACCGAAGATGGCCGCTTCTCGAATATGGCGGCGCCCTTCCAGGTCAAGCAAGGTCAGACGTACCTTCGATGCATCCGCCGCCAAGACCCGCAAGCCTTGCCAGTCCGGCTGCTGCGGAACGACCTCATCGACCAGGCGCAGCAATTCTGTATTGAGCGGCTCAAAGAGATTGGCGACCAGATGGCTGCGCGCCTTTGAGAAGGCACTGGCCGTGATCGCCCGACAAAGGCGGGTTCTTCCGGCAAGCAGGGCAAAGCAGGAATCAAGCTCCGCCTGAACTGCGCCGCGAATGCCGGTGAGCAGGAAAGCGATCAGATTCGTGAATGGCAATTCACGGTTTCGGGTGAAAAACCGAGGCTCGCGGCGGGCGGCGGCAAGGAAATTGGCGCCATGAATGTAGTCCGTTAGCCGTGAAACGATATTGGCATATTTAGGCCGTCATATAAAGCCTATTTATATCAATTGGTTACATGCTCGATTATATCTTGGCGCGGCCAGATGGCAAAGTTGCCAAAATTAGATGACAGACCGCTAAGTCAAGAGGATTGGTGTGGTGCATGGTGATTCGGGCATGGCGTCAGCCACGCGGATCGGCCACTAGACTCATACGGAGGTAATCCCATGAACAACATCATTTACATCGTCGGCCTGGTGGTCGTCATCCTGTTCGTCCTGTCGTTTTTCGGTCTGCGCTGAAACGTCAGGAACCGCTTCCGAAAATCCAGATCGTGCGCAGTTTTTGCACAAAGACTGTTCAACAGAGATCCTTCTCTTTGAACATCGAGACATGCTATCCAGGAGAAAACATGAAAAACCTTTCCGTCTTGCTGATCGCTATCAGCGCGCTTTTATCGGGTTGCGTGGCCTATCCGGTTGCCTATCGAGATGGCGGCGGTCATCGCCCGGATTATGATCAGTCCGGTCCACCCAATCGAGGCGACCACGACCGCGGCGACTATGACCGCGGCGACCACGACCGCGGCAAACACGACCGCGACGGCGACGGAGTCAAGGATAAAAAAGACCGTCGTCCGGATGATCCTTACCGCTACTGAGCGTCTTGACCGGCCCGCCATTGTGTTGAATGTTCGCCAGCGCACAGAGCTGTTGGGGGTTAAGCAGACAATGTTCCTGACGATCCTGCTTCCAGGCTGCAGTTCACGGTGCCGGCAGATTCGGTTCTTGAGAAGGTGACGAAAATGTCAATCGGAACAATTTTTCTGATCATCCTTGTGCTCATACTGGTCGGTGCGATTCCGGCGTGGCCGCACAGCAGGGGATGGGGCTACGGGCCCAGCGGTGGCTTGGGTCTTGTCGTGGTCATTCTGGTGGTCTTGCTGTTGCTGGGCCGAATATGACGCCTGCCGCGTTTCCGGCGTAGACTCCTTTCAGCGGGTTCACTTGATTCCTGCCGAGAACAGCTATTGCGCGACGCCCGAAACCGGCGGCCCGCTTTCTCCCGTCTGCCCGGCTTGTGGCGCCCGTAGCCTGACCCGGGTTCAGAGGCGCTATCGACCATCTCCTGAGCCTGTTCGGTCGGGTGCGGCGCTATCGTTGCTATGCCTTCAACTGCCAATGGGAAGGCAACCTGAAGGTGGCGGACGATGAGCGTGAATAATTCCGGCCCCGGCATCATGCCCGGTCGGGTTGGGTGGCAAACTCAATCCGGTTGGGTCCCGCCGCCAGGGCGCGACAAAGCGCCTCGTCAGCCCGGTTGAGTTCCTGTTCAGCCGTGCTGTCGGTAGCGCTCATGGTGACAATGCCTATGCTCATGCGAAGTCAGCCGCCTCGGTCACGCCTGGAGTGGCCTGGAGTGGCGGCGCGGCCGGGCATCCGTACGGCGACCCTAAAGGCCCGGACGCGTCACGGATGATCTGGGGTTTTGTTGCCAAGCAGTTCGGGCGAGCGGCGGACTAGCGCATCCTTGAACGCTGAAGAGGGGGTTCAACAGCTTCAAGAATGAGCGGGTGCATGACGTTCGCTACGCGACTCACGCCGCGAACAAGGCTGCCGTCTTTGAATGCATCGAGGTTTTGTACAAAAGGAAACTTTGGCAGACGAAAAACCGAGGGGAGCTCACTCAGCCAAAACAGCGTGGTAAGCGCGGCACCGAACATACCCTGCTGGCCATTCAACCTAGTCAGGGCAATACCGGCAACACGGGAAACACGGGCGCCCCAGGAACCCAAGGAGACACCGGCGCCACAGGCATGCAGGGCAACACCGGAAATACGGGCGCGACTGGCGCCAAGGGTAAAACTGGAACAGCCACCGGCACCTCCGGCAGCACCATCGTGGTCATTCCGCCAAAATAAGCAGCTCCCCTACAAAAGGGGTAGCGTCGACAAACGCTATCCGTACGGGCGCTAAAAGCACCGATTTCCAAACTGGCCAGTTTCACTGGAATTCGCGCCGCCGCTCACAATCTATGGGGTTTCCATCAGGTCTGGCTTCCTGGCGCTGCATTCCGGGTGACGAATCCGTTGGATGGGGCTATGTAGCCGCCTTCTCAGCGGCGGGCTGTCGTTGTCGAGGACACCCACGAATTTTTCGGCCTTGCAGCGTCAGCGTCGACACCACAAGGCCGTAAAACGACAACCTTCAGCGGCAATTACTTATCCAGAAAATCAGGATTTGCCCACCGTTTTATCAGCCTTCTTCAGGTCACCCAGATTGCGCTGAGCCTTGCACTCCGCCTGTTTTTTCAAACCTTTGGCCTGTTGTTCGGTATTGCCAAGCAACTTGCCGGCTTCTGCCTGGATTTTTCCGCCGATATTCTTGGCCGTACCTTTGACTTGATCTTTGTTCATGATTGTTTCCTTGCTGGATGGAACATCTGAAACCCGGGCATAACTGCGTGTACCGAGCGCACCGCACGGTTAACTTTCCGCACTGACCGGCACAGCGTAGGCCTTGAAACAGGCTTGTTCTGTTCGTTTGGCCACACAGGGTGAAATGATTGGCAATCTGCTGTCCGTTTCCTGCATCCTGCAAGTAGCAAGGAAGTCAGCGGGGCGGCAAGCCAGTGGCCAGCAAGACGGCGAACTCGTCGGCGACGAGCGGATGACTGAACAAATAGCCCTGGCCCTCTTCACAGTGCTGGTCGAGCAAAAACGACAGTTGTACTTGTTGTTCGATACCTTCAGCGACCACCCGTTGCTTGAGACTGGTTCCCATGGCAATGACGGCGGTGACGATGACGTTATTGCCGTTAATGGCGCCGATATCCTGAACAAATGAGCGATCGATTTTGAGTACGTCGATCGGAAACTGTTTCAGATAGTTCAGACTGGAATAACCGGTGCCGAAGTCGTCGACCGCCAGCAACACCCCCATTTCCTTGAGTTCATTCAGGATGGCGGTACTGGATTCGGCATTGTGCATTAGCGACGATTCGGTAATTTCCAGCTGCAGATGACACGCATCAAGGCCTGTTTCGCGCAGCACAGTTCGCACGCCCGCGACAAAATCCTTGCTGCGGAACTCCACGGCAGAAATGTTGACGGCCACCGATACCGGCTTCAGCCCCATGTCCTGCCATCGTTTGACTTGCATGCAGGCTTCGCGCAAGACCCAGCGGCCAATCGGTACGATCAGGCCGCAATCTTCGGCGACCGGAATGAAGGTTTTAGGCAGGGCGATGCCCCATTCGGGGCGTATCCAGCGAATCAGCGCTTCCGAACCGGTAATTTTCCCGCTGGAAAGGTTGACCTTGGGCTGGTAATACAAGACGAACTCCTGGTGCTCCAAGGCCTGCCGCAAATGGCTTTCGATCAGTTACCGCTCAACGGCACGCACGTTCATTTCGTTTTTGAAGAACTGAAAATTGTTGCGGCCCTTTTCCTTGGCCTGATACATCGCGGTGTCCGCATTCTTGATCAGCGTCTCCGAATCCTGACCATCGGCCGGATAAACGCTGATGCCAATGCTGGTCGTGATGTGCAGAACATTTTTAACTATGTCGTGGGGTGCTGCCAGAGAGGCCAGGATTTTTTTGGCCGTAACTGCGGAATCTCCGTCATTTCGGTCTTCGGTCAGCAGAATGATGAACTCGTCGCCGCCCTGCCGGGTTACCGTATCGGAGCCTCGAACGCAGCCGCGCAGGCGTTCGGCTACGGATTGAAGAAGCTGGTCGCCAACGGCATGCCCGAGCGAATCGTTGATGTGCTTGAAGTTGTCGAGGTCGAGAAAAAGGATGGACAGATGGGTGCCACGACGCTTGGCGAGGCCGATGGCCTGTTCGATCCGGTCATTGAGCAAGACACGATTCGGCAGATCGGTGAGGAAATCGTGTTGCGCCAGATGAGTCATCTTCAATGCCAGGGCCTGCGACGCAGTAATGTCGTGAAAGACGATGACGGCACCGACCAGCCGGCCATGCCGGTTATGAATCGGGGCTGCCGAGTCCTCGATGGCGACCTCGCTGCCATCGCGTCGGATCAGCACGGTGCCGGCGGTCAAATTCATCGCTTGGTTCAACTGGAGCACCAGATCGACCGGATTGGCTGCAGGCTTCCGCGTTTTACCGTTGATGATCTGCATTACCGTGCCGATCGGCTTGCCGTGAGCATCCTTCCGGCACCATCCGGTCATCACCTTGGCAGCACGGTTCAGATAATCGACATGGCCGACCATGTCGGTCCCGATCACCGCGTCGCTGATTGAATTGAGCGTGATTTCCGCCCCGGTTTTTTCAATAAACAGCGCCTCCTCAACAGCCATGCGCTGGATGATGTTGCGTAGGGATTGCGAAACGAGCTCGCTAACGTAGTGTCCTTTCGACAGATAGCCCTGTGCGCCCCGTTTGATGGCCTCGATTGCCAACGTTTCATCGTCCGGCGAACTCAGGGTCATGATCGGCACGTAGGGCGCCAGCGAAAACAGGCGGTCAAAGGTTTCAATGCCCCGACTGTCGGGCAGTGACAAATCGACCAGTATCGCGTCAATGCCCCGGCTCTTCAGCCTTTCAATGGCATCGGAAAGATTGCCAACCCACTCGCTCTCGAATTGCTCGGTCCGCCCATGGCCAAGGACATCCTTCAGTTCCCTGGCATCGGAGGCGTCGCTCGTGATCAACAGAACACGATTTGCGATAGATGACGGCTTCACGATATCCGGCCGATCCGGCTAGACTCTCGTGCGTTAGCGCACACCGCTTCGATGCCATCGCCAATGGCGACGATGAAGCAACTTGTTGCAACAATGGAGTTCAAATTCGTTCCCGCCTTTCAGGATGACGTGAACTTAAGCATTTCACGTGCCAGCACGGATTTCCGTTCGCTGACGCACATACGCTGCAACTTTCTGACCCTATGTGCCCTAACGAACGGAGTGTTCCCGCGATATCAGAAATCATGAGCCTGCTCCAACCCATTTATTCGCGGAAAGGATCACACACCATGCTGATCAACTTCAAATCTCCCGCTAGCGGCGATGTGGTGATGTTCGAGAAAAATGCCAGGGAGCTTTTGCTTGCGCTCGGCAAACAGCCTGACGAAGCAAAAGGGGTCATCACCGTAGCGCAATTACCGGGGGCCGTTGCCGCCCTCAAACTGGCCATGGCAAGCACGCAGCCGAGCAATCCGCAACCGCCGACAACCGATGATGAAAGCGAAGAGCAGGCGGAGGAAACGGTTTCCCTGACTCAGCGAGCACTGCCCCTCCTTGATCTGCTCGAACGCTCGCTGCAGGAGCGGGTCCCCGTGACCTGGGGCGTATAGCTCTCGAGGTTCCGCCATACCGCAAAAGGGCTCTCGTCCATCAAAAAAACCGCCCCGGAGCGGCCACGCCATTCAGGCCTGCATTCATCTATGCCGTTGACAGATACCGAAAATTCAGAAGTTCCGTTAAAACACTCAGCCCCAAACGAAAGAGGCTTCATATCTCGAACTTCCAGCCAATCGAAACTCCTCCGGAGGATGACTCCGATCTTCACGAAGGCGATAGTCCACCCTTGCAGGAAGCTGAAGTATTCCTGGCCTTCGGCCTAGCCGAGAGTGCGGAGGCGGTGCTCATTAGCGCACTGAAAGACGGCACCCTAACCCAAGACGAGGTTGACCGCTTCTGGGCAAGACCAGCTTTGGATCGAGCATCCGGCGACTGAAGATTAATTGCGTCCGCATGGCTAGATGAGAAAGCCACAGCAAAAAAGGCTGTATCGACCAGACTGGACCGAAGCTGCCTTCGCCTGCTACCAGGTAGTTTTTTTGTCTTTGCCGACTTCGTTGCCGATGACGCCACCCACGACGGTGCCGCCGCCGACGGTTGAGCTTCCGACCAAGTGCGCTAACGCACATAACCAATTGTCCTGATGAACTATGATGAGGTTAAATGGACGGCTTTCCGCAATCGACATTCGATTCGGTGGTAGCCGCCGGTGAAAGGGAGGCGCGATGCCGGCCGAAACAACGCACGACCCGAAGCAGAATCGCATTCTGGCGGCGCTGTCGGTTAACGAATATTCCCACCTCGTGGATGATCTGGAGTTGGTCAGCCTGACTCTGGGCGAAACGCTCTGCGGTGCAGGAAAGGCGCTGGAATCCGTCTATTTTCCGACTACCTGTATCGTCTCGCTGAGTTTTCTCACCGAAAACGGCTCGTCTGCCGAACTGGCGATGACCGGCAATGAGGGCCTGGTCGGCATCCCGCTGGTACTGGGCGGCGCCACGACCACGCACAAGATGATCGTCCGGCGGGCTGGCGAGGCCTATCGGCTGCGCGCCGAGATCCTGATATGGGAACTCGATCAAGGTGGGACTTTACGTCACCTCTGTACGCGTTATGCCCAGGCCTTGATGACCCAGATGGCCCAAAGCGTCGTCTGCAATCGACATCACGCCATCGATCAGCAGTTGTGCCGCTGGTTGCTGCTCAGCCTCGACCAGTTGCCGGGCAATGAAATCGATATTACCCAGGAGCTGATCGCCGGCATGTTGGGCGTTCGCCGCGAAGCGGTGACCGAAGCGGCCGGCAAACTGCAGGCTGCGGGCCTCATTCAATATCGCCGCGGCCATATTACGGTGATTGATCGCACGGGGCTGGAAGCCAGGGTCTGCGAGTGCTACCGCGTTGTCCGCTCCGAGTACGATCGCTTGTTCAGGCTGGTTCCCGACTCCCCCCTGCAGAATCGTGCCCGCCCCAACCCAGCTACTGCGCGCCAGCGGGCCGAAGCTCGTTTGCAGAAGACGCCGCGCACCGTCACAAATACGGCGTGGGATAACGCGCGCCTGATGCACGAACTGCAGGTCCACCAGATCGAACTGGAAATGCACAACGAGGAACTGGGCCATGCCTATGCCGAAGCCGATGCCTTGCGCGAGAAATATGCCGACATCTACGACTTTGCGCCGGTTGGATATTTCACGCTGGATGCCAAGGGTGTCATTCTCCAGATCAACCTGGCCGGTGCCATCCTGCTCGGCATCAAGCGTTCGCAAAATCAGCGCTGCCGCTTTGCCGCAGCCGTCGCCCCGGCCTCTTTGTCCCGCTTCAATGACTTTCTTGCCGACGTCCTGGTCAACAAAGGAAAGCTGGGGTGCGAAGTCGTTCTGGCAGCAACCGAGCATCGGGCGGAAGCGGTTGTCCGAATCGCAGCGGTCCCCAATGAAAATACCAACGAATGCCGGATGGTCGTGATGAACATTACTGCGGAAACACATGCTAAAAAGGCGCTCAAGCTGCGCGATCAATATCAGCGCGCCCTGCTCGACAATTTTCCGTTCATGGTCTGGCTCAAGGACGAACAGGGCCGCTATCTTGCGGTCAACGCGCCTTTTTCCAAGAATTACGGCTGGCCTTCCGTCGACATCCCGATCGGCAAGACTGACTTCGATATCAGCCCACTGGAAGTCGCCGAATCGGTTCGCGCCGATGATCTGGCCGTACTCGGCAGTTGTGAGCCGATCGCGAGAGAACATCAGATAAAAATCGCCGATGAAACATTATGGTTCGAAACCTACAAATCGGCGATTGCCATGGATGGCAACCTGGTCGGAACGGTGGGGTTTTCACGCAACATCACCCAACAGAAGCAAATAGAAGCTGATTTGCTCAGGCTCTCGATGATCGATGCGCTGACCGGCCTGTTCACCCGCCGGCATTTCATGGCGCACCTGACAGCGGCGCATGCGCTCATCAAACGTGACAACAGCCACCAGGTATCCCTCTTGCTGATCAGCCTCGATCAAATTACTGCGATCAACGAAGACCTGGGGCACCCGGTCAGCGATGCCATGCTGCGGCTCTCTGCGGATTTTTTGCGGCATGCCATACGCAAAGCAGATACGGCCGGCCGGGTGGGTGACGAGCAGTTCGCACTCCTGATGCCGCTCAGCTCCCTTGAGGCCGCGATGATTTTTGCCGAACGCCTTCTCGAAAAAATGCTGGCCAGCAAAATCAGCATTGGCAAGCAGAGTGGCGGCTTTACGGTGAGCATCGGGATTTCGGTTTTGAGCGCCACAGACAGTGCCCCGGAAAAAGCACTCATTCGGTCCGAAGAGGCCGTTGACCGTGCCCGACTGGCCGGGGCCAATCGGATAGAAATAGCCGCCAGCGGGCAATAATAGAGCGCTTTCGAACGACGGTAGATTTTCGCCGCTATGTTGGCTAGCGAACAGAACAGATCCCTGCCTCCGGCTATGCTGTGTTCGTCGACACGAGCAATGGATCGTGAGATTTGCCGGACGAACCTGAGGGTGTCCGGGTTTCAGAAGCACTTACCAATGAGGAATCAATCATGAACAAAGATCAAGTCAAAGGCGCCGCAAAGGATCTGGGCGGGAAGATTCAGGAAGAATTCGGCAATCTGACCGGTGACAAATCGCAGCAAGCCGAAGGTCTGAAAAACCAGGTCAAAGGCAAGGTGCAAGAACAGGTTGGCGACCTGAAAGAGGAAATCAAGGAAGTCAAGAAGGGCTGATTCTTGTCGAAAAAGCCGTAGCAATGCGGCTTTTTTTATCGGCGGCCTTGCCGTGTGTTGCCGGCGGCGTAAATCCGTAGAAATATGGCGGCGAAACTGCTGGCCTTTATGGCAGTAAGCGCAAAACTGCTGCACTTACTGCCACCCTCAAGCGTATCGCCCCTCCATCGCGTCAAGGGTGCGCTTCGCCAGTCTGTATAAGGGGTTTGAGGCGCAGTGGAACGGAAAACACCGTTAGGTGTTTAGCATAACGCATCCAGGCATTGCCGTTGGCTGCTGCCCTGCTGTCAAGATATCCGTCGTCATTGACCCACCCGTGTACTCAGTCTAATCGCCGTCTGCAGGATTGCGCAGGGGCCGCAATTCGCCCTTGGCCACCGCCTCCGGTACTGAAAACGAATAGCGCCCCAGCATATTGATGTGCTTGTGCTGCAGCGGCGACAGCCGTGCCACGTCTTCGTCCCGCACCGGGTAGCCGCTCTGGCGTAGTTGGTTCAGGGCCGCCTCCATGTAGATCGTGTTCCACAACACGATCATGTTGAGCACCAGGCCGAGCGCACCCAACTGGTCTTCCTGCCCCTCGCGGTAGTGCTGGCGCAACTCGCCGCGTTTGCCGTGAAAGACGGCGCGGGCAACGCTATGCCGGCCTTCGCCACGGTTGAGCTGGGTCAGCGTGGCCCGGCGCTTGGCTTCGTCGTCGATATAGGTCAGCGTGTGCAGGGTCTTTTCGATCCGGCCGAACTCGGCGACGGCTTGTGCCAACCGGATCGGCCGGTCGCCGACCTGAAGCGTACGCATGATGCCCGTCGCCGGCACTCGGCCAAGCTTGAGCGACCCCACCAGGCGCAGCATGTCATCCCAGTGCGGCTCGATCTTGTGCAAACTGAGATGGTGTGCCGAGATCGAATTGAGCATGCCGTAGTCGGCCTGCTGGTCAATCCGCCAGAAGCGAGTCCCGCCGACGTCGGCCAGGCGCGGACTGAAACGATAGCCGAGCAGACGAAACAGACCGAAGACCACATCGCTGTAGGCGCCGGTGTCGGTCATGATCTGCGTTGGTTGGAGGTCGGTCTGCTGTTCAAGCACTACGGCCAGCAGGATCAAGCTGTCGCGCAACGTGCCGGGAACGATGATGTCGTTCAGGCCGGAAAACTGATCGGAGATCAGGTTGTACCAGGTAACGCCCCGACCGATGCCAAAATATTTCGGGTTCGGGCCGAATGGCACTTACTTAAGCTTTTTGGGATGTCCATTTTTCATGACGATAGCTTTGGCGAGATTACGTGGTTTGGTGAGCATTGGATAGGGTTTAGGTCGTCGTTTGACGGCGCGAGGCTCGATCCGGCCCGGTCGGTTACCCAATCCTCTCAACTTAGTCCATAGTCATACGGCGGGTTTGTAAGCAAAGGACAGGTGAGGCTTTCGCTGGTTTGGCCGAGGTCGAGCACGATCAGGGATAAATTTCTGAAGGTTTTTGACGATTTCCGAGAAGATTTCCTTGGTAACTCGGGTGGTGATTTGCTGCACACCCGCCAAGACTCGGGGCAAGATACGACGTACGGTATTGAAGGCCATCGTCCGATTCACTCCCCATGGCGAATCGCTGGGCAGCCGCTCTTCCGCAGCCAGGTAGGTGGCCAGGGCATTGAGATTGTCACACACCATCTTGGCCCCAACATCCTGGCAGGCGGCCAGCCAAGTCAGGCCGGACGTGTGCTCCAGATTGAGCCGGTGTTTGATGCGCTTGAACGCCTCCTCGATACGCCAACGGCTGTGATAAAGGGCTGAGAAGCTTGTGGCCGGATACCGCGCGGTATCAAGCAAGGAGGTCATCAAGACCCGTACCTTGCCAGTCGGCGTCACCTGACGAATCAGGCGAACCATAGAAGGCAGACGCGGACACTCGTAATCAATGGCATCCTGACGATGCGGTGGCGGCAATGTCACCTGCGCCTCATCTTCTCCGGATCGCATGAACTGGGTGATGGCAGAAAAGGAAGCGGACGAATCACAGCGTATGCAAAAGGGGATACCTCGATGCAACAGCGCCGCGACCAACCAGGCACCCGGATACCCGCGATCAAGCACCAGCATGTCCTGAGCACCGAGTCGGTCAAGCCGCTCAAACAACATCTGACGTTCGCCGACCAGCGAACTGTGCAAAATCAGCGAGTCGAACAATTCGATCCCTGGCCGAAACAAACCGAAGATGGCCGCTTCTCGAATATGGCGGCGCCCTTCCAGGTCAAGCAAGGTCAGACGTACCTTCGATGCATCCGCCGCCAAGACCCGCAAGCCTTGCCAGTCCGGCTGCTGCGGAACGACCTCATCGACCAGGCGCAGCAATTCTGTATTGAGCGGCTCAAAGAGATTGGCGACCAGATGGCTGCGCGCCTTTGAGAAGGCACTGGCCGTGATCGCCCGACAAAGGCGGGTTCTTCCGGCAAGCAGGGCAAAGCAGGAATCAAGCTCCGCCTGAACTGCGCCGCGAATGCCGGTGAGCAGGAAAGCGATCAGATTCGTGAATGGCAATTCACGGTTTCGGGTGAAAAACCGAGGCTCGCGGCGGGCGGCGGCAAGGAAATTGGCGCCATGAATGTAGTCCGTTAGCCGTGAAACGATATTGGCATATTTAGGCCGTCATATAAAGCCTATTTATATCAATTGGTTACATGCTCGATTATATCTTGGCGCGGCCAGATGGCAAAGTTGCCAAAATTAGATGACAGACCGCTAAGTCAAGAGGATTGGTCGGTTACCGACCTGTTGTTGGGCGATTAAAACGAATAGTTCGCTGTGTATGTTGTGATGGCTACGGCTCGCAAAGGGTGCCCAGGCGAGCCAGATTTGCACGGTATGCTTGAAGCTCAGTTGGCGCGGCAATCTGTGGGAGAGCATCGCAGCCTGAGCCATCATTAACCGAATCAGATTGTAGGCGAGGAGATAGACCCAGATTTCCTTGATCGCCATCGCAGGCGTCAGGCAACTCAGTCGTTCCATGCCGAGCGTGGTCTTGATGTTGCGCAGATCGAGTTCAACGTGCCAGCGATCCCGATAGAGCGATTTCAAGGCCGTCTTGTCGGTTTGTTTTGGGCAAAGCAATGTCGTCACCCGTGTCTTGCCGCCGACCCGAAGCTCGCGTACGGTCAGACTCTCGGGGGCCTGATCGTAGTCGGCCTGAGGCATCCAGTCGGGTTTGCTGGCGGGTTTTGGCAGCACGATCAGATGATCGCACTGCCCCAACTGCCGACCTCGGCAAAAATCGGTGGTGCGTTGCCGCGCGCCATTTTGTTCAAACACCGCATCAATGCACCGCTCGCGCAATGAGCAGAGGAGAAAGTAGGTGGCGTAGAAGGCGTCGCCCAACAGTAAATCACCCTGCTCCAGAGAATCGAATATCGAACGCAGCAACGACTGCTCATCGCTGCCCTTGCCCCGACAGGAGCCGGTCGTGGCATTGAGGACCGCCCCGCTACCCAAACAAACGAGCCCAACGATCCGGCACTGCGGGAAACCCAGTCCCGGCTTCTGGCTCGTCGGTTGCGGGTAGACGACCTGATTGTCTGAGGTGTCGGGCATTACGACGGTCGTCCCGTCCACCAGACGGACGGGACGACCCCGCCAATGCCAAGCTGTCGGCGCCTGCGTGGCGACTCTTTGCCCCACGTGGCACGCCAGTGTACTGAGCATCTTCAAAGGCAAGCGCTTTCGCGCCCGGCAATAGGCGCCCGTGTGGGTGCTGCCCGGCACCAGGCCGCCAACCAGGCATTTGACCGCACGGTCATTGACTGCCTTCTGGCAGGAACGATCGGTGCTCAGCGCTTGGGCCAGAAACATCGACAACGTCTCCGTCGGGGGATATTGCCTTTCTCGGTGGGGCGGCAGTTCAGATTCCACGGCATCCAACAATTCCGGCCCCGTCAACAGGTTGAAAAACGCATAGGCGTCGCTCTGGGCAGCGTGGGCCTTGACCGTTCGGTGTTGCTGTGCGCGTGTACTGCGGATAGGATGCATTTGGGCTGGCTCATCGTGGGCGGGTTGGGTATTTGGCGACGCCAACTTATCACGCGTCGATCCAGCCTGTTTCATCATTTGCATCAAAGAGTTGAACGTTAAGTAAGTGCCATTCGGGTTCGGGCCGGCATGCACAGTTCGCACCGGCACGACGAAGCGCATGCCATCGGCGGAGGCCACCTCGCCGCCACCCCACAAGCTGGCCAGCGCCAGATGGCTTTGTGCCGCGACCAGTATCGCGTTGGCGTCCACCTGCGTGTCGTCGCGGAGGTAATTCTGGTCTACCCAAGACAGCCGGTCGCGCTTCAGTGCGGGCACGTCGCCACGGATCAGCGGCTCCAAGCCAGTATTGCAGGCTTCGGCCATCAGCACCGCGCACAGGCTGACGTGTAGGTCGGCGGCGCGGGCCGTACGTTCCGAGATATGGGTGAAGGCGTCAGTAAAGCCGGTACGGGCTGCGACTTCCAGGATCAGTTCAGGCAGGTCAACACGCGGCAGCATGCCGGCGACTGTCTCCCGTAGGGCGAGCAGCGAGGCCGGTTCTTCCATCTTGTCTAGTGGACTGAGCACCAGGTCGTGCTTGTCGCCGCTCTTATCGAACCGCACCGCCGGGTTGTCGGGCAGTCTGGCCGCGACGGCGCGGTAGGTGCGGTCAAGCTCGGCGGCCAGGGCCGTCAGCGTCGGCTCGGGGCTGGCCGATAGCCCCAGGGTCCGGCAGATGATCGGCCGGGTGGCTTCCCACTCGCTGCCATCGAGGAGGCCGGCTCGAGGATCGGCGTAGCGCCAGCTCGGCGTCACGAACACATCGCGCTGACGTAGCGCGATGTGCAGCTCGTCAAGCACGCAAAAGGTACCAGCGATGTAGTAGCCGGCCGCCCTAGTGCTGTGCTCGATGTTGGCTTGGCGGGTCAGATCCTGTTCATCGGTGCTGACGCGTAGATAGATGCGGGCGACTTGCATGACGGTTGGCCAAGATGGGTATAGCTAACTTGTCCTAGCGTAGCAGGCCTGGCCAAGAAGGCAAAACGCAATCTAAATTGGCTAGTTTGTTTTTGGCTACCCAAATGGACCACGTCGCATGAAAATGCTTGCGCGGTGGTATCAATGACATACAATGGTTCCATTGACAGCGTTACATTGGAAAGCTACCAAATGGCAAACGTGAATGTAAGAAATCTGCCTGATGAGGTGCATCGGGCCATCCGAATCCAAGCCGCCCAGCACGGCCGCAGCACCGAGGCCGAAATCCGCGACATCTTGGAGCGGGCAGCGAGGCCCGATGGCCGCGTGAAACTTGGCTCTTTCTTGGCCTCCATCGCCCGCGAGGCTGGCGGCCTAACCGATGAAGAACACGCCTTGTTTGAGAGCGTGCGCATCAAGTCTCCGGCCCGTGCGGTGAGCTTCGAATGATCCTGCTCGATACGAACGTGATTTCGGAGCCGCAGCGCCAGAAGCCCAATGCCCGCGTCCTTGACTGGATCGACGCGCAAGCGCTGGAAACGCTCTACCTGTCCGCGATCACGGTAGCCGAGTTGCGTGCGGGTATCGCGCTGATGCCGGCAGGAAAGCGCCGGGACAGCCTGCATGAGAACTTGGAAAAGGGCCTGCTGCCGATGTTCGCCAATCGGGTGCTTTCGTTCGATATGGCTTGCACGAAGGCTTATGCCGAGCTGCTGGCCAAGTCCCGTGCTGCCGGCTTGGCGGTCGAAACAGCCGATGCCTTCATTGCGGCCGTCGCCCTTGCCAACGGCTTCACCGTCGCCACCCGCGACACCAGCCCTTTTGAGGCTGCCGGGCTGAACGTCATCAACCCATGGGAGACGGCTTAATGACCACGGCCCAGGAGAACTACACCGCACGGCTGGCCGCCGAAATTCAGGCCGCCATCGACGGGGGCGTCTCAGAACAATGACGTTGGCTTAACCGTGTTTTTCGTTCCGTTGCGCCTCAGACCCCAGGGAGCGCAGCTTTACTCGGGCGGCAGCAAAAATAGGCGTTTCCACATCTGCGCTGAGTCATACCATTCGCGCTCTCGAGGCTGAGTTGGGCGTGCGCCTTCTCACCAGAACGACCCGAAGCGTTTCGGCGACAGAGGCAGGAGAGCGGCTTCTGTACTCCGTTGGTCCTCGGCTCGAAGAGGTTGAGACGGAGCTTGACGCAATCAGCGATCTTGTAGGTAAGCCAAATGGCACTGTTCGAATTACTTCTACCGACTATGCCGTTGATACTTTGTTGTGGCCGCAGCTTGCACCGCTAGTTATAACGGCTCGCATTTGCAACTGGCCGTGCTCGCATTCGACGCCATTCCCGGCTCGAATTAACTGCAAATGAAAAGCCGCTCATGCTCACATTAAGTGCAAATGAGCTTGCATTCGTCGGCACCGGCTTGCATTCCATTTCAGCGTGCTCAAATTAATTGCAAATGAAATTAACGGCAGCACCCAACCGAAACAGACGTTCAGGCAACACCAGTATCAATGCTGGCGTGCATAAAGTTCCACTTCATGAGTGCCCGAGTTTGCCTGAACACCGTATCACTACAATAATCGGACGTGGTCACAAACGGCGGATAGATCATCCGCCAGATGTTCTCTTTCCGATATCAAAGGGGGATTTTGCTCAAAGCCAATTTCGGAATTTATGTGGCGGATATTCTCACGGTATTCTTCATCAAAAATAGTCTTGTCATGGGCGAGAACGCCATTTACTTCTGCCCTATCGACTTAACGACTCGACGACCAATTGCTCGGGGTCGCCGAACGCGCTGACGCTCACGCGGCTGGTGTTTGAGTGCTTCATATTCATCTCCAAAGCTGAACTCAGTGTTCGCTCATCCGCTCGACCGCCTCGGGGTAGCGCCAGGGCCTCCGCACTCGAAAATCATAATGCCTGAAACCCCAACATATTCATGCGTACCTCATCATCCCAGGCCGCCCGCTTGCGCTTCAAGCGCAAGCTGCATTTCTTTTTGTCGGTCTTATCCAGGCGAATGAGATTGAGGACGATCTTCTTGAGCAGGGAGAGGTTTTGTGGCGCATGGTCTTCACGCACCGTACTGCCGTCCTCGCCCATCGTGACATCAAGCATCCAATGAAGTTGGTTCTCGATTCCCCAATGGCTACGGGCCGCTTGGGCCAGTTGCTCAGGCGTCAAAGCCCGCGAGGCAATGTAATACCGTTGCTCCAGCGTCGCCGCCTTGCCGGTGACCTGACGTACCGAGTCAATGCGGCCAATGACGGCGCACTCCGGCCAGTCAGCCAACACCACGACGCCTTCCGCTGGCAGGATCGACGCGATTTGCGCCACCACGCGGCCATGCGATTTCTCGACGTGTTCGTTTCGCCCCGCTGTCTCTCGACGATCAATGAAAGCGCCCTGGATCGCGTTGAACAGCTTGGGTTGATTGCCTTTGACGGCGAGCAGGTAATCCGCTTTTTTGTCAATGATCTTTCGGGCAATGGCGCGCTGGCAGCCCATGGCATCGATACTGACCAGAAAGCCGTCGATCGCAAGCGCTTCAAGCAATTCGGGAATGGCGGTGATTTCGTTGCTCTTGCCGCAGACCTTCTCCTGACCCAGGGCAATGCCCAGTTGGGTGGCGAAGGCGCTAACCAGGTGAATGGCGTCTTCGCCACCATTGCCCGATCCACGCACCGTTTTGCCGTCGACCGCAATCGTTCCTGCCAACGTCGGTACGGCCTGAGTCACCCAGCGCCGGAAGCTGGCTTCGAATTGCCCAGGATCAAGCAGGCGAAAGAGTCGCAGAAAGGTGTCTTCGGACGGCACGCCATTTTTCAGCACCAGAAACCGACGCAACCACTGCTCACGCGATTGCGCCCAGGCAGCAGCGTCTTCCACACTGTCGCAATCCGAGAGAACACCGGCGATCGCCATCACGAGCATCTCCCGAAAGTCATGCCGCGTCCCATTGCTGGCCTTCCGGGGATCATCGATTTCGTTCAAGCATTCCATCAAAACCAGACCTTTCGTCGCGCTCATTGGGGGCACCCAAAAGACGAGAGTAGACGTGATTTCCGATGGGTTTACAAGATGATGGCGTAACGTGCTGAATGTTAACGACTTTTTCAGGGAGATAATGACAAATGGAATTATTCATTCCGAGTGCGGAGGCCCTGGGGGTAGCGCGCGCCCTGGATCGTGATCTTAGAAGCCGCGCTCTCGATCTCGCGCAGGTCCTCCGCGCTCAGGCCGACTTCGGCCGCAGCGATGTTCTCCGCCAGGCGGTTACGCTTGGTCGTGCCCGGGATGGGCACGATCCAGGGCTTCTGCGCCAGCAGCCAGGCCAAGGCGATCTGGCCCGTCGTCGCCCCCTTGCGTGCGGCGACGACGCCAAGCAGGTCAACCAACGCCTGGTTGGCCAGCCGCGCCTCGGGCGTGAAACGCGGCACGGCATTGCGGAAGTCGCTGCTGTCGAATTGCGTCTTGGCATCGATCTTCCCGGTGAGAAAGCCCTTGCCGAGCGGGCTGAAGGGCACGAAGCCGATGGCCAGTTCCTCCAGTGTTGGCAGAACCACTTTCTCGGGTTCGCGGTACCACAGCGAATACTCGCTCTGCAGTGCTGTGACGGGTTGCACCGCATGGGCGCGACGGATCGTTTGTGCGTTGGCCTCGGAGAGACCGAAATGCTTGATCTTACCCTGCGCGATCAAGTCCTTGACCGCGCCGGCCACGTCCTCGACCGGGACGCTGGGGTCGACACGGTGCTGGTAGTACAGGTCGATGGCTTCGACCCGCAGACGCTTGAGCGAGCCCTCCACCACCGTCTTGATGTGCTCGGGACGGCTGTCCTGTATGCTCCAGCGCGCCTCGCCGTCGAAGGCCGCCCGGTGGCCGAACTTGGTGGCAATCACCACCTGGCCCCGGAAGGGTTCAAGGGCCTCGCCCAGCAAATCTTCATTGTCGAGCGGCCCGTAGACTTCAGCCGTGTCGAAGAATGTCACACCTTGCTCCACGGCAAAGCGGATCTGACCGATCATCTCGGCACGGTCCGGCTTGGGGCTGTACGACCAACTCATGCCCATGCAACCCAGCCCCAAGGCTGACACTTCCAGGCCTTGGCCAAGTTGACGCTTCTTCATTTGTTTGTCCTTTGCAATAGGTGATGTTTGCGTATCAAAACGCCTGGCCCGTCGGACGGAAGACGACCTCGTTAATATCGACGTCCGCAGGTTGCTCGATGGCATAGGCCACCGCCCGCGCGAAGGCGTCCGGAGAGATGGCGATCTGGTAAAACGCCCGCATGCCAGCCTGCACTTCCGCGTCGGTCATGCTGTCCACCAGTTCGGTGGCCACGGCGCCAGGACAGACGACGGTGGTGCGTATGTGCTGGCCCGTAACCTCTTGACGCAGGCCCTCGGAGATCGCTCGCACCGCGTGCTTGGTCGCCGAATACACCGTGCCCCCGGCGGGTACCTTGAGGCCGGCCACGGACGACACGTTGATGATGTGTCCGGCCTGTTGGCGCGTCATGTGCGGCAGGACAGCAGCGATACCGTACAGAACGCCCTTGATGTTCACATCGATCATGCGGTCCCAGTCCTCGACGGCCAGACGTTCCAGCGGTGAACTAGGCATCAGGCCCGCATTGTTGACCAGCACGTCGACTCGCCCGTAGGTCTTAACCGCGGCGTCCACCAGGTGCTGAACTTGCTCGCGTTGCGTGACATCGGTCTGCACCGCCAGGGCCTTGCTACCGGTGGCGGCCAATTCCTCTGCCAAAGCCTGGATGCGGTCGGTGCGTCGCGCGCCAAGCACGACCACTGCGCCCTTGGACGCCAGATGCCGCGCGGCGGCCTCACCCAGCCCGCTGCTGGCACCGGTGATGACGACGACCTTGCCTTCGATGTTGTTGCTCATGGCGATACTCCTTGATGACTGTGCCGTTGTTCGTTGGCCGGACCAACGATGTATTCCGCATCGGTGACCTTCTGAAGCCACTCGACGTTCTTACCGTCGAGGGCCTCCTGGATGGCGATGTGGGTCATGGCCGTGGTTGGCGTGGCACCATGCCAATGCTTGTGGCCGGGCGGACACCAGATCACGTCACCGGCACGGATCTCGACGATGGGCTCGCCTTCGCACTGGGTCCAGCCGCATCCGGCCGTGACGAGCAGGGTCTGGCCCAATGGGTGGGTATGCCACGCAGTACGTGCGCCCGGCTCGAAGGTCACGCTGGCGCACGACACGCGCGCTGGCGGAGGCGGCGCGTTCAATGGGTCGATGCGGACGGTGCCGGTAAAGAATTCCGCAGGGCCGGGTATGGAGGGCTGCGAGCCCGCGCGTTTGAGTTCCATGGTGTTTCCCATTCTCGCCCGTCGATCGGGCATGCATTGCTAACTCAGCGAGCTTGCTCGCGAGGGTTGATTTGCACCGTTGCCGAGCGTGCCGACGCGGCAATCATCGGGGCGAGGTACTCACTACTGCCGTACTTGGCGCGGTACGCATCGTCGATATGGTTATTGAGCGGCCCGTCGACCGACTCAAAAGCGACTTCCGTCGTCTTGCCAGTCGCGACGATGCGCCCCGCACGTTGGCTCATGGCCGCCTGGTACCAAGTGGACCGTTACCCGTGGTAACCGCGCACAAACAACTCGCCGTCCACCGCAACGCACCAAATCCAGGTCGGCATGCCATAGGTGATGCCGTCCTCGCGAAGGGGTGCAATGTGGAGGTCGTCTGCCTCGACCATGCCGCGCAACTCTGCGTCTGACCACTTGCGCATGGCTATTCCTTTCTGTTCTGTTGAGAGAGACTTCAAGGTGCTTCCGTGCCGAACAAAGCCTTCGCTTTGGTGATGGCTGACATTGCACTCGGCCAGCCGACGTAGAAGGCCAGGTGGGTGATGAGTTCGACCAGCTCCGCTTGGGTCACGCCATTGGTGACGGCCAAAGGGAAGTGGTAATCGATCTGCTCGGTCTTGCCTGTGGCCACCAGCGCGGCGCAGGTGATCAGACTGCGATCCCGCAGGGACAAGTCAGGGCGCTTCCAGACATCGCCAAACAACACCTTGTCAGTGATTTCTGCCAGCTTGGTTGCGAGGTCGCCAAAGGCGCGCTGGGCACCGCTAATCGTTTGCTCGTTGTTCATATGTGCCTTTCGATTCGATGCTGAGAAGTCTAGGACTTGCTGGCATAGATGACTAGCTGGTATAAATAGCATAGTCTTGTGAACATAGTTCAGCAATGCGGCGCGACAACATCAGTGATTTATTGGTTTTTCTGGCGGTGGCGCAGGAGCGCAGCTTCACCCGGGCTGCCGCCAAGCTCGGCGTCTCGCCAACGGCCCTGAGCCACACTATTCGCACGCTTGAAACACGCGTGGGGGTGCGGTTGCTGACCCGCACGACTCGTAGCGTGTCACCCACCGAGGCGGGTGAGCGGCTTCTGCAGAGTGCAGGCCCCCGAATCGAGGCGATCGAGAGCGAACTTGCTGCGATCAGCGAACTGCGCGACAAGCCTGCGGGCACGATCCGCATCACCACGACCGACTTCGCAGCCGATACGGTTCTGTGGCCACGCCTGGCGCCGGTCTTGGCCGCCTATCCCGACATCAAGATCGAACTCAGTATCGACTTCGTGCTGACCGACATCGCGGCCAACAAATTCGACATCGGCGTACGTTGGGGCGATCAGATAGCCAAGGACATGGTGGCTGTGCGTGTGGGGCCGGACATGCGGATGGGTGTCGTAGGGTCTCCGGCCTACCTCAAGAGCCGTCCGGCGCCCAAGGGGCCGCAGGAATTGCTTCAGCATAGTTGCATCACGCTGCGGCTGCCCACGCGCGGCGACATCTACGCCTGGGAGTTGAAGAAGGGCAAGCGCGAAGTGCAGGCGCGTGTCGACGGCCAACTGACCTGCAATGGCGTCTACCAGATGCTCAACGCTGCCGTCGACGGAGCGGGCCTAGCCTTCGTTCCAGCGTACTTGGCCGAGCCTCATGTCGCCGCCGGCCGCCTGCGATGGGTTTTGGAGGATTGGTCCCCGACGTTTCCTGGGCTACACATCTTCTACCCCAGCCGTCGCGAGCACTCTCGAGCTTTTGCCTTGGTTATTGACGCGCTTCGATACCGGGCCTGAGGGTGACGCTAGTTAAGTGACCAATGCCGTTTGGTGCGCCCGCCCGCTCAGCCGCAGCGAATGACAGATTCCTGCACGGACACGAACCTGATGATGCAACGTCAGGTTTTGGCCGCTGTGTGCTATCAGCAGCAGGGAGCTTCTTCCGCAGTGCAATCCACTTCTGACGTTTGGTACATCAGTCTTCTGAAAACGACAGCCGTGGAATCTTGTACCAATACTTGAGAACTGGATAGCTATGCCGCGTCGTTCCATCTTGTCGACCGCTGAGCGGGCAAGCCTGCTGGCTTTGCCAGATGCAGAAGACGAACTGATCCGGCACTACACACTCAGCGATGCCGACCTGTCGTTGATCCGCCAACGGCGTGGTGATGCAAACAGGCTGGGTGTCGCGGTGCAACTGTGCTTGCTGCGCTACCCCGGTCAGGGCCTGCTGCCCGATGCCGCCGTGTCGGTGTCCTTTTTGCACTGGGTCGGACGGCAACTGCGTACCGATGCGGCGTGCTGGCCACAGTATGCCGAACGCGAAGAAACCCGGCGTGAGCATCTGCTCGAACTACGCGCCTACCTGCGCGTAGAGCCGTTCGGCCTAGCCCACTACCGGCAAGCCGTCCACGCGGCAACCGAGTTGGCCATGCAAACCGATAAAGGCATTGTGCTGGCCGCCAGCGTCCTCGATGCACTGCGTCACCAGCACATCATTATTCCAGCACTGGATGTTATTGAACGTGTCTGCGCTGAAGCGATCACCCGCGCCAACCGACGCATCCACGAAGCCTTGTCCGAGCCGTTGTCGGACACGCATCGCCGTCGCCTTGATGACCTGCTCAAACGCCGCTACAACGGCAAGACCACTTGGCTGGCCTGGCTGCGCCAGTCACCGGCCAAACCAAACTCGCGGCACATGCTCGAACACATCGAACGCCTCAAAGCCTGGCAAGCGCTCGACCTGCCCGCAGGCATCGAGCGGCTGGTTCATCAAAACCGCCTGCTCAAGATCGCCCGCGAGGGCGGACAGATGACGCCCGCCGACCTGGCCAAGTTCGAGCCGCAGCGGCAGTATGCCACCCTCGTGGCGCTCGCCATCGAGGGCATGGCCACCGTCACCGATGAGATTATCGACCTACACGACCGCATCCTGGGCAAGCTGTTCAACGCGGCCAAGAACAAGCATCAGCAGCAGTTCCAGGCATCCGGCAAGGCGATCAACGCCAAGGTGCGCCTGTATGGACGTATCGGCCACACCTTGATCGAAGCCAAGCAGTCGGGACGCGACCCGTTCGCCGCCATTGAGGCCGTCATGTCCTGGGACGCTTTTGCCGAGAGCGTCACCGAGGCGCAGAAGCTCGCGCAGCCCGAGGACTTCGATTTCCTGCACCGTATCGGCGAGAGCTACGCGCCGGAATTCCTGGCCGTGCTCAAGCTGCGGGCTGCGCCTGCCGCCAAGGATGTGCTCGAAGGCATCGAGGTGCTGCGCGGCATGAATGCCGACAACGCCCGCAAGGTGCCCAACGAGGCCCCGACCGGCTTCATCAAGAAACGCTGGGAGAAACTGGTGATGAGCGACGCCGGTATCGACCGGCGCTACTACGAGTTGTGCGCGTTGTCGGAACTGAAGAACGCGCTACGTTCTGGCGACATCTGGGTACAGGGATCGCGCCAGTTCAAGGACTTCGAGGACTACCTGGTGCCGCCCGAGAAATTCGCCAGCCTCAAGCAGGCCAGTGAATTGCCACTGGCCGTGGCCACCGACTGCGACAAGTACCTGCACGAGCGGCTGACGCTGCTGGAAGCGTAGCTTGCTGCCGTCAACCGCATGGCGCTGGCCAACGACTTGCCGGACGCCATCATCACCGAGTCCGGCTTGAAGATCACGCCGCTGGATGCGGCGGTGCCCGACACCGCGCAGGCGCTGATCGACCAGACGGCGATGTCTCTGCCGCACATCAAGATCACCGAATTGTTGTTGGAGGTGGATGAGTGGACGGGTTTCACCCGGCACTTCGCACACCTGAAATCGGGCGACCTGGCCAAGGACAAGCACCTGCTGCTGTGCGCCGTCCTGGCCGATGCGATCAACCTGGGTCTGACCAAAATGGCCGAGTCTTGCCCTGGCACGACCTACGCCAAGCTGTCTTGGCTGCAAGCCTGGCATATCCGTGACGAAACCTATTCGACAGCACTGGCCGAGTTGGTGAACGCGCAGTTCCGGCATCCCTTTGCCGCACATTGGGGTGACGCCACTACGTCATCGTCAGATGGCCAGAATTTCAGAACCGGTAGCAAAGCAGAGAGCACAGGTCACATCAACCCGAAATATGGCAGCAGCCCAGGGCGAACTTTCTACACCCACATTTCTGACCAGTACGCGCCGTTTCACATCAAGGTGGTCAACGTGGGCGTGCGCGATTCAACCTATGTGCTCGACGGCCTGCTGTATCACGAGTCCGACTTGCGCATCGAGGAACACTACACCGACACGGCGGGCTTTACCGATCACGTCTTCGGCTTGATGCACCTGCTGGGCTTCCGTTTTGCACCGCGAATCCGCGATCTGGGCGACACAAAGGTGTTTATTCCAAAAGGCGAAGCCAGTTACGACGCGCTCAAGCCGATGATCAGCAGCGACCGACTGAACATCAAGGCCATTCGCGCACATTGGGATGAAATCCTGCGGTTGGCCACCTCGATCAAGCAGGGCACGGTGACTGCCTCGCTGATGCTGAGAAAGCTCGGCAGCTATCCGCGCCAGAACGGCTTGGCCGTCGCCCTGCGCGAGTTGGGGCGCATCGAGCGCACGCTGTTTATTCTGGACTGGTTGCAAAGCGTTGAGTTGCGCCGCCGCGTGAATGCTGGGCTGAACAAGGGTGAAGCACGTAACGCCTTGGCCCGCGCCGTGTTCTTCAATCGCCTCGGCGAAATCCGCGACCGTAGTTTCGAGCAGCAACGCTACCGGGCCAGTGGCCTCAATCTGGTGACGGCTGCTATCGTGCTGTGGAACACGGTCTATCTTGAGCGGGCGGCAAACGCACTGCGTGGGAGCGGCCATGCTGTCGATAACGCGTTGTTGCAATACTTGTCACCATTGGGCTGGGAGCACATCAACCTGACTGGTGATTACCTGTGGCGCAACAGCGCCAAGGTCGGCGCGGGATAATTCAGGCCACTACGACCGCTGCGATTGGCTTAGCGTACGATTTTTCCGTTTTCTGAGACGACCCCTAATAGCCATCCAGGGCAATCGTCTGGTCGCAGAGAATACCGGTACTGCGGTCGGTTGGCGCCGAATAGACGCGATGGGAATTCAGGTTCGATTTGGCACGGGTCACGAAGAAAGCCCCCGCCTGATGCAACCTGTGCAAGCGGGCGAAATCAACATAACCGCGATCCATGACGTAAATCGCACCGGCTTCCGGGGTCAGCAAGTCCGGCGCATGGACATCGTGCAGTTTCCCGTCGGAGACGTGGATAAAACTGGGAATACTGCCGCGTCCCACAGGGATTTCCTCTGGTCACAAGTCGAGCAGCGTATGCATCTTCACCGCCGCCTTGGTGGTACGGAAATGCGCCCAGGGAAATACCGACAGGCACAGGTCGATGGGGGTCGAATCGAGCGCATACACGGTGTTCGACAATTCCAGGCCCAAGTCTTCGCTGGCATAGAGCTTTCTTGCCTGGACAATCAGCCACGCGGCAAAGTCGGCGTAGATGCGCCAATCCCGCGATTCGTTTGCGTCGGCCAATGTCGCACGCCGTACCGGCTCGCGAAATCCCATGTGGTACAGCTTGGCGGATTGCGCCGACAGACAGGTCTCGATGTCCCGCAAGCTCTCCCGATATGTCAGTTGTGCAAAGGCCATCACCCGAAATTGTTCGGCGCAACTCAGTGTGCGAACGCCTTTGTCGCCGCTGTAGCGTGTGACATAGCGATTGAATGTCGACCACGGCAGGAAATCCATCAACTGGGAAAACAGTGTCTTGCCGGCGTTCATGGCAACACCCTTCAGAAAATTTCGAAGGGCCATTTTTCGCCGATTTCAAATCGACACCACACCTTTTCGCTCGGAAAGCCCCGTCAGTCACGGCGCTCGGCAGTTCGAGTGCTCATTTGACCGGACAGTAGTGATTTATTAAAGTAAAACCGGATTATTTTACGGTCTGCAATCTTTGTGGTCGCGTCTCCTGGTAAGGAGCGCACTGGCAGCGGATGCGGCAGTTGCTGGACGTGACGATCGCGCAATACGGCGCTTCTCTTGACGACCGATGAAGTACGCCGCCGGACGCCGCGTTGGCTGACACGCCAGGTTGTGCTCAAGCCTACGACGGCGCCATCCTCGGCATCGAAGGCGACAACACTGTCAATGGGAAAGCCATAGTCCTAGTGAGCGTCGGGCATCGCGTACGACGCCGTGACGATTCCGGGCAGGCTGGCGACGTTGGCCACCTGCCCGGTCACCTATTCGTCCATTGCTTCAAGCAGTTCGCGCGACGCAAAAACAACCCTGGCACCCGCATTCGGTCCACCGCCAGAACCCCCCATTCGAAGTCATCGCGTCGTTTCAGCCGTAAAATGTTCATTGCCGGCTTTCGCTTGATTGGTTCGGGTACTAATTTGACTCCAACATCGACGACGCACTGCGCTGGGTAGCGGGCGTCACTTTGTCGCCCGACCGCCAGTTCGCAATAGGAGGGACCCTTCATCTCCGCAGCCGGCTGATGACGCGAAATGTCGATCGGCTCGCCCTAGGCGGTGGCCGTCGGATGGTGAGACTCGATGCTGGCATCGAATCGCGAAAACAGCATGTGCCGCGTCGCCATATTGCGGATCAGGGCGTCAAGCCAATCGACGAGCAGCAGTCCGTCGTCCGGCGCCGCGCATTCCACGGTCACGGCGTGGCGATCCACGATTCGTTCCAGATCGCATCCAGATCGCAGATTGCCGATTACCGACGTCATCGCGGTGGTGGCGCCGGCAAAGGCCTCCGCCAGGGTAGCGCCGCTGCCACGGATGCCGACATCGGCCTCGGGGGTAAAGGTCTGCTATTCCATCAGCGCGCGCGACACGTCCGTCTCGGGCGGTCAGCGGCATGTCGTCAGGTGCCGGCGGCGAGCGATAGGATCGGAATATCCTGCAAGGCCGCCGGTAGGTATTCCGGGAAAGGACCGCTGGTGTCAATGTTGAGGCAGCAGGCCTCTTCGTCAGACGTAAAGGTCTCGCGGTCGCGTATCTGTTGTGCCAGCACTGCCCGGTCTGCCTCCGAGGCGTCGCGGCCACCCGCCCGGCGAGTTACGAGGCGGCACTGCAGGACTGTTTCCGGGGCAGCGCAGGCGAGGATGGCGAAGGGAACCCCTCGCGCTGCCGCGACGTCCCGGAACACCTTGCGCTGCCAGGTCTTGAGGGTGGCTGCGTCCACCAGCACCGTATAGCCAGCCGCAAGGATATCGTCAGCCAGTTCGACGAGACGGTCGTAGGTTGCAGCAGTTGCGGCTGCATCGTAGATGCCGTCGCCAACAGCGCTGTCACTGCGGGCGAGGGCGGGCAGGCCGAAAAGGCGCTTGCGCTCGATATCCGAACGGATGCGCAAAGCACCCAGTCTCTCCAGCAGTTGCTGCGCGAGCCAGCTTTTCCCCGAACCGGAAAGCCCATGCATGAGCAGCAGCCTGGGCTTACCCGGCAAGGTGGCGTTCGCCGCAAAGGCCAGATACCGATCGCAGCTGGCGAGTTCCGCCAGCCTGCTTGCAGGCTCCTCCTGACTGGCACGTATCGCGGCGACCTTGGCCCGCACCAGTGCACGGTAGACGGCGTAAAAGGCGAGCAGAGGCAGGCCGCGATAGTCGCCAGTCGCTTCCAGATAGCGGTTGAGCAGGCGATGTCCGTAGTCGGCGCGGCCACGTTCCGCCAGGTCCATGGTCAGAAAGGCAATTTCGTTGAGCACGTCGATCCATCGCAGTCCAGGGTCAAATTCGATGCAGTCGAAAATCCGCAACCCGGTAGCTGTCCTCGCAATGTTTCCGAGATGGAGGTCGCCATGGCACTCCCGGACCCAGCCGTCACGCAGGCGGGTTGCGAGCAGGTCGGCCAACTGGTTGAAGCGCTGACGACTCCATGCTTCCAGGTCGGCGAGCTGGGCGTGGTGGACCGCGCCGGATAGCTGTTCACCAAGCTGAGCAAAGTTCTGCGCCATCGGTTCCCAGACGGCTTCCGGCGAGCCGAAGTGCCGGTCAGGCGGAGTTCGTTCCGCACGGCCATGAAAATCGGCCAGATCATCGGCGAGTTGGTCGATCAGATCCAGGGAAAGACGTCCTGCCGCCAATTGCCGGTTGAGCAGCGCCTCCTGCGGGAAGCGGGTCATCTGCACCGCATACTCGATTGCCTCGCCATTCCCGGCCAAGCGCGGTGCATCGGGGGAGCCGGTGATCGCGACTACCGCCAGATAAAGTTCAGGGGCCAGACGACGGTTGAGACGCAGTTCCTCCTCGCAATAACTGCGGCGTCTGGCGAGGGTGCTGAAATCGAGAAATCCCAGCGCGACCGCCTTCTTGATCTTGTAGGCGTAGGCGCCGCTCAACAGCACGTAAGAAATGTGCGTCTCGATCACCTCGACCTTCTCGGCCGGATGCGGATAACAGACGGGGTTGCGTAGCGCGGCTATGAGTTTCGCCTGTCCGCGACTGTCTGCGCTGATGGAGGCCTGCGATGGACGCCGGGGCAAATGATCAGATGGCAAGGCGAACCGGAATCCGTTGCGGCCCGAAGGCCTGGCCGTTGCGCCCAAGCATCGGGCCGAAGTGACCGGCGATGGCGGTCGCGCAGTGTGGGCGGTGGCCATCCGGGGTCAGGTCGTAGCGGCGGATGTCGTACCAGTCGCGGACGATCAGCGCGGCGTGGCAACTCGGGCAGAAAGTGGTGCCGCCCTCGCTGTCATGGACGTTGCCGGTGAAGACGTAGTGCAGGCCGGCGTCGAGCGCGATGCGCCGGGCCTGGGTCAGCGTCGCCGGCGGGGTCGGCGGGATGTCTCCCATCTTCCAGTCCGGGTGGAAGGCGGAGAAGTGCAGGGGCACGTCGGGGCCGAGTTCGCGTGCGACCCAGGTGGTGAGTTCGTTGATTTCTCGCGGGCTGTCGTTGCTGCCGGGAATCAGCAGCGTAGTGATTTCCAGCCAGCAGTCGGTTTCGTGGTGGATGTAGGTCATGATGTCAAGCACCGGCTGCAGGTGGCCGACGCACAGCTTGTGATAGAAGCTGTCAGTGAAGGCCTTGAGGTCGACGTTGGCGGCATCCATGACGGCGAAGAATTCCTTGGCCGGTTCAGGGTGGATGTAGCCGGCGGTGACGGCGACGTTGCGGATGCCCTGCTCGCGGCAGGCGAGTGCGGTGTCCAGCGCCAGTTTGGCATCGCTGCCGACAAATCCGGCAAAATCGGCGCTGGCTTCGGGCTTGATGCCGTGCTCGGCAAACATTGCGGCCAGCGTTTCGCGCCGGCCGGCGGTTTCGGCGAGCAGCAGTATGCGACCGCCAAAACTGGCGAGATGGCTTTTCAGCGCGCCGAGCGGGTTGTCGCTGCGGCGGTCGACCGCAAGATTGGGCAGTTTTCCGGCGGAGCTTTCATTTTTGGCCGGAATTGCCAGTCGACCGTAGGATTTTGCGGCACTGAAGAAGGCTTCGTCGGTCAGGAACAATTCTTCCGGCGCCAGCAGTGGCCGTGCCTTATCGCCTTGCAGCAGGTTGTAGCGCGAGCGGGTGTCGCTCCAGAAGGCGGCAATCGCGGCCGGCGCGTCGCCATGCGTGACGAACATGGCGTCCGGCAGCAGGCGCACTTCAGACACCGGATAGACGGTACGCTGGGTATCGACGTCGAAAGTCTTGATGCTTTCGATCTCGTCGTCGAACAGATCGAGCCGGTAGGGCAGTTGCGAGCCCATCGGAAAGAGGTCGATCAGGCCGCCGCGAATCGAGTATTCGCCGGGCGACACGACCTGCGTCACATGCGCGTAGCCGGCCAGCGTGACCTGAGTGCGAAACTTGTCGGCATCGAGTTTCTGGCCCTTCCTGAACTCGAAGGTATAGGCCGCCATGAATTCCGGCGGCGCCAGCCGATTGACTGCGGTCGACGCCGGAACGAGCAGGATTTCCAGATCGCCCTGCAAGGCAGCCCACAGCGTGGCCAGGCGCTCGGAAACGAGATCCTGATGCGGCGAGAAATGATCGTAGGGCAGGGTTTCCCAGTCCGGCAGCAGGCGCACCTTGAGGCCGGGCGCAAACCACGGGATTTCCTCCAGCAGGCGCTGGGCGTCGGCAGCGCTGGCAGTGACCACGGCGAGCAGGCGGCCCTTGCTTTGACTGGCCAGTTCGGCCAATGCCAGGGTATCGGCGCAACCGGCCAACGGTGGCAGATCGACGCGGGCGCCGGGCTTGGGCAGGGCGGGGAGGGAAAGCAGCGGGCGGGTGGCGGACACGATGACGCGGGTACGGCTGGGAGGTACTGAATTATAGCCGCTTTGGGCGGAGCGATTTTTCGGCGGTAGCCGTGTAATCGCTTGGCATTGAATTGTGGAAAACTGCGAGGATGCGAATTGTGGCATCCATACTTATGCACCTTGAATGCCGAAAGCGGATTGCTGCGGCCGACGGGGAAAATGTCTGGAAACACTACTGTCCGGCCAAATAGTGAATATATTCAATTGGTTGTACGGAACCCCCTGTGGAAGAATGTACTCGCTGGACGGAAAGGGTTGCTGCAAGGGCACCTTCTCGAACAGGGTGACCGACAGAATCTGTAGCAAAGTGTAGAGCGAGGCGTCCAGTTTCAGCTTTTTCTTGATGATGTCGGGCACCTCGTTAATCGCAAGCGGGTTTAACGCCTGATGCGGCAGATGGGTTTGGCTGGTATGGCGCCGGGCCCGAACACCAGCCGCCCACACCCTGAGCAGACGATCTATCCCTACCGCCTTAGAACTTGTCCGTAAATAGTGGATAATCACTGCCCATGCGCGAGAATTGCGTTGGGGGAGATGATGGCAAAAGTGAAGTCATGGGAAGTGACCGAGGAATTCTGGAAGCGCGTTGAGCCACTGATTCCGATACGCCAGCGACTGGCGGATCGGAGTTACGTCCGCAAGGCTGGCGGGGGGCGCAAGCCCAAAGAACCGAGGCTGGTCTTCGAGGCGATTATTTATGTGCTACGCACAGGTTGCCAGTGGAAGGCACTCCCGGCGGAGCGCTTTGGCAGCTCCAGTGCGATCCATGCGCGATTTCTGGCGTGGGAGAAGGCCGGGGTGTTTGAAGCCCTATGGAAGCGCGGGCTTGCCGAATACGACGACCTTGAAGGTATCGCCTGGCGCTGGCAAAGCCTTGACGGCGCGATGATGAAGGCTCCCATGGCGCAATCAAGCGTTGGACCCAATCCAACGGACCGGGGAAAAAAATGGGAGCAAGCGTCATTTGCTGGTGGACGGTCGTGGCGTCCCGTTGTCGCTCGTCGTGACCGGCGCCCATCGGCACGACGTCTCTCAGGTGGCGGCTGTGCTTGAGGCCATTGTCGTCAAGCGAGCGTCGCCACCCAAGCGGCGAAGCAAACACCTTTGCGCTGACGCCGGCTACACCGGCGCGCCCGCATTGGCGATCATCACGAAGCACGGCTACATCCCCCATGTCAAAGGGCGTGGGCAAGAGGCCGGCGAACTCAAACGTGACCCCAGGAAGAAAGCCCGGCGCTGGATCGTCGAAGTGGCCCACAGCTGGTTCAACCGCTTCCGAAAGTTGTTGGTGCGATACGAGAAGCTTGAGCGCAGTTTCTTGGCGCTCAACCACCTGGCCGCATCAATCATGGCGTTCAGAAAAATTAAACTGAAAGTGAATATTGTTTACGGATAAGTTCTAAGCGTACCGGTGATTCGGCCGAATCAGGTCTGGAGTACCGACATAACGTATATCCAGCTTCCGCGTGGCTTTGCCTACCTGGTGGCGATCATTGACTGGTACTCGCGGCGCGTGCTCAGTTGGCGGATCAGCAACAGCATGGAAGCGGTGTTCTGTGTCGATTGTCTGGAGGATGCCTTACGCCATCACGGCACGCCGGAAATATTCAACAGTGACCAGGGCTCGCAGTTCACCAGCACGACTTTCACCGATGTGCTGAAACGTGAAGGTATGGTCATCAGCATGGATGGCCGGGGGCGAGCATTCGACAACATCTTCGTCGAGCGGCTCTGGCGAAGCGTAAAGCACGAGGATGTGTACCGGCGCGCGTCAAGATAGTTGTCGCCTCGGTCATGCAGCCAATGGCGGAATAAGCTTGTCTTCCAGATGCGCGTTGGCGATGCAATCGCGATCTGGATTGAGGGTCACTACACCGACCGGCGTCCAATTTCGTGTCTGACCAGTCCAGCGCGCCGGGTTGAGATCACGCGCTGAGGTATAGACGGCATGTCGGGCCGCGAGAATGGCGAGATCCTCGCCGGCATGGCGCTGGGCTGGGCTGACATAACGAATGCCACTGTGCCGATGCTCGACGTTGTACCAGTGCACGAAGCTGACTGCCCAGGTCCTGGCGTCGTTGAGCTCGGCAAAGCCGTTAGCAGGAAACTCAGGGCGGTATTTGGCCGTCCGAAACAACGATTCCGCGTAAGCATTGTCATCACTGACTCGGGGTCGAGAATACGAGGGCCTGACTCCCAGCCAGTTGAGCATCGCCAGCACCGTCGTGGCCTTGAGCGTCGAGCCGTTGTCGCCGTGCAGAACAGGCTTGGTCGCGAGTGCGGCAATCCCCTCGGCGAGCGCCGTACGGCGCACCAGATGCGCGGCATGGTCGGCGTGATCGCTGCCGTGCACCTCCCAGCCGACAATCTTGCGGCTATACAGGTCGAGGATGAGATAAAGGTGAAACCAGTGCCCCTTAACCTTGCCTGGCAGATAAGTCATGTCCCAGCACCACACCTGGCGCGGCGTGGTGGCAATGTGCGCGGTCGGCACTCGCTGTTGCCTGGGCGCCTTGGCCCGTCCTCGGAGGGTGGTTTGACCGTGCTCACGCAGCACTCGGCTGAAGGTGGATTCGCTGGCCAGGTAAATCCCTTCATCAGCCAGCATCGGCACCATGCGCGCTGGCGGCACGGCCGCAAAGCGTGGCTCGTTGGCCACGGCAAGCACCTGCGTGCGTTCGGCCTCACTGAGCGCGTGCCTGGGCGTCGGGCGCATGGACAAGGGCCGGCGATCTGCGCAGATGCCGCCCTCAATGGCTTTCCAGCGTTGCAAGGTGCGCAACTCGATGCCGGCTACCTCGCAGGCAAGCCTGAGCCGAGCACCGGCGACATGGGCGGTATGGATGTCTTGGGCCAAGGCTTGGCGATCTTCAAGGCCGATCATTCGGCATCGCCTTTGTTGAAGATCGCCGCGACTTTTTTGAGAGAACCAGCAGGGCAGCGGTTTCAGCGAGTGCCCGGTCCTTGCGTAGCAATTCGCGTTCGAGTTCCTTGATGCGTTTGCGGTCTTGTCGGGTTGCTTGCGGGCTGGCTCTGACTTCTTCCGGTTCGGCCAACGCTGTCGTGGCGCTGGCCCACCATTTGATCAGCTCGTCCGGATAAACGCCGTGCTCTCGACACCACGCGCTTTTGCTGGTTTCGTCCAGCGCCGCAGTGACGATCACCGCCTCCAGGCGCGCCGCCACAGTCCATGCCCGCCCTCGGGCGGGCATGGACTGCGCGTCATCTCGCCAACGCTCAAGGGTTCCCGAACCAATGCCTACTTCACGGGCCACCACATCTATTGCTGCATTTTCCGGCGCCAACAATCGTGCTACCGCTCTACCTTTGAACTTCTCTGAATACCTTGCCATTTCCATCCTTTGTCGCCGCCCCAGGGGGAGATTCTATCGAGGCGACAACTATTCTGACGTAGGGGGTACCTGAAGGGCTATGCCTCGACGGGCGAGTTGCTGGTCGGCCTGACCGAATACTTTGCCTTCTACGCCCCGAAGGAAGTCCCCTTGGGGGACAACGGCGAGCGTCCGCACCAGTCTCTGGGTAACAAAACGCCCGACGTCGTGTATCAAACCGCGATCGGTGGTGGTGCCATGATCGTCGATAAGTTTCCGCGCGCGGTGGAGGGCACCCCTGTTCCGCTACGCTCCACAGGGGATTCCTCCATCGCAGAAACAAGATCAGAAGCAACACCAAAGTCAAAAACGGGGCAGCGCCGTCCAGCTTCATGCGAAGTCGAATGTACAGCTAATTCCGTTTCTAATTCGTTAATGCATTAACTATCCACGGCCAGTGTACGATTGAGCGGACACGCTGGTGCTCTGATTCAAGGGTTTTGAGGCTCGATTCGAGTTGATCTTCAAGTGCATCGATGCTATCGAAGGCCAGGTTGTGGAAGAACTTCTCGCGCAGTTCATCCCAGAGATGCTCGACCGGGTTGAGTTCAGGGGCATAGGGAGGCAACGGTAGCAGGTGTATGTTTTCGGGTGTTCTGAGTGCTTGGCTGGCATGCCAGCCCGCACCGTCAAGGACCATGACGATCCGATCCATCGGATGGCGTGCCGCCACTTCGTCGAGGAATAGCTGCATGCATGGCGTATTGACGTGCGGCAAGATCAGCGAGTCAAGCTCGCCCGTATCCACATCGACGGCCGCGTAGGCGTAGGTGTATTGGTGGGTGAGCATGGCCCGGCACAACGGTCGAATGGGTTGGGGCGCCCAGGCACGACGCACATCGTTGATGCGCCCGAAGCGCGCTTCGTCCTGAAACATCAGATGGATCGGGGTTCCTTGAGCGAAATCTCTCCGGAGTTCGGCAAGGGTGTCGGGGAGTTTTTTTTCCACGCCTCCTGCGCGGTCGGATCACTTTGCGGATGTCGCTTGTCTGGCGCCAGCTTGCGCCAACCGTTGCGATGCAGCACGTTGTAGGCGGAGGACAGCGCCATCGGGCGTCCCAGCGCTTTCTCCAGGGCCGGCTTGATCTGACTGACGACCAATATACCGCCCTTGGCCGCTTGGTCGAAAAAGGGTTTCAACAGTTCGGCTTCTTGCGCTCGGGTGAAATTCTCCCGGTGGCGTCCGCCTCGTGCAGGTTCCGATTCACCGCCTACCCGATGTCCAGCCAGAAACGCGTTGCGTAATCGTGAGGCCCAACTGAGCGAAACGCCGATCACCGCGGCGGTCTGCTCAAGATTCAACCCGTAGCACAACGGCAGAACAACCGCTTGGGCCTGGCGCAGTTGTTCCACACTCTTGGCTTCTTTGACAATCTTCAGCGCCTCCGCTACCGACCCCTCTCCCTTGAACGGCCTTCCCATGCCACACCTCAGATCTCATTGAGATGCACTTATTATTGCTTAATTGGTGTGGAAATAGAATTAAACCAAGGCCATTATTGTCTTGACTCAGGGATCCACTTTAGTGCGCAGGCGGTGCTGCTACCGGCGCTATTGGGAGCGACGCTGGAGCAGAGCGCAGCGGTACTGGGCATAGGCCGAGCCACCGTGCCCAGGCTACAAGCGCGCCTGCGCCGGCTGTTGGCCAAACCGGACGCAATCCGACCGAATTGGGGTGGTCGCCGGCGAGCTTCGCTGCCACTGGAAGAGGAGGATCGTTTGTTAGTGCAACATCCGTTCTGTAAATTCTTTGCCTGTTGGTTTTGCGTGGCTGTGCTGGCCGGAGCGATGAGGGCGCGTAGCGCCCGAAGCGCGGAGGACGGCACAGCCGCGCGGCGAAACATTGACAGGCTACTCCCGCAGGCGATTTCTTCGGGGCATTCTTACCCATTCCCACGAAAGAATCGACAGCATGGCACAACGCGTAGAACATCACCCTCTGGATGCCGCTTTTGCGGCGCTGCTAAACAACGGTCTGGATGGCGCCGGCGAAGCCCTGCGTATCCTAGTCAACGAGGCCAGCCGGATCGAGCGCAACCTTTTTCTCAATGCCCAACCCCATGAACGTACCGTCGAGCGCACTGATTACGCCAACGGCTTCAAGCCCAAAACGATGATGACCCGCGTCGGCGAACTGACCTTTGACGTCCCTCAGGTGCGCGGCGGTGGCTTCTATCCCAGCGCCTTGGAGAAAGGGTCGCGTACCGAGCAGGCGCTCAATATCGCCTTGGCCGAAATGTATGTACAGGGGGTTTCCACACGCAAGGTGATCACCGTCCTGCAAGCCTTGCTTGGGCCAGCGGTGTCGATTTCGTCGACGCAGGTGAGTCGCGCTGCCGAACAACTGGATGCGGGTTTGGCCGTCTGGCGTGAGCGACCGCTCGATGAAACGCCTTATGTCTTTCTCGATGCGCGGTACGCCCCGAAGGAAGTCCTCTTGGGGGATGAGCGGGTGCGCGAGGGTGGCCAACTAGTCGATTGTGCCGTGCTGGTGGCGGTGGGCATCACGCACAGCGGTCATCGCCGGGTGCTGGGCGTCTCGGTCGCCTTGTCCGAGGCGGAGGTGCATTGGCGGGCCTTCCTCGACAGCCTGGTGCGGCGGGGACTCAAGGGCGTCAAGATGATCGTCGCCGATGCACATGCCGAACTCAATGCGGCTCGCCGCGCGACCTTGCCCAGCGTGCCTTGGCAACGCTGTCAGTTCCACCTGCAACAGAACGCACAGTCGTATGTCACGCGTCTCGATCAGCGCAAACCGGTGGCGCAGCGGATTCGGGCGATCTTCAATGCGCCGGATAAAAGCGAAGCGGAGCGCCTCTTGCGTCAGGCGATCGAGGGCTGGCGGACCGAGGCGTCCAAACTTGCCCAGTGGGGCGAGGAAAATCTGCCAGAGGGCTTCGCTGTCTTTAATTGGCCAGTGGCCCAACGCGTCCGGTTGCGCACGACCAACGGCCTCGAACGCATTAACCGCGAGATCAAACGCCGTACCCGGGTGGCTTCCATCTTCCCCAACACTGCATCCTGCCTACACCTCGTCTCTGCACTGCTCGCCGAATGCGATGAGGAGTGGATGACCGGGAAAATCTATCTCAACCTCAAAGACTGAGCCCATCCCGATGGAATCGCCTGAGAACTTTTACAGAAAAAAAGTTGCGCTGCCGATCGTTTCCTGGCCCCTTGGGTGCAGGCCTCCAATGAAGGGGGAATCCTGGTCGTTTCGCCACTGCGTGCCGCGTTAGCGCAAAAGCTGGGACGTCCTGTGGCCGCCTCTGTCGTGTATCGCCTGTTGGCGCGGCACGGCTGGCGCAAGGTCGCACCCGACACCCGGCATCCGGCATCCGGCATCCGGCATCCGAAGAGTGATCCGCCGATCCAGGAAGCGTGGAAAAAAACTTCCTGAAACACTGGCAGCCCTCTTGAAACAGGAAGAGGTTTGGGGTCGCCGGGTGCGCCTGATGTTTCAGGACGAAGCGCGCTTTGGGCGCATGGTGCGAATTCGTCGCTGCTGGGCACCCAACCCAGCACGGCCAATGGTCTGCAACGGCTACGAGCGGGAGTTCATCTACGTTTATGGCGCCGTCAGCCCCATCGAAGGCGAGTTGGATTGGATGACCTGTCGGCAGATGAACACCGAACAGATGACGGCGTTCCTGGCCCGAGTCAGTACCGCGCATGAAAAGGAGTTCATGCTGATGGTCGTCGACGGCGCCAGCTCACACGTATCGAAGGATCTGCAAGTGCCAGAGAACATTCGTCTGCTGCGCCTGCCACCTTACGCGCCCGAACTCAACCCGCAGGAGCACGTCTGGGATGAGGTGCGGGAGAAGGAGTTTCCCAATCGTGTGTTTGCCGACCTCGGTAGTGTCATCCGCCAGTTGGAAGCAGGCCTTCCCCGTCTGGCAGCAAATACCTCAGGGCTGCGCAGCCTGACCGCATGGCCATGGATTGTTAGTCTCAACTTGAACGCTACTTAGAATTAGACAAAGGGATTCATAATCTCCACCCCTATGCCTCGAAAATCATCAACGTTGCGGGTTGCCACAATTACATTGTTAATCAATGCAATCGCGGCAATCTGCTTGTCAATCAGATGTTCATGGTGTGGCGACATCAATCGTCCCCACACTTGGGCACATGCCTCATCGAAACTCAATATCCTGTCGGCGTAGTCAGCCACGACCAGTACGAGCCATTTCTCGAGTTTTTTGGCTTGAGGCAGATCGCCGCGACGCTGGATATTCTCTAGTCCGCGCCGAATTTCCCCGATTGTTTGTGCTGAGAGATAAAGACTATTGGCGTCGGTTGTTTGAAAGAATTTCTGGACACCAGGATTTGCCTTCTTTCCCTTTCGCGCCTCGCTGATGACATTGGTGTCGACCAAGTACATACGGACTCCTAGCCATTGCGGAAATTGAAGTCTGCGTCTTCACCGACGTTCGGCATGCTCGCCAGAACCTCGGCTACAGAACGCCGTTTTGGTCGCTGGAGAACGGTTCTCAGAATCTCACGGTGTTCCGCCTCTGCGCTTCTTCCGTGAGCTGCTGCCATTTGCTTCAGAGCCAGGGCAACATCTTCGTCGACATTGCGAACTACAAGATTGGTAGCCACTTTAATCTCCTTGGTCGTAATCATTGATAGCAGCTTATCGAAATTATGATTGCAATGCAATCAAAATTTCACCGACTACTCGAATGGGCGGAACAGGTCTGGTCCATACGATCCGGCAGCACGCACCGGATCGATTTGCGTGGCGCGGTTATTCTTCCCTCTTTACGGTGTCCATATCCAGTACCGACCAAAATTGAACTATCGGCAGTCGCCCGCCATTCCCTTCGCCAAGCAGCGTTCAGGAATTCCCTCAGCCCTCCGGCTGGCCTGCTGTTCGGCCCGTCATCCGTTTGACAAAGGTATCAACCGCCCACAGCACCACCTCCGGCTGATCGCGATGTGGCGAATGGCCGCACTCGGAGAGCTTCAGCAGCATGGTATCGGGCACCTGTTCGGCGATGACGTCGATCTGGCGCATTGTCGCGTACTCGTCATCCTCGCCCTGGATCGCCAGCACCGGGCAGCGGATCACCGGCAGGTATTCCTCGATGTTCCATGCGGCGAAATCCGGCGCCAGCCAGCAATCGTTCCACTTGGCGAAGACGCGCGGCGCGTCGGCGTGATGGCGGGCCAGCTTGTGTGGCAGATCCGTTGTGGTCCACGCCGCTTTGGCGGCTGTAATGCCGGTCAGTGTCTTGTCCTCGACGAATTCGTGCGGGGCCATGGCGATCACACCCAGCGGCACGTCCGGGAAGGCGCCGGCGAAGATCAGCGCGATGCTGGCACCATCGCTGTGGCCGAACAGCAGCGGGCGTGTGACCTGCAGTTCGGCGAGCAACGCCGGCAGTTGCTCCAGCGCCTCGCGGTGCATGTAGCGCGCCGTGCGTGCTTCCGCGTAAGGCTGCGAGTGGCCGTAGCCGGCACGCGACCAGGCAATCACGCGACAGCCGGTGATCATCGCGACCTGCTGCGGAAAGTGCCGCCACATGGCGACGCAGCCAAGCCCCTCATGCAGCATCAGGATGGTCGGCAAGCCCACCGTACGCGCCGGATGATCGACGTATTCAAGGCGCATGCCGGTAATGACGAGATGCTTCACGGTGCCAGGAAGTCCCGCGCAATCGCGATCTGGTCATCGCTCAGGAACATCGGCGCGTGGCCGACGCCGGGTATTTCGGCCAGTTTTGCCCGTGGACCGCGCTCGCCCATCTGTTGCCAGATCTCACCCGTCAGCAGGTCGGATTCGGCGCCGCGCACGACAAGCGTCGGACAACGAATCCGATCGTAGATTGGCCAGAGGTCGATCGGCTCACCGGAAAAGGCGGCCTTGAACGGCGCGGCGATCAGCGGATCGTAAACGAATCCCCAGCGCCCGTCGGGACGCTGCCCGACGCTGTATTCGGTCAGATGCCGCCACTGCGCCTCGTCGAGCTGGCCGAACGGCGCGCTGATGATCTTGATGTAGGCCATCGCCTCGTCCCGGTTCTCCCAGGTCGGATCGGTGCCGACATAGGTGGCGATGCGCTGCAGCGATTCGCTGGTGATGACCGGGCCAACATCGTTGAGCAGCAGCCCACGGACCGGCGTGTCGTCCAGGCTGGCCAGCGCCATGCCGATCATCCCGCCCATCGAGGTGCCGACCCAATGCACGCTGTCGACGTCGAGTCGGGCGATCAGCGTCACCATGTCGCCGACGTACTGCGCAATGCCGTACCCGGAAGGGTCGCGCAGCCTGCTGCTCCGGCCGCGCCCCACCACATCGGGACAGATCACCCGGTAATCCGCCGCCAACGCCTGTGCCAGCGCGTCGAAATCCCGCCCGTTGCGCGTCAGTCCATGGACGCAGACAAGAACCCGCGGATTGTCGCGGGCACCCCATTCGACATAGGCCATTTGGTGCAGCCCCGATGGGCTGACGCATTGAACGCTGTGTTGTCTGAATTGCATGTCTTCCCTCCTGAACCCCGAATGTATCACCGGTTGTGCCGCTAGTGGCAGTGTGCGGATGCCGCTTTCCCATGTCATTTTGCCGCGCGGAAACAGCAGTTTTTCGCCCGGCCGGGCATGTATGTGTCAAAACACCACAACAGGCGGAGAAAAACCGCCTGAATCGCCGCTGGCCCGGCGATCCCGGTGTTTCCACATGCTAATGTTGCGCACCGATTTTTTGCTTTGGGGCTGGCATGGGAATGTGCGACGTGTCAGGCAAGGGTCACCGTTGATGCGCAAACAACTGAATACCTTTTCCGCTACCTTCCTGATCGTCGCCAGCATGCTTGGCACGGGTATTCTGACCACCACCGGGATCATGTTGTCGCTGCTCAAGGCGCCGTGGGCGGTGCTCGGGGTCTGGGTGGCCGGCGGCATCCTCGCCTGGATCGGCGCCTGGTGCTATGGCGAACTGGCGCGCAGCATGCCACGCAATGGCGGCGAAGCCACAATCCTGCGCGAACTTTTCTCACCGACCCTGGGCGAGGTCGCTGGCTGGACCTCTTTCGTGGTTGCCTTTGCGGCGGGGAATGCGGCTTCTTCGCTGGCCTTGGCGGCCTATCTTGGCGAGGCCTTGCCGGGCGTGAGCCTGCGTCCGGACCTTGTGGCATGCATGGCCTTGCTGCTGGTGACCGGGCTGCATGGCCTGCTCGGGCCGACGGCCTTGCGCGTCCAGACCCTCCTGGCCGCCGTCAAGTTTTCCCTGCTGGCGGGGTTGACCCTTTACGGCATCTTCCTTGTGGCGCCGACCGTCGCGAACCAGCCCGCCGAATCCGTGCAGGTTAGTCAGGCGACAGAGTTTGGCGCCCCCTGGGGTCTCGCCATGATGCTGGTCATGTTTGCGTACAGCGGCTGGAACGCGGCGATCTATGTCGCCGGCGAGATCCACGACCCGGCGCGCAACGTGCGCCGCGCCATGATGGTGGGTACGACCATCATCATGCTGCTGTACGTGGCGATCAATGCGGTGCTGCTGACACACCTGTCGGCCCGGGAACTCGATGGCGTCGGCCCGGTCATCGCGGTGCTGGTCAAGCATCTCTTTGGCGCCCAGGCTTCGGCGGTGTTCTCCGGGCTGGTGGCCTTTGCCCTGCTGTCGTCCCTCGGAGTATCGGCTTTTCTCGGGCCGCGCGTGCTCGCTACCATGCTCGGCTGGTTCGGCAAGGCCGGCGACGAAGAGGGGACGGCGGCGGTAGTGACGCCGCGTCTGGTCTGGCTGCAGGCGGGACTGTCCATCGCCATGGTGCTGACTGGCTCGTTCGTGCAGATACTTACCGTCATGGGTTTCCTGCTGGGCCTTTTCCCGATCCTCTGCGTTCTGGGTTTGTACCGTCGTAGCTGCGATCTCGAGGGCCGGCCGCTGATGCTGGTGCGCTATGTCTTTGCCCCGCTGTTCGTCGGGGTGTCGACAGTGGTCCTGGTCCTGGGCGCGGTGCAGAGTCCGCAGGAGGTCGGCATCGCGCTGGCGCTGGTCGGACTGTTCTTCGTGGCGCGCGTCGGCATGCGTCGCTTCCCCTGAATTCATTTTTTCGGAAAACGCAACGTGTTGCACAACCTGACTCGCAATGTAGTGATTTGCGCGCTGTCACTGGCTTCCGTTGTGGTCCCTGCTGCCGCCGTGGAAATGACTCCCCAGCAGGCGGCGCTCTTTTTTACCGGGCTCGATGCACCGGCCACGGATGCCGAACACAAGGCTTTCCAGCGACGGGCCGACCAGGCCTGGGCGAACTACGACAAACAGGTCGGCCAGCCGTTGGCGGCCTGGAGTAAGCGTGAAGTGGCCTATTGGGGCCGCGGTACTGTGTTTTACCCTTTTTCCGGCCCGGATTTCGTAACTCTCGAGCGCGTCTATCCGAAAGCCGAACGTTACGTGCTGGTGGCGATCCAGAGAGCACGGCAGCCGGCGCAACTCGAAAACATGAACGCCGCGCAGCGTGCGACCTTGGAGAAGAAGCTCGGCAGTGCCTGGGAGAAATTTGGCAAGCTCGGCTATTTCCGGACTCTCGATCTCGACGACGATCAGCGTGACGGTACCAACGGCATCGGTACGACAACCATCCTGATGGCTTTTGCCACACGGCTGGGTTATGAGGTCACCGGCGTAACACCACTCAGTTTCAATGCCGTCAAGGGCGAATGGGAAGCCGCGAGTGGCGAGACCAGGTCGGGCTCGGTGCGCCTGTCCCTGAGCAAGGAGGGGCGCAGGGTAACGCTGGACTATGTGAGTCTGGATCTTTCGGATAGCGCCTTGAAAGCAGCGGAACCGAAATTGGCGTGGATCATGGGCATGGCGACACAACCGACCCTGCTCAAGGCTGCTTCGCACTTGCTGCAGCAACCCAATTTTACCGTCCTGCGCGACGCGCTGGTAGCCGGCGCCCCAATCGTCGTGCAGGACGAAACCGGACTCGATTACAAGGATCTGAGCAAGATTGGGCCGGTGCGTCTATATGGCAAGTTCAGCCAGGCCCACCGGCTTTTCACGACGACCTCACAGCCCGCGCTGGCAGCGGCCTACCGGGCCGAAAGTTCGCCGCGCGAACTGCCGTTCGCCTTCAGTTACCTGAAGAAGGCTGATGCCCGTTCGCTGCAGGTCGTGCGGCGTCCGCTGGAAAAATAAAGGCACGGCGGGCAAAGTCGACGGTCAGCGCATTGAAGCGCGGCGCCGCGTCAACGAAGAGCGCGTGGCCCGCATCCTCGAAGACTTCCACCTGCGCCAGTTGCGCGCCCTTGCGCGCGAGCAGCGCATCCCCCTGTTCGCGCAAGCGCGGGCGAATGGCATAGAGCACCGGTATTTGCTGCCTTGCCACAATCTCCCGCCAGTAGGTGCGCGGATAGGGCTGGGCGATCATCTGATTGGCCGCGCTTGCAGGCACCCGCAGCGCTGACTGCAGCACGGCCTCGCCAATGTCGTGAGGCGGTGGTGTCTGGAAAATGCCGCGGCAGAAATCGCGCAGGTATTGCTCGCGTTCCCTGGGGTTGGCGCTGCTACGTTTCGATCTGCGTGTGGCTGGCTTGGGCGCCGTGCCCTCACCGATTGAATTGTCGATCAGGATCAGGCCACGCAGACCCGGTTGTGGTTTGCGTTCGATAAAATCCAGCGATTCCAGCACGCCGAGCGACCAGCCGGCGAGAACGTAGTCACCGACACCGGCAGCGTGCAGGAAATCCTCGATG
Organism: Candidatus Dechloromonas phosphoritropha; assembly: GCA_016722705.1. NCBI lineage: Bacteria > Pseudomonadati > Pseudomonadota > Betaproteobacteria > Rhodocyclales > Azonexaceae > Dechloromonas > Candidatus Dechloromonas phosphoritropha. Next base: position 546,202 of record JADKGN010000001.1, on the reverse strand, counting down.
TCGGCCATGCGCCGCGCCGGATCGTGGGGTTCGCTCGAGATTTCCGATTGCCCCTGCGAGCGCGGATCGAAAGCCAGTACGCGGAAGTGCTCGCCCAGCGCTTCGAGCTGAAGACGGAACACCGCTGCCGGCATCAACCAACCCGGGATGAGAACAATGGCGTTCTGGCCGTGGCCGGCTTCGAGGTAATGCAGGCGCAGACCATCACGATTGGTGAAAAACCTGTTTTCGACAGGCGCGGCCAGACTGGAGAAGCCCATCGTGCAGCAGAGCAGTATTGCCAGAAAATGGCGGAGTGTCATATGCGATCACTTACGCAATGCACACATTGTTTTCTGAATTGCATATAGCCTCCCGTACCAGAAATGTATCACCGACCATGCCAGTAGCGGCGATGTTCGGTGCGCCACGCGCCGAGTGTGGCGCCGCCTTCGCTCAATGAAACCCGCAGCGCCCCGTCGCGGTCTGTACGCCACAGATTCGCGCCGGTTACTGCGTAACGTTCGACCACGTCAGCCTTGGGGTGACGAAAGCGGTTGCGGTAGCCTACCGGAATCACCACTTCCGGCGCGCCGACAGCGGCGATGAAGGCCGGCGTCGACGAGGTGCGGCTGCCGTGGTGCGGCATCAGCAGCACGTCGGCCTTCAGCGCCACCGGATCGCGCTGCAGCAGGGCAACCTCGTCGCGCGCCTCGATGTCGGAAGTCAGCAGCATGCGCTTGCCGCCAGCGTCGATGCGCAGCACGCACGACAGGTTGTTGCTCTTGCGCTTCTCAACATAATCGTCCATTTCCGGGTGCAGCACGGTCAATTGCACGCCGTTCCAGTCCCAGTGCTGGCCATTGCTGCACAATTCGCCATCGATCTCGGTGAGCGACGAAACCACCTTGCCGACCGCCAGTGCCGCCTTGACCGATCCCGTGCCACCGGCATGGTCGCTGTCGCGATGCGTCACCATCAGGACGTCCACCTTGTTGATGCCGAGCGCCCGCAGGTAGGGCACGACCACACGTTGCCCAGCATCCGATTCGGCGCTGTAGAGCGGCCCCGGATCATAGAGCAGCGTGTGATCACGGGTCCGCACCACGGCCGCCAGGCCCTGCCCGACATCGAGCACCGTTACCCAGGCTTCGCCTTCGGGTGGCCGCTCGACTGGCCAGAAAATGGCCGGCAGCAGCAGTGCCACGCCGAGCAGACGCCCCGGCATGCCGCGCGGCAGCAGGCAGATCGCCACACCCAATCCGGCGATGATTGCCGCCCACAGCGGCGGTGCCGGCGCCAGCCAGACTGGCCAAGCTGCGCACCATTCGAGGAAAACCATCAACCAGCCGAGCACCGTATGCGCCAGCGCGGCGATCGGCCACCACGGAATGACGGCGGCGAGTAGCGCCAGCGGCGTGACGATGAAGCTGACCACCGGAATCGCCAGCGCGTTGGCCAGCGGCGAAACCAGCGAAAATTGCTGGAAGACGAGCAGCAGCACCGGCAGCGAAGCGAGCGTTGCCGTCCATTGGACGACGCCCCAGGCGCGGAGTTTTTCGTGCCAGCCGCCGCCATTGCCACCCCTCCCAGCTTCGCCGACCACCGCCGCGCCGACATAAAGCAGTGCGCCGACCGCGCCGAACGACAGCCAGAATCCGGCTGCCAGCACCGCCCACGGGTCGATCAGCAGGACCACCAGCAGCGCCAGGGCGAGTGTGCGGCTGGGCGCGACGATGCGCCCCGAACTCTGCGCCAGCGCGGCAACCAGCAGCATGTATAGCGTGCGCTGCGCCGGCACCGCGAAACCGGCGAGTAGAACGTAGAAGAAAGCCGCCAGACAACCGGCCAGCACCGCTGCCCGCTGCGCCGGCAGACGCAGGGCGAACGCCGGCACGCGCCGCCACAGCGCGCCAATCAGCAGCCCGAACAAGGCGGCGACCATCGTCACATGAAGCCCAGATATCGACATCAGATGCGTCGTTCCGGTGCGATTGAAGGTCGTCCACAGGTCGCCCTGGATCGCCTTCTGATCGCCAACCACCAGCGCCACCAGGATACCGGCCCACGGGTAGCGATCGGCCGGCAGCATCGCCGCAAACGAGGCGCGCACCTGATGGCGCAGGCGTTCGACGATATAGGATGGCCGCCAGACCATCTCGTCCAGGCGCTGCGCCGGGTTCTGGCGCACGTAGCCGGTGGCCCGAATGTCGCGTTCGAGCAGCCAAGCTTCATAGTCGAAGCCGTTAGGATTGGCGTTGCCGTGCGGCCGCTTGAGGCGCACCGTCAGTTGCCAGCGTTCGCCGGGGCGTAGCGGCGGGCGTTCGAAGGCTTCGCCGTCGCGTCGCCCCTGATACCACGACAGCATGATCCGCTGGGGAACGACGGCTTCCGTACCCCAAGGGTACATCCTGTCGGGCGCGGTCAACCACCTTTCCACGTCAAATTCGAAGCGGCTGCCCTGACTGAAATCCTGCGGCAAACTCGCGACGACGCCGATAATCTCGACATCGCGCCCTTCCCATGCGCCTGGCAGTTCCTCAGCCAGCCGCAGCTCGGCACGCCACCCGGCCCACGCAAAACCGAGGGCGAAACAGGCCACCAGCAGCAGCCCGCGAGCTGCCAACGCGTTGCGCCAGCGCAGCGCCGGCAGCGCCAGCAGCAGCCCGCCCAGCGCCCAAAGCCACACCGGCGGCAGTTCTGGCTGCATCTGCAGGGCGATGATGCCGGCGGCGAAGGCGAGAACATTGAGGCGCATCCTGCAATAATAGTGGTCACATCATGCGCAAGCACCTGAAAAAATACCTGCCCAACCACGATGCGGTTTCCGATAATCGCTGGTTGCGGCCGTTCCGCAATTCGCTGCTGCACCCGCGGCTGTGGCGCCTCAACCGCCATTCGGCGGCCGGTGCGGTGGCGGCGGGCATGTTCTGCGGCCTGATCCCGGGGCCGCTGCAGATGCTCGGGGCGGCGATCTGCGCGCTGGTCTTTCGCGTCAACCTGCCGTTGGCCATGCTCGTCACCTTGTACACCAATCCCTTCACCATCGTGCCGCTATACATGCTGGCTTACGAAATCGGCCGCTTCGCCATCGGCGAGAGCAACGGTTTCATTGAACCGCCAACCTTTGAGATGACGCGATTCGTCGAATGGACCCAGGCCATGCAAACCTGGATGCTCGGTGTCGGCAAACCGCTCGGCATTGGCCTCGTGCTGCTGGCGTCGCTGCTCGCCGTTCTCGGCTATGTACTGACCAAGACCGCCTGGCGCTTCTGGCTGATCCGCTCCTGGCGCCAGCGCAGGATGCGCTGAAGGCGGCGCTTCAGGAAAAGACCGCTTCCTCGAACAGCGAGCGGATCACCACCTTTTTCACCTCGGGTCGATCCGGCACTACGTAGAGCACCGGCGTGATCATTTCCTCGAACAGGCCGCGCAGGCTGCGCGCGCCGACCTTGAATTCGAGCGCGAGGTCGGCGATCTGCCCGAACACCGCCGGCTCGATCACCAGCTCGACGCCCTCGTTCTGCAGGATGGCGCGGAACTGGCGGTAGATCGAATGCTGCGGCTCGATCATGATGCGCACCATCATGTCCTTCGACAACTCCTTGAGCCGGGCGATGATCGGCAGGCGGCCGGCGAACTCCGGGATCAGGCCGAAGCGAAAGAGATCGGTCGGCTTGACGCGGGCGTTGAGGCGGTCGAGCATCTTCTGGTCGTCGCTCGCCGCCGTGGCGATGAAACCGAAAGCCTGCGTCTCGGCGAGAATGCTTTCCAGCCCGACGAAGGCGCCGCCGCAGATGAACAGGATCTGCTTGGTATCGATCGTCTGGCCGCTCTTGAGGCGTATTAGGGAACCTTCCATGATCTTGAGCAGCGCGTGCTGGACGTTCTCGCCCGAAGCGGCGCGCGCCTGGCCGCTGATCGCCTTCAGCTTGTCCACCTCGTCGATGAAGACGATGCCGCGCCCGGCCCGTTCGGGATCACCGCCGGCGCGTTCGAGCAGACGCTGCAGGATGGCATCGAGCTCCTCATTCACATATTCGGTCTGCGCCAGCGACGTCGCGTCGGCGGTAACGAAAGGCAATTCGAGCACCCGCGCCAGCGTTTCGCAGAGCAGCGTCTTGCCAGTGCCGGTCGGGCCGATCAGCAGGATGTTGCTCTTCAGCATCTCCAGTCGATCGACATCGCTCATCGCCACCTTGCGGAAATGCGCATAGACGGCGACGGCGAGAATCCGCTTCGCGTCGTTCTGGCCGATCACGAAGCGGTTCAACTGGGCAACGATTTCACTCGGTTTCATCGGGCATTCTCTGGCGTGTATTCAAGGCAGACGAAAGGCTGCGCAAATCCGGTTATACGACCATGCCGCCATTGTGAAAGCGGCAGCACAACCACGCCACCAATTTTGTCCCTTTTTCACGGACGACCGCGACAAACCTGCTTACCGCGCCCCAGCGCGCCGCATCGTGAACAATGGTTGAAACGCTGCGTAACGACGACTGCATGCGGTCGACAGGCAAGACCAGCCCACGCCTGCCCCGGTTGGGCACGTGCATGGATATCATGGTCGTTGACATATCGGCATAGCCGGGCAATTCCTCAACCGTGCGGATGTGGTTTCAGGACCATTTTTTCGTCGCTGTTTTTCAGATACCCTCCGAAGCCATGAATTTACGCTTGCTCCTGGGTTACGCCGCGCCATATCGAGTCAGTCTCGCCCTTGCCGGCATCCTGATGCTGATCGAAACCGCGACGGTGCTGGCCATACCCTGGCTGGGAGGTCGTTTCGCTGGCGATTTGCTGGCGGGCAGCCAAGCCAACGTCGGTCCAATATTACTGATCCTGCTCGCGCTCTTTGCCGTGCAGGCGCTACTCAAGTTTGCCAACGCTTATCTGTTGGGCAGCACCAGCGAACGGATTCTGGCGGATTTGCGTGTTCGTATTTATGATCACCTGCAGGCCTTGCCGCTCGCTTTCTATCATCAACGGCGCCAGGGCGACATTCTGGCCATGCTTACTTTCGAGGCTGCCCAACTGTCCGGTTTCATCACCGGCACATTGTTGCAGATGATTCCGCAGTTGCTGACAGTGGCCGGTGCGGTATTCGTCCTGTTCCGTACCGATCTGCTGCTTGGCGTCATGATCGCCGTACTGATTCCCTTGTTCTATCTGCTGCTCAAGATCATCGGGCGCCGGTTGCGTCCGCTTGCCAGCCAGTTGCAGGCGGAACATGCCGCCGCCGTTGGCATCGCCGAGGAAAATCTCGGCATGTTGCCGGCGATCAAGACCTTTACGCGCGAGCCAGAGGAATCACAACGCTATCGCAAGCAGATTCTGCGTATCTTTCACCTCAGCATGACCGAGCATAAAATCCACGCCGCGCTCGAGCCTTCCATACAGTTCGTTGCCGCTTCCGCGGTGTTGCTCATCCTTTGGCTGGCGAGCGAGCGGGTTGGTGACGGCAGCATGACGCCGGCGGAACTGGTCAGCTTCCTGCTCTACGCCGCGCTCCTGACGCGCCCGGTCAGTGCGCTGGCCAGCATTTACGGCCAGACGCAACAGGCGCGCGGGACCCTGAAACGACTGCAGAGCGTCCTCAACGAATCTCCCGAGCCGATATTTCACGGTGACCGGGTACTACCGGCGGTGCTCGGCGAAATCGAGTTTCGTGATGTTACCTTCGCCTACCCCGGACGCGCTCCGGCGCTGCAAGCCATCGACCTGCACATTCGTGCCGGAGAAACGGTGGCCCTTACCGGCGAAAACGGTGCCGGGAAAAGCACGATCGTCCATCTGCTGATGCGACTTCACGAGCCGGATGGCGGGCAGATATTGATCGACGGCATCGACATTGCGGGCGTCAGCCTGCGTAGCCTGCGCAGCCAGATCGGCATTGTTCCGCAGCATGTGCTGCTGTTCAACGGGAGCGTGCGCGACAACATTGGCTATGGCCGCTTCGATGCCGACCATGCAGCGATTGAGAGGGCTGCCAGAACGGCCCAGGCGCACGATTTCATTAGCCGCCTGCCGCAGGGGTATGACACGATGATTGGCGATCAGGGCGTCAAGCTGTCGGGCGGTCAGCGTCAGCGCATTGCTCTGGCGCGTGCCCTGCTCAAGGATGCGCCAATACTCATACTCGATGAAGCCACGGCAATGTTCGACCCGCAGGGCGAAAGATCATTCATCGAAGACTGTCATCACGCGCTGAGCAAGAGGACGGTGATCCTCATCACGCATCGTCCGGCCAGCCTGGCGCTGGCGGATCGAATCGTACGCATGGTGGCTGGAGGGATCGCCGACGACACGCAGCCGATTGCGAGAGGGACGCATCTTGCAACGCAATGAGTAGCGACGACCGTTCCATCGCCATCGCCTGGCGCTGGTGGCAGCGCCGATCGAGGCAAAAGGCATCCGCTACGCGGTCATCAAGGGTGCCTATGTCAGAGAACCCGTCTATGCCGACCCTGCATTGAGAGCCGCCTCGGACATCGACATCCCCATCGCCCCGGAACCGCGGCTTGCTGCGGTCGACGCCAAGGAAACGCCTGGATTCAAGCTCGTCGTCAATCCCGAAGTCGCCAGCCATGAAGCCTGCCTGATCCGGAACGGGCTCGATATCGACCTGCACGGGGATATTCTGCGTCCCGGATGCACACGGGCCGCCATGATCGACATTCTTTTAGCATATCTTTGCCGTCATGGAGGCGTCTGGGGATTGAACGATGCCAACGCCGTTGTTTGTCAAGCTAGTTGTCACGCTGCTTCTTCACTGCCGTCTGGTGGATGCCTGGCACGCGCTGACATCCATCTTGCTCACGCGTTGTTATCGTGGTGGTGAGATAACCCACCAAGCGCACAGCGACAGCCATTAAGGAAACGCTGATTTGTTCGTCACCCCGGCGAAGGCCGGGGTCCAGGTCGTTGATTTTTCTGGGTTCGGGTATTCGCCGGAATGACAATTCTGGAATAAATCAGCTTCTCCTTAAGCGGCGTGGTGGTAACATCGGAGTCGGATTCACGATGCCATGATCGCGATGCCCACCTTTACCCATTATTTCTCCACCTACCGTGCGCTCTCCGGACGCGAGCAATGGGTGCTGCTGGCTTCGCTGGTGTTGCTGCCGCTCTTCTGGTTGGGCCTGCGCCTGGCCGGCTTGCAGCGTTTCCAGGCTTGGCTCGATCACTTCCCACTTGCCCGGCGCCCGCCGTTGAGCCAAGCGGAGGCTGCCGCGCTGGGGCTAGCGGTTAACCGTGCGGCGAACCGTGTTTTAGGGGCGACCAGTTGCCTGACGCGTTCGCTGTTGCTGCGCTGGCTACTGCGTTTTTACGGCACGACCAGCGATCTGCGCATCGGCGTTCGCTGCGAGAACGGTGAGTTCGCCGCGCACGCCTGGGTGGAGATCGCGGGCCAGCCAATCAACGACGTGCCTGACATTGCCATACGGTATGCCACCTTCGATAAACCCGTTTCGACGAGTCAGTTCTCATGAGCGGGAGCACGGTCATTTTTCAATATCAGCTTTCCTTCCCCATGGGTACTTCCTTCAGTGCGCCGGCCCGACCTTTTAGACCTTGCATACAGGACTGGACTGGACTAAGCCTATGTTCGAGTTAGCTGGAGAAGTCGATGCAAACCGTCAACATTCACGAAGCAAAAACCCATCTTTCGCGTTTTGTCGATCAAGCCGCGGCTGGCGAAGAAATCGTTATCGCCCGTTCCGGGGAACCCGTTGCACGCCTGGTTGCGTTAGCCGAAACCGAGATCAAGCCGTGCACACTGGGTCTGGGAAAGGGTAAATTCAACCTGCCGGAAAACTTTTCCAGCCTGCACAATGAAGCCATTCAGCGCATGTTTGAAGGAGACGCCTGAATATGCCCAGGCAAAAATGGCTGCTCGATACCAAGGTATTGCTGGCAGCGCTCATCAAGCCCGAGGTGTTGCCGCCGGAGACTCAATCTCTGCTGCAAGACCCGCGAACCATCGTCTATTTCAGCGCCGCCAGCCTGTGGGAAATTGCAATCGAGCCCTCTCTGGGGCGCGATTATTTCAACTTTCTCCCTGAGGACATCCACCAACTGGCGTTACAAACCGGCTTTACCGAATTGCCCGTTGCAGCAAGTCACAGTTATGCCATTGCGCAAATGTCTTGGCATCACCGCGACCCGTTTGACCGGCTGTTCGTCGCTCAAGCGCAATCCCTCCCGGCTTATTTACTGACTACGGACAGCGTGCTGGAACAGTATTTGGAACTGGTGAAAAGAATTGCGACCCGATAACGTGACTGAACCTGTTTGCCCCTCGAGCCGCTTCCCATGAGCGGCATTGCCGGCATCATCCGCTTCGATGGTGCGCCAATTGAACCTGGTTCGATCGAAAAGATGACGACTGCCATGGTGCAGCGCGGGCCGGATGGCATTCACCATTGGCACAAAGGCCAGGTTGCCTTAGGGCAGTGCATGTTTCGTACGACGCTCGAGTCTATGGACGAATGTCAGCCCCTCGCCAACGAAGATACAAGTATCGTGCTGGTGATGGATGGGCGGGTGGACAACGGCGATGATCTCCGGCACGAGCTGCTCGGGCGCGGGGCTGTCCTGCGTGACCGCACCGATGCCGAACTGGTGTTGCGCGCTTATGAGGTTTGGGGGGCGCAATGTCCCGACCGCATCATCGGCGAATTCGCCTTCTTCATCTGGGACGAGCGGCGGCGCAGCCTGTTCGGCGCGCGCGATGCGGCGGGGACCCGGCATTTCTACTATCACGCCGGCCGGGGCTGGTTCGGCTTTGCCTCGGAGATCAAGGGCCTGCTGGCCACCGGCCTGATCGCCGCCCGTCTGAACGAGTCGCGCGTACTCGATTACCTTGTCGAGGCATACGACCGCGATGACCAGATCGGAACCTTCTATCAGGATATCGTCCGTCTGCCGGCGGGGCACGCCATCGAGGTTTCCGCGCAAGGGGTGAAGACCTGGCGCTATTGGGAGCCGGGCAATCTGCCGGTCAACAAGTTCTCCTCGCTGGAAGAGTGTGCCGAAGCCTTTCTCGATCAAATGCGCGTTGCCGTGAAATGCCGCCTGCGCAGTAACGGCCCGGTCGGCGCCATGCTTAGCGGCGGGCTCGATTCGTCCTCCATCGTCGGCCTGATCCGCAAGGAATTTCGCGGCGACCTGCAACAGCCGCTGAAAACCATCTCACTGATCCGCGAAGACCGGGAAAACTGCAAGGACTGGCAGCACATACAGGAGATGATGAAGGATGGCTGGATCGACCCGGTCGTTCTCACTTCGGCAGTCGCGGGAGAAGGCGGCAAGGCCAGTCTGGACAATATCGCTAGGATCGATGAACCCTTCGCGCTATCGCACGGGCTGACCTATGCCATGGTCTATGAAGCCGGGCAGAGCCAAGGTTGTCGCGTGGTGCTCGACGGCATGGCCGGAGATTTACTGTTTTACGGCGTTGACCGCAGTCTCGATACCATTCTGCGCGGAAAGATGCTGGGCCGCCTGCCGGATGTTTTTACTGCTTTCGGCAGGCACGGTTTCGAAAACCGCACCCGCACGGTAATGATTCGATCACTCGCCGCCATCACGCCGCCCGGCGTGCGCACTATCTATCGGCGACTCCGCGAAAAGCGGCGGGTGCTGCACGACGATCTCGCCCTGTTGAAGCGCGATAAAGTCATTCCCTGGCTCGCCGAGAAGCATCGCCAGGCGTGTCAGGGAGAGGTGGCAATAAAGCCCGGCAACGATCAGGCCACTCATGCGCGGAGCTTTACGTCGGGGCTGCTTTCCTTTGCCCATGAAGTGTATGGACAACTCGCCTTCGCCAGCGGGGTGGAGCCGCGCAGTCCATTTTCCGATCGCCGGATGATCGAGTTTGCCATCCAGATGCCGGTCGCGGCAAAGCTAAGCGTGCCCTGGTACAAGAATCTCATGCGTGAAGCAACCGCCGACGTGCTGCCGGAGACTGTTCGCCTGCGCTGCGACGTGGGCAGTCATCCGGGCTGGAAGGCCTATGAACAACTGATTTCAGCAACTGCTGAATCGCGGCCCGAGATTTGGAATCACGAGTATCTCGCGGGCAGGTTGAACACGTGGGTTGACCGAGAGCGCCTTATTCGGGCGTGGGCAGTGCATGAACGGGGCGCGGAGTATGAAAATGGGTATCAATTGTTTACAATGGCAGTTCTTGCACGCTGGGTCGATGTGCATCCCGCGTTTTTTCCGTCAAAAAGTGAGTGATATTCATGACCGACAAGTTCTTGCCGAAAAAGGACGCTAAAAAGCCTTACGCCCCACCCAATCTCGTTTGCCACGGTGATGTACGCAGTCTGACTCAATCGGGGTCAAAGGGGACCTCAGAAACCACTAGTATGAAGTGGAGGTCCAGGAAGGCATAACGGTATGACGGATTTTCCGTTCCCAAAGCAAAAACTGAAAAAACCTTACGCCTCGCCAAAGCTCGTTCGTCATGGCGATGTGCGTTTTTTGACTCAAGGGGGAGCGGGGTCAAGTACCGAAGGGGCAATGATGACTGCCCAGAGAAGGAAGCCGTAACCCAAAAGCTGCACTGCAGATTGAGTTTCGGCTTTTGTGTCATTGGCTGAAAGTATTTGCGCTTCGCACAAGGCACGCTGAGAAGGCATTACATGAAACGGATGGCCTCGCTGCTTATTATGCTGCTCGTATCGTCAATGGAGCACTTTGCAACAAGCGATCGGCGTCCTACAATAATGACCCTTACGTGCTGAATTCCTGTCTATGCCGTGTTTATTGAGGAGTGTTCCCTCATTGAATATCCTCTTGCTGTGGCCTATGCATGAAAATTTCAGTGACCGGATGCTGGGCATACACGGTCATACGCAGAATCCAACCAATCCCAAAAGTTAGCACCGGTTTATGCTGGAAGAGCACTTAGGCTATGTCGCCGATGCAGTCAGGCTTGAGCGCTATCAATCAGCCATAGGAAAGTTGCTAGCGGCCGGCGATGTCGTTGCCGACTTGGGCTGTGGTTCCGGTGTGTTGGGCTTCTTGTGTCTGCACGCTGGCGCCCGGCATGTCTTCGCCATCGACGATAGTGCCATGACCGACGTGGCCCGCGATTCGTTGCAGCGGGCCGGGCAGGGTGAGCGCGCCACCTTCATTCGCGGCAAGTCGAGCCAGATCGAGTTGCCGGAACGGGTGGACGTGGTCATCTGCGATCATGTCGGCTATTTCGGCTTCGATTACGGTATCGTCGGGTTTCTTGAAGACGCCAGGAAGCGCTTTCTCAAACCCGGCGGCAAGCTCATCCCTTCGCGAATTCGGCTGAACGTCGCGGCAGTCGGTTCGCAGCGCTGCGACGAACTGGCCAACGCCTGGCAGGCAGAAAACATTCCTCAAGTCTTCCACTGGCTGCGTAAGCATGCGGTTAACACCAGACATGCCGTCAGTCTGGAACGCACCGACGTGTTTTGTGCGCCGGCTGTGCTGGGCGATATTGACCTTTATGCGAATCATCCGGATTTCTTCTCGTGGAACGCTGAGCTGCATATCGAGCGTGATGGGTTGATGCATGGCCTGGGCGGCTGGTTCGAGTGTGAGCTGGCCGAAGGGGTGTGGATGACCAATTCGCCGTTGGCGGAACCAGCCATCCAGCGCAACCAGGCCTTCTTGCCCATCGATGAGGCCGTTGCGGTCAAGGCGGGCGAGCGGGTGAAGGCAACAATCATGGCCCGGCCGGCCGATCATCTAATTGCCTGGGTCGTCGAGTTTCCGGCGACCGGACGGCGCTTCGCGCAGTCGACGTGGCAAGGCGAGTTATTGACACCGGAGCAGTTGCTGCAGGCTAACCCCGAGCGCGTGCCGCGGCTTGGCCAGACGGGGAGGGCGACCGCGACGATCCTTGTGTACTGCGATGGCCAGCGGACGGTCGCGCAGATCGAAGCCGCCGTTTTGCGCGATCATCCCGATCTCTTTCCCTCGCCCGAGGAGATTTCGCGTTTTGTCGCCAAGGTTCTGGGCAGGGATTCCGAGTCGTGATCGACTTTCATCTGGCGGATGTTCCCCCGCAGGAGCCGCTTGAGTCGGCTTTTTTCCACGAGTGGATTTTTCCGGACGGGACGCTGTGGACGCGTTTCTATCGGACCGGGTCAGGCTATTTGCTGCGCTTTCCCGAACTTGCGGATTTCGAAGTTTCAGCGGATGGTCAAGTCGTGTCATCGTGGCCAGTTCCCGGTATCTCCGAAGAGACCATCAGGCACCTCTATCTCAATCAGGTGCTGCCACTGGCGTTGAGCCGGCAGGGCAAGCGGGTGTTTCATGCCAGTGCCATCGAGGCTCCAGCGGGTGCGCTGGCGTTTCTTGGCGAATCGGGGCGTGGCAAGTCGACGCTGGCGGCAAGTTTCGCCTTGGCTGGTCACCGCTTCCTGGCCGACGATGCCCTGTTGCTTGAACCCAAAGCCGGTGGCTATGCGGTCCAGCCCAGTCATCCGTCGATCCGCCTGTGGGACGACAGCAGGGACGAACTGGTGGGCGACGACGCGCATCTGGCGCCCGCCGTCCAATACACTTCCAAGGCGCGGTTGCTTTCCGGCGAAGCGCTGGCGTTTTGCTCCGAAGAGCGAATGCTGCGGCGCATGTATTTCCTCGGCCCGGGCGATGTCGATCAGGTAAGCTTTGCGCCGATGACGCCGGGCGAAGCCGTGATGGGGCTGGTGGGTAATTCCTTCCTGCTCGATATTGAAGGCCGGGAGTCGTTGTCAGCCCATTTCAACCAGGTGACGGAGATGGCCAATTTGCCGATCGTTTTCCGACTTGATTATCCAAGATCGTTCGCCGCGTTGCCGGCGGTGCGCCGGGCCATTCTCGAACAGGCTGAAATTTAGGGAGCAATTGATGGAATTGACGGACAAGGTAACGATCCCGGTCCAGGTCATGGCACGTGAGGTCGGTGAAGAGATCGTGATCCTCGACCTGGCAGGCGGCAGCTACTTCGGGCTGGACCCGGTCGGCGCACGTATCTGGGAACTGATGGGCGAGGGCAGGACGCTGGCGGAAATCAGCGCAACGATGCTCGAAGAGTACGAAGTCACGGCCGAGCAATTGCAGGGTGATGTCATCAAACTGGCCGGGGAACTGGCTGAACGAGGCTTGGTGCTCAAGGTTTGATTATTTCGAAGCGGGCTATTAGCCCGAATTTTTCATAAAAGCAGGCGAATCTCGTTTAACCCATTGATATAATAGGGGTTACGCCAATAACGCTTTGTAAGAAGCCTAAACGAGACCGCCCATGGACCATTCTATCCCAACCCAGCTTCGCTTTCCCGCCAGCGCCGGATTTACGATCCGGGCAGAGTTTGACGGCGGGGCGATGTCCTCCGACTTTGGCGCACTCCTGTTGCGTGGCATCGACCTGCAAATCGGCCTGATTCCCCGCCTGGTCAGCGCGATTCACGACAAACGCCACGCCTCGTACATTGACCATCCGCTGGCCGACCTGCTTCGTCAGCGGATATTCCAGACCGCCAGCGGCTACGCCGACGGTAATGACGCCAACACGCTGCGGCGCGATCCGCTGTTCAAACTGGCGGTCGGTCGTGCCCCGCTGGGCGAGGGAAATGACCTGGCCTCCGGCCCCACGCTCTCCCGGCTCGAGAACAGCGTATCGCGCAAAGACATTTACCGCCTGGCCAAAAGCTTCGTCGACGCCTTCATCGCCAGCTACGCCCAAGCGCCTGCCGTGATCGTGCTGGATATGGATCACTCTGAGGATGCCACTCACGGGCAGCAGGAACTGGCGTTCTACAACCACCACTACGGCAATCATTGCTACCTGCCGTTGTTCCTCTTCGAAGGACTCTCCGGGAAGCTGATCACCGCCGTCCTGCGTCCGGGCAAGCGTCCCACCGGTAAAGAGAATGCGGTCATCATCAAGCGCGTGCTGCACCTGCTCCGCCAGGCCTGGCCCGAGACCCACATCATTCTGCGCGGGGATGGCCACTTCTCGAATCCCGAACTGATGGCCTTGTGCGCGTCCGATCCGCATCTGGACTTCCTCTTCGGCCTGGCCGGCAACCAGGTGCTCTCGCCCAAGGCCGAGCCGCTGCTGAAGAAAGCCCGTGCGCTGCACCAGACACACAGCGCCAACGCCCAGCGCCTGGGGAACGCCGAGCCTGCGGCGACACGACTGTACGACGATATCGAGTATCAGGCGGGCTCGTGGCCCAAGGCTTACCGCGTGGTGGTCAAGGCCGAGGTGATGGCCTTGGGTGACAACCCGCGGTACGTGGTGACCTCGCTGTCCGACCCGACGCCTGATGTGCTTTACAAAGAGCTGTACTGTGCTCGAGGGCAGGACGAGAACTTCATCAAGGCGGTGAAGAACGACTTGGCCAGTGACCGGACCTCCGATCATGCCTTCCTCGCCAATCACCTGCGGCTGTTCTATTCGTGTGCGGCGTATGGGTTGATTCACGGCTTGCGCGAGAACACGCTGGTGCATACGGAACTGGCCAAGGCGCAACCGCTGTCGATTATCCTGAAACTCTTTAAGTTGGCGGTGCGCGTGGTGCAGTACAAGGATCGGATCAAGCTGTCCTTGCCTACGTCGTGTCCGATGAAGGGGGTGCTGGCGCGGGTGACCGAGTTGCTTTACCTCGTCCCGCGCCCGCCGGCACCGGCCTGATCGACTCGGCGACGCCGTCTCATGCTGCCGACTCGAATCCGCTTGAGCGGAGGTGAGGTCTCGCCAGCGCTCTGTCCAGGGATCGATGGCGGCAGGGTGTGATGCCCAAAAGTTGGGGTATTTGGCCGATCGTGGCGGGTTGGCAGCAAAATTCGCAGCAAGCTGACTCGCATCACGGCTGGAATGGCACGACATTGACATCGCGCGGCGGGTTTATGAAACATCCGGGTTAGTTGCCTCGGCGATACAGCCCGACGATCACCGGCCTGTCGTCCAGCTGCAGGACGTCGATCGTGATATCGCCGCCGTAAATCCTTGGCGAGCGGTCGGCTTTGCCGATCGCGCGCGACTGATAATGACCGTTGCCGCGCACGGCCTTGCCCCGGGGATTCCAGGACATGTCCCAGATATACATCGTTCGCGTTTCCGAATTGCGGAACAGGTCGCCATATTCGTTGCGGATTTGTGCCTTGTCTCCCCCCCGGTCGATGCGCGCGGCGTCGTCGAACAGCGCCAGCAGGCCCTCGAGATCGCCCTGCTGATAGCGCTCGGAAAAACTGGCGATCAGGCTCTCGAGTTGCTGGGGTCGGGGCTGTGGCGGCTTCGTTTCCGGTGCCTCTGGCGGGTTGACCGCAACAGTCGCCACGATTCGCTCCGGCTTCGTCGTTGCGGCCAGCACCGGCTTAGCTCCGGGCATCGCCAACGGTGGCGCCGGGGAGGGCGCCCGGACTGGCTCGCTCCGGGGTTGCTTATAGTCGTTGGCCGGCATCGGCTGTCGGTCGGGCGGCGACGTCGGCGCTGTCTCAACTGGCTGGTCCATGACGCCCGCAATGCTGGCCGGCGGCTCGTGTGGCCGGGTGGAAGCTTCTGACCGCAGATACTGCGCTGGCGGCTCGAGCGGCATTGCTGCCGGTTCCGGCCTGGCCAGCGCCATTTCCGGCTTGAGCTTATACGCGCGCTCGCCGGTGCCGGGCGCGCTCGCTGGCACGCGATTGAAATAAACCAGGGCAACGCCGAGGGCGGCCACGAACGCGAAGCTGCCGAGGACAACCGGCGCCAAGTGGCGGGAAACGAAGAGCGGGAGAGTAAATGCCCTTCCCGATGGTGCGGTCGCGTGGCTGGGCAGCGGATGATAGGTGGGGTTTTTCCTTGCGGTTGCGTGCTTTTGCTGCAATGAAAAGTCATAAGCGGCGCGTGCATCGGGAGAGCGGAGGACGGTATACGCCTGATTGATCCGGGTCGCGATTGCGGTGGCGCCGTCGGCCTCGGTGGTTTGGCGGTCCGGGTGGAAGAGCCGCATCAGGAGACGGTGGTTGTCCTTGATCTCTGCCAGCGACGCATCGGGCTCGACGCCAAAAACGCGATAGTGACTCGCGTGATGCGCCAGCAAGACCTGCTCGATGAAGAATTTGGCCGTCTCCCGCAATTTTTCTGGGTGCACGAAAGGGGTAAGTGGTTTTTCGCCGGCGGCGCGTGGATTGCCGGCGGCAACCAGAAGCAACTCGTTGACGCCGCGCGGCAAACGGCCTTCGCCGCGCAGCAGCTCGGGAAACTGGCTCGGCGCCTGAAAAAAGGCAATTGCCAGCGCTATGCAGTCAGAACCCGAATCCGTGCTGTTACCGCTCATGCCGACAGTTGTTTTTGATCCGGCTCGCCGTACTGATAGTAGTAGCTGTTATAGCCGTAGGAGCGGTGCCCGCTGCTGACCCGATTGAGGATGCCGCCGATGAGCCGGGTGCGCGTACCGCGCAGGCGCTTGACCGAAGTCTGCGCAAACTGGCGGCTGGTCGTACCATAGCCCACGACCAGCACGGTTGCTTCGGCCAGGCTGCCGAGCAGGGGAGCATCGGCCAGGCCAAGTACCGGCGGCCCGTCGATGATTACCTGGTCGAATTTCTCGGTGGCGAGTTTCAGGAGCGCCACCATCTTGACGCTGCTGATCAATTCCGCCGGATTCGGCGGCAGGGGGCCGGAAGACATCAGGAACAGGCGGGGAATTTCGGTCTGGCGCGTGATGTCGACCGGCTGGGCGTTGCCGGCCAGGTAGTTGGTCAGGCCCGAATCGTTGACAATGCCAAGCTTGGTATGCAGGGATGCCTTGCGCAGGTCGCTGTCGATCAGCAACACCGTTTTGCCGGTCTGTGCGATATGCATCGCCAGGCTGAGGGCGCAGGTGCTCTTGCCTTCGCCGACCGTGGTGCTGGTCAGCAGCAGCACCTTGGGCATCCCTTCAGGCGTCGCGAACTGCAGGGCCGTGCGCAACGAACGGTATGCCTCGGCAAACGCCGAACGCTGGTCGGCATTTTCGGCCAGCGCCAGTTCTGCGTTGTCGGCGCGCTTGGTCGCCGGGATGATGCCAAGTACCGGCAGGCCGAGAAATTTTTCCATGTCATCCGGCAGTTTGATCGTATCGTCCAGGTGTTCCAGCAGCAGGGCGAGAGCAATGCCACCGGCGAGGCCGATGAAGAGGGCGATCATCAGGTTGAACGTCAGTCGCGGTTTGAACGGAAAGCCGGGCACCTTTGCCATGTCGACCACGGTAACGTTGTTGGTGCCGACTCCGCCGGCGACGCCGATTTCCTTGTAGCGCTGCAGCAGGCTGTCGTAAAGCTGGCGGTTGGTATCCACCTCGCGCTTCAGCAGGTTGTACTGGAAGTTGCTGTCCTGGCCGCCCAGAACGGTCTGCTTGCTTTCCTTCAGCTTTGCCGCCAGCAGGTTTTCCTGGGCGAGCGCGGCGTCGTAGTTTGCCTTGAGCGCGCCGATGGTCGCCTTGATCTCCTGGTTGATCTTGGCCTGCAACTCGTCGATCTGGCTTTCGATCTGCTGCATCTTCGGGTAACCGGGCTTGTAGGTCTTCAAGCCTTCCTGATAGTCGCCCTCCAGCTTCGACTTGCGCGTCTTGTATTCCTGGACCAGCGCATTGTCCACCACCGCCGCAGCGCTTGCCGCATCGCCGCCGCGCGCCTGCTGGTAGAGCGTCTCGGCCCGGATGCGCTCGCTTTGGGCCTTGGCCAGCGCCGAGGTGAACTCGCCGAGCACCTGCGTCTCCGGGCTTTGCTGCTTTTCATCCGGCTTGACGATGCCCTCCCGGCGCGTGAAGGCATTGAGTTGCTTTTCGGAATCCTCAAGCTTGACCTTGATCTGCTGCAGACGCTCCTCGAGGAACGTCCGCGCATAGGAAGTCGCTTCCATACGCCGTTCCAGGTTCAGGTTGATGAACGCCACCGCGATCGTGTTTGCGATGCGCGCCGCCAGTTGCGGGTCCGGGCTGTCGAAATTGATCCTGACCAAGCGTGAATTACGCACCGGCACGACCGACAGTTCCCCGGGTAATCCGGACATCAGGCCGTTGCCCGCTTCAGGCTCGGGATTTTCCGTCTTCCTGGCGTTGTCCCCCAGGAGAGTATCCAGCCAGCCCGGGCTCTTCTGTTCCGGTTGCGGCGCGGCGACGAGGTTCAACTGTTCGATCACGCGCTGGGCCAGAGTGTCGCTTTTCAGCAATTCGTATTGCGTCTGCAAAAACTCGGGGCTCTCGAAAACGAATTGCTCGTTGGCAAGTGCTCCCGGCAAGGCCATTGCCTTCGTGTCCTGTTGTTCGATCTGCAGCGTCAGGGTGGCACGATAGATCCGGGTCGTGATGAATGTAGCCGTCATGACGGCGATCACCGTGATCGCAAAAAAGGTCAGCACCGCCCATTTGCGCTTGACGATGATGTCCCAGTATTCGCGCAGCTTGATCGACTCTTCTTCCGCTCCGATATGCAGCGGTTCGTGATAAAGAGCCGTGTTCGGCAGATAATTCGGCCGCTCAATGAGCGCGCCACCGGGGTGGGCTTCGGCGTCGGCAGGATCCGGCTTGCGGGAAGGGTCGTTTGAGGGAGTTGTCACAGTGCGGACCGATGAAAATCAGAAAGCACGATCGCGTGACTTTGCCATGCGCGCCGCTGATCAGGGATCAATGAACCAGGGGGATGGTGCCGAACCCCACAAAACCGCGGACACCGTTGATGAAATCCCTGAAAAAAGCCGCGGAAGCGGAGCGCCCGACGATCACCGTGTCATTGCCCTTGATCAACGGGTCTTCCGCCTTGCCCTCATGAATCGCAATCAGATCATAGGTCAAGACCTCGCGCTTGCCGTCGGGAAGCTGGCGGAATATCCGGATATTGGTCGGGTCGGCCACGGGATCGATTCCGGAAGCCATGGCGATGACCTGCATCAGTGTCGTCTTGCCGGTAAGCGGGTAAACGCCGAGTTTCACAATGCTGCCTTCGACCACGACGCGCTGGCTGGCGAATTCCTTGATGAAAACACTTACCTGTGGATCCTGCAGCAGGTTTTCCGAAAGTTTGGCGGCAAGGGTCGCTTCAAGTTCGTTGGCTGACAGCCCGCCGGCGCGCACGATGCCAAGCAAGGGCAGCGAGATCAATCCCTGGGCATTGACACGCACCGTCCGCGACATCTCGGTCACCTGAAACACCGAAATTTCGATCAGGTCGTGCGGGCCGATCTGGTATTCGTCCAATTCCGTCGAGGCGGGCGCCAACTGGCGCTCCAACAAAGCATTATCGACCGGGGCTGGTGTCGCCGATATCGGCTGCGCCGGACTTTCAGCAAAGGTGGGCCGGGCAGCGATCAGCAACACCAGGCAGGCGAAAGCGCACCAGAACCCTGATTTCCTGATTGACGAATCGTGCATGCCGAGTCTCCTTTTCCCAACGACTGCTAACGGGGCTTGTTCCCGCCAAATAGCCTCGCCAATAAGCCTTGCCGCCTGGCTGAGCCGTCTGCTCGCCATTTGGCGCCGGCATTCGGCAAGGCAGGCATTGCGGACGGGGCCAAATTATCAAGTATACCGATTGGCCGGGTGTTAACCAAATGCCATGCTTCTTCCTTGCCCACCAGGCGCTCCGCGGCAAGCTGGCCTTCGGCGAGCAGCGGAGGGCGACGTCGGGTGCCGTGCGCATCCGTGGCCAAAATATGAACCCGACCTTCGCCGAGCAGGCGCTCGCCCCAGTATTTCGCCTGCGGCCCGAAGCGGCCAGTCAGGCTGCCTGACGTCACCTGCAGCCAGGCGCCCTGATCGACCAGCCCGCATATGGTTGGGTAGTGATCCTTAATCCAGGTCAAACGCTCGGGGTGCGTGATCAGGGGAGTGTAACCGGCAGCAACCAGATTAAATACGAAATCGGCAATACGTGGCAGCGCGACATGATGTGGCGGCTCAAGCAGAAAATACCGCGTCTCCCCCAGGGTTGGTGCCTCGCCGCCGCGCAGCTTCAGCAACAGGTCGGGATCGACATGGATATCGGCGCCGACCACCAGCTTCAGCGCGATTTCCGCCTCATCGAGGGCCTTCTGCAACGCCGCCACCGCCTGCCGGATGCCATCACCGGTGTTCTCATAGACTCCGGGGTAGATATGCGGGGTACAGGCAAGCGTTCGGATGCCATCGGCGAACGCAATGCGCGCCATCTCGAGCGAAGTCTCGAGGTCCGGGGCGCCGTCGTCGATACCGGGCAGTAGGTGGCAGTGGAGGTCAATCATCTTCAGACCAGGCGCGCCGGCGCCTGCCCAAACCGGCGAAAACGCTGCGCGAGATGCCAGATGTTGGTAAACGGGCTCAACGCGAAATACAGCGGAAACAGCGCATCGGGCAGCGGCAGCAGTTCCCAGTCCCGGCGGTGGGTGGCCACCGTCGCCAGCTGATAGGTCCAGCAATCCAGCCCGTCGTTGAAGCTGGCGGCATACAGGTTGCGCTGCACGATGCCGGCAGGCGAATTCAGCCAGCCTTCGGCATGCGTTATGGCCTTGACGATCAGGCCAAAATGACGATCGAGGCCGCCCCGATGCTCAAGCCAGGGGCGAACGGTTGCCGGCACAACCCAGCCGCAGAGCTTCTCGGCGACCAGCAAGCCGAGGAGCAGCGCATGCTCGCAGCGGTAAGACCTGGCTTTTTTCCGCAGTGCCGGCCAATCCCATTCCCGGCTTTCCAGAACATTGGGCAGATCAAAAACCCACTTCAGGCAAAACCACGCATGCTTGCCGCCATGCACGCACAGGTGCAGCAACATCTCCTCGTCATCGAGACAGGCAATCCTGGCATCCGCAATTGTCACCTTCGCCAGCGGCGCCGCGGACTCGAGGCCGGCCAGCGTGTACGGCACCTGATCCAGTCGCCAGTGAAGTTCGATAATCACACCAGAGCCGGGTGCCTGGAACTCGACCTGGTTCTGCTGAAACATGAAATAGCGCCGTTGCCGCGACGTCAGGGCATCGATCGGATTGGGTGCGGCGTAGCCAGCATTCAGCAACAGCCGGTTGACCTCGTCAAAGCTTGCCTGCGGGACCAGCAGATCGATGTCTCCGGTTCCGCGCAGCCCCGGGGCGGCATAGTAGCGTTGCCCGACGGCCAGGCCCTTGAGCAGGCAATGCGGGAGTCCAGCCCCGGCCAGCAGGCGATGCAACTTGACCGCCGCGTGCGCCGACACCATTTCGCTGATCACGTTCTGCCGATGGCTGCTCAATAGCGCCGCCATCAGCCCGGCATCGAAAGTACCTTGCGGATGCCGGTTCAGGTTGTGCCAGACCAGAGAACCGACAAGATGCCGTTCCGCCAGCGCGAGAAAACGCTCGTTGTCGAGTTCTTTGGCCAAGCGGTGTTGCAGAGACCTGTCCGCCGCGCTGGCGTATACCCGGCAACACGAAAGCAGCAGCGCATATGCCGTGTCCTTGCGCAGGTCTTCCAGATGCAAACTCGTCATGGGTAATCAGTCGTTTGGCGATCTTGGCCAAAGCCATCGGCAAAGCTTCATAATACTACCGGTGCTCACCAAGAGCCCGATCCGTGCCTCTAGCGGTCTTGAACAGGTGCTGCGAACAATACTGCGGTCAACGCCGAAAAAGCCCTTCATGTTTTCTGGAAACGCAGTTCGAATAGGAACCATGCAGGCATGATATAATAAATCATGCCTGACGTAAAAGTCATTGACGAATCCCACAAGATTTCCGACAAGCGCGGAAACGGGAAGCTACACCGCGAAGTGTGGATTGATGAAGAGACAGGGCGGGTCACCCGATACAACCTGGCCTACATCAACCACAACGTCTTCACCGGCGACAACGGGCGCGTAATCGGCTACGACAATGCCCACGACGGCCACCACCGCCATTATCTTGGCGTTGTGGGGCCTGTCGAGTTCGTCAGCTTCGAGGATATTGAAGAACGCTTTGAGCAAGACTGGATCGCCCTAAAGGACAGCATATGACCAAACTCACCATCAAAACCGGAACGGAAGGAGACTTCTTCAAGCGAGGCCGTCAGTTGGCGAGAGCGGCAGACCGGGGCGAGCAACTTCCTGACGAGCGCATTGTCAGCTTCGAAGATCCTGCGGATCTGATGAAGCTAATCACGGCGACTCGCTTGGCGCTGTTCCGCGCAGTCAAAGAGATGCCCGGTTCTATTACCCAGATTTCAGAGCGTCTGCATCGTGATCGCAGTGCGGTAAAGCGGGACGTGGATGAACTGGAACTGGCTGGGCTGGTTACGATTACAGAAAAGGTGCTACCTGGCCACGGGCGCATGAAAGAAGTGCGTGCGACCGCCAACCGGTTCATTCTTCAAGCAGATGTCGCTTGATGCGTTCCCGCTACCGAATCCGACCTGCGCCTGTAGCCCCCCAATGAACACACCCTACGAACGCTTGCGCGGTCAACTGCTAAAAACGCCCAAAAACTGGCTGATCACCGGCGTCGCCGGCTTCATCGGCAGCAACCTGCTCGAAACCCTGCTCAAGCTGGGCCAGCAGGTCGTCGGCCTCGACAACTTCGCGACCGGCCACCAGCACAACCTCGATGAAGTCCAGAGCCTGGTCAGTCCCGCGCAATGGGCTAGCTTCAAGTTCATCGAAGGCGATATCCGCAACCTCGAAACCTGTCGCCAGGCCTGCGCCGGCGTGGACTACGTCTTGCACCAGGCAGCCCTCGGTTCCGTGCCGCGCTCGATCGAAGACCCGATCACCACCAACAGCACCAACATCGACGGCTTCCTCAACATGCTGGTCGCCGCGCGCGATGCCGGCGTCAGCAGCTTAACCTACGCCGCCTCCAGCTCCACCTACGGCGACCACCCCGGCCTGCCCAAGGTCGAAGACACCATCGGCAAGCCGCTGTCGCCCTATGCCGTCACCAAGCTCGTCAATGAACTCTACGCCGACGTCTTTGCCCGCACCTATGGCTTCAAGACCATCGGCCTGCGCTATTTCAACGTGTTCGGCAAACGCCAGGACCCCAACGGCGCCTATGCCGCCGTTATCCCCAAATGGACCGCCGCGCTGCTCAAGGGCGAAATCGTCTTCATCAACGGCGACGGCGAAACCAGCCGCGACTTCTGCTATATCGACAACGCCGTGCAGGCCAACCTGCTGGCCGCCACCACGCAAAGCGACGAAGCGCGCGACCAGGTCTACAATGTCGCCGTCGGCGAACGAACCACGCTCAACGACCTGTTTGCCCTGCTGCGCGACAACCTGGCCGCCCACGGCGTGAGCGCCAGTGCCCAGCCAGAGCACCGCGACTTCCGCGCCGGCGACGTCCGCCACAGCCAGGCGGATATGACCAAGGTGCAGCGCCTGCTGGGCTTCGCGCCTACGCACCGGCTGGCCGAAGGCTTGGCGGAAGCGATGCCTTGGTATGTGCGGCGGAAGGACTAACTAGAGGGAGCATGCAAGTGAGCCAACCGTTCATTCACCCGCTGGCCGATGTCCAGTCCAAGGCAATCGGCGCCGGCACCCGGGTTTGGCAGTTTGTGGTCGTGCTTCGCGGGTGCTGTGGTGACGAAGTCGGTGCCCTATGGGGCAGTGGTGGTCGGCAAACCGGCGCGCATTGTTGAGGGTAATGCTAATGCCCCAGAAACTTTGCCTTGCCGGAAAAAATAGAATTGCAGTCGAAACACTCGATATCCTGCGAAAAACCGGCCTGTTTGAACTTTCTGTTTGCCCTGTGCAATCTGATAGCGGAATTGATACATGGCAGCCATCTCTGAAGAGTTTCGCTTGCAATTTTAATATTCCAATTGTTCAGATTGAAGATATCTACGATGAGAATAGCCTTGTTTTTCTTTCAGTTGAATTCGATAAAATTATAGAGTCAAAAAAATTTAAGAATGCACGGCTATTAAATATTCATTTTTCACTCCTCCCCTCATACAAAGGTTGCTTTACTTCGATATGGCCACTTTATTTTGATGAAAAACAGTCGGGTGTTACATTTCACTTCATCGATGATGGTATTGATACAGGCGACATCATTGATCAATCGGCAATTGACATCACACCTGACATGAATGCTCGCGAGCTATACGAGAAGTATCAAGATGCCGGAAGAGATTTACTGAAAAAATACGCCAATAAACTCTCCATGAAATTCGAATTAAATCGAACCTCCCAACCTGCAACTGGGTCAAGTTATTTCTCCAGAAATAGTCTTTCAAAGATCAGTAATAAAATTAATGTTTGGGCAACTGCTGCGCAGATAAATAATCAAGTAAGAGCGCTTTTCTTTCCAGAATATCAAACTACCATTTTTAATGATATAGAGATTCGTAAATGTGAAATTACAAGTTATCGATCAATTAGAAAACCAGGCTCAATATTGAAGGAGACGAAAATATCGATTGAAATATCGACAATCGACTTTGATATTGTTCTCTATAAACACATGGTGGAGTAATGCTGATATGTCATTAGCTGATTGTCGCCTCATCGAACTTCCAAAAATCCATGATCCTCGCGGCAACCTGACCTTCATCGAAGGCTCCGGTCACATCCCGTTCGACATCCAGCGCGTGTATTACCTTTACGACGTGCCCGGTGGCGCAGAACGAGGAGGGCACGCGCACAAGGCGCTGCATCAACTGATCATCGCCATGTCAGGTAGTTTTGACGTGGTTCTTGATGATGGAAATGACAAGAAGCGCATTCACCTCAACCGTTCCTACAATGGGCTATACGTTTGTCCCATGATCTGGCGGGAACTCGACAATTTTTCATCCGGTTCGGTCTGCATGGTGCTGGCTTCCAATAAATACGCCGAAGACGATTATTTCCGGGACTATGCGGAATTCATGCGGGCGCGCTGGCAAGCATGAACATTCCATTCTTGGATCTTGGTGCTGCTTACCTTGAGCTGAAATCCGAGATCGATGCCGCCGTGGCTCGATCACTGGCTTCCGGTTGCTACATCGCTGGTCCGGAAGTGGAGCAGTTCGAGTCCAAATATGCTCAATACTGCGGCGCCGCCCACGCAGTAGGCGCGGCCAATGGGCTGGACGCGCTGCACCTGGCGCTGCGCGCCATGGATGTCGGGCCGGGCGACGAAGTGATCGTGCCCAGCAACACCTATATCGCCACCTGGCTGGCGGTCAGCCAGTGCGGTGCGACGCCGGTGCCGGTGGAGCCGGATGCGCGCACTTACAACATCGACCCGGCGCTGATCGAAGCCGCCATTACCCCGCGCACCAAAGTCATCCTGCCCGTACATCTCTACGGTCAACCGGCAAATATGGACGAAATTCTCGCCATTGCGCGCAAGCACGGCCTGCGCGTGCTGGAAGACGGGGCGCAGGCGCATGGAGCGCGCTACAAGGGCGAGCGCCTGGGTGCGCACGGCGATGCCGTGGCGTGGAGCTTCTACCCCGGCAAGAATCTCGGCGCCATGGGCGACGGTGGCGCGGTGACCACCGACGATGCGCAGTTGGCCGAGCGCATCCGCGTGCTGCGCAACTACGGCTCGCGCGAAAAGTACGTGAACGAAGTGCAGGGCTATAATAGCCGTCTTGACTCGCTGCAGGCTGCCATCTTGAGCGTCAAGCTGGCGCATCTCGATGAATGGAATGCGCGGCGCAGCGCCGTCGCCGAGTGCTATCGGCAGAACCTGGCTGGTTGCGGCCTGACGCTGCCTTATGTGCCCGGCTGGGCCGAGCCGGTATGGCACCTGTATGTGGTCCAGCATCCGCAGCGCGATGCACTGCAAAAAGCGCTGGCTGTTTCCGGTGTGGGCACGTTGATTCATTACCCGATTCCGCCACACCAGCAGCAGGCCTACGCCGCCAACGGGTTCGCCGGAGACGCCTTTCCGATTGCCTCCAGAATGGCAAACGAAGTGCTGAGTCTGCCGATGGGGCCGCATCTCGGTTTCGAGGATCAGGATCAGGTCATCGCCGCGCTGACCGCCTTCAAACCGTGACATCCCACCGCGAGATCTTCCGTTCGAGCGCCATCATAGGTGGTGCCACGGTGATCAATATCGTCATCGGCATCGTCAAAGTGAAAGTGCTGGCGGTGCTGCTCGGGCCGGCCGGCGTTGGCCTGATGGGCTTGTACCAGAACATCGTCGGGCTGGCCTCGACGCTGGCCGGGTGCGGGCTGGGCAATAGCGGCGTGAGACAGTTGGCTGCATCGGCAGGCGAAGAAGCCACCCTCGCCATCGTGCGCCGCGCGCTCTGGCTGGCCAATCTGGTCCTTGGCCTTGCCGGCATGGCGCTCCTGTGGCTACTGCGCGAACCGGTTGCACAATGGGTGTTCGGCGATGCAACCCATGTCGGCGATGTCGGCTGGCTCGGGCTGGGGGTGCTGCTGACCCTGATCGCCGGTTCACAAACCGCGCTGCTGCAAGGATTGCGCCGCATCGGCGAGCTGGCGCGCATCAACATCATCAGCGCCTTGATTGGCGCCGTCGTCGGCATACTGCTGGTGTATTGGCTCGGCGAGGCCGGCGTGCTCTGGTTTGTGCTGGCGGCCCCGGCCGTCACCATTCCGGTTGCCGCCTGGTACGCTGCCCGCCTGACACGGCCGCAGATGCACTGCGACTGGCAGGCGATCAGCCAGCAATGGCAAGCGATGCTCAAATTTGGCATTCCCCTGATGGTGGCTGGCCTGCTCACTTTGGCGACCCAGCTTGCCGCGCGCTCGATCATCCTGCGCGAACTCGGACTGGATGCGGCCGGTTACTTCCAGGCGGCCTGGGCTGTCTCGATGACCTACATCGGTTTTGTGCTTGGCGCGATGGGCGCCGACTATTTCCCGCGCCTGACGGCCACCATCAACGACCACCCGCAGGCACGAAAGCTGGTCGATGAGCAGGCCGAAATGGCCTTGCTGCTGGCCGGTCCCGTTTTACTCGGCATGATCACGCTTGCCCCCTGGGTCATTCACCTGCTCTATGCCGCCAGCTTTGCGCCGGCGGCTGATGTGCTGCGCTGGCAAGTGCTGGGGGATATTTTTAAGGTGGCCAGTTGGCCGATGGGGTTTATTCTGCTCGCGCAGGGGCGTGGTGGCATTTTCATTGCCACGGACGTTACCTGGAATGTTGCCTACCTGGGTGTGATCGCCGTGGGAATTCAGGAATGGGGGCTGGCCATGGCTGGTGTCGGTTTCTGGATCGCCTACCTGATCTATTACGGGCTGGTGGCGCTGGTGGCATCGAGGCTGATTGGTTACAAGCTGGCACGCCGCAATGCGATGGTTACGCTACTTCTCTTGCTTGCGGGGGGGGGGATCATGTTTGTTGCAGGACAATCGACAGGTGCGGGTTATACAGTTGGGCTGGTGGTGATGCTGGCGGCTAGTTTGTATAGCCTGCGCAGGCTGGACGGGTTGGTGGATTTGCGTGGGTGGTTAAGACGGAGAGTTGCCGGTGACTGATATCAGGCACGCGCAACATTCAGCGCCGCAATTGCTAACAGAAGTATTTATGGTTTACGGCAGTCTGCGGACTGGTGGCATTGAAACTCTGATTGTTCGAGTTGCCAATTTTTTTGTCTCGTCTGGTGCACGTGTTTCAGTCTGTTGCGGCTCAGTTGGAGAACTTGACTCCATGCTTGAAGATCAAGTGAATGTCATCTACTACAGTGAAACTAGCGATTTGATAAGGTCCATAAGTGCGCACTTGGGTGATATACGCATTGGATCTCATGTTTTAATCATGAGCTTCGATGCGATTTCTGCGGCCCGTGGTTTGATGGTCGAAACGGTATTCCCCAAGAACCTGCAGGTGATTCATCTTTCTGGTGTCTTCCACCCAAGAGCATATTTCATGACATCTGAGCGTACGGATCGAGTGTTTTTGAACCATCTGGTCGCAAACGCAGTTGGTAGAGAACAGCTTTATTTCATGAATTTGGAATGCAGAGAGTCGCACTCAAAGAGATGGAATGCCGATTTTTCAACTAGCCCGGTATTGGCATTACCTATCAATATTCTTGAATCAACTTGGCAATCATCCAACAAGGCGAATGTACGAGTTGTCTCGGTAGGGCGACTGGTCGATTTCAAATCCTACAACTTGGGTGCGGCAAGGATTGTCAGTGATTGCTTGAATCGCGGTGTTCAGGTTACCTGGGATATTTATGGAGACGGGCCATTACGCAGTTTGATTGAAGCCGAAATTGAAACTTTGGGTGTCGCCGGTAATGTTCGGCTCATGGGGGTTCTTGAATACAGCAGTTTTCCAGAAATAGTCGTGAACTATGACTTATTTGTTGGGATGGGCACCGCTGCGTTGGAGGCCGCGATGCTCGGCGTTCCTACAATTTGCGTGACAATAGACGAGGCTACGCGCTGCTATGGTTATCTTCACGAGTTACCTCACGGCAATGTCGGCGAATTGCAGGAGTATCCACCTACCTTGGAGTTGGCAGATTTGATTCAGGAATATTCTGAATCTGCGCAAGGGCGGCGGTCTGATTTTTCGCAACAGTGTCATGCTGCTGCAGAAAGGTATGGCATTCCAGTATTCGCCGAGGCGCTAATAAAGATGGCTGTTAATACGCGCGCTTCACCGACTAGGTTAGTAAAGCGTCTGGTTGGTGAACTTTATTGTTTGGCTACTGAAAGTTATGCCGTTAAAGCCATTCGGAGCCATCTATCCAAAAGGGCGCGTTCAGCATGACTGGCTCACAATCCTCTTGACTTAGCGGTCTGTCATCTAATTTTGGCAACTTTGCCATCTGGCCGCGCCAAGATATAATCGAGCATGTAACCAATTGATATAAATAGGCTTTATATGACGGCCTAAATATGCCAATATCGTTTCACGGCTAACGGACTACATTCATGGCGCCAATTTCCTTGCCGCCGCCCGCCGCGAGCCTCGGTTTTTCACCCGAAACCGTGAATTGCCATTCACGAATCTGATCGCTTTCCTGCTCACCGGCATTCGCGGCGCAGTTCAGGCGGAGCTTGATTCCTGCTTTGCCCTGCTTGCCGGAAGAACCCGCCTTTGTCGGGCGATCACGGCCAGTGCCTTCTCAAAGGCGCGCAGCCATCTGGTCGCCAATCTCTTTGAGCCGCTCAATACAGAATTGCTGCGCCTGGTCGATGAGGTCGTTCCGCAGCAGCCGGACTGGCAAGGCTTGCGGCATCCCATTACACACAACTTCAACACCTCTGCGTAACATGCTGACTTTACAAGAAATGCTGGGTGGATGTGATGGGTTGGGCAGCGGAAGAATTCAAGGCGATCGACCTGGGCGACCGGCGTCTGGACAAGCGCACGGTGCTGCTGGCGGAGCGCATGGCCGCCAACCCGCTGGCCAGCATCCCGCAAGCCTGCGGCGGCTGGGCGGAAACCCAGGCGGCATATCGCTTTTTTGCGCAGGACGACATCGAATGGGAAGCCATCCTCGCCTCGCACTGGCGAAGCGCCGAAACGCGCATGCAGGCGCATCCGGTGGTGCTGTGCATCCAAGACACCACGGAACTCGACTTCAATGGTCAGCGCATTGCCGGTCTGGGGCCGCTCTCGTATGAAGCCCAACGCGGGATGTACGTGCATCCCACCTACGCGGTCAGTCCGCAGCGTGAACCCTTGGGTGTTCTGGACGCCTGGATGTGGGCACGCGAACCCAAGGACGCGAGCGGCCAACGAGGTGGCCTGCTGGAAAGCACCCGCTGGACGGAGGGCTACACCCGCATCGCGGAGTTGGCGAGCAGGCTGCCGGACACCCGGCTGGTGTATGTGGCGGATCGGGAGGCGGACATCGTGGCCCTGATGGTGCAAGCCCGCGAGCTGGGGCATCCCGCCGACTGGCTGATTCGTTCCCAGCACAATCGGGCGCTTCCCGAGGGCGGCAAGCTGTGGACTGAGGTCCTGGCCAGCGAAGCGCTCGGCGGCATCCGCTTCACGATGCCTTCGCGGCAAGGACAGAAGGCGCGGGACGTTCGGCAACGAGTCTGGGCAAAGCGGGTGACGGTCTCCGACGGCAAGGGGAGCCGGATCGAGGTGAGTTGTCTGGTGGCGCGAGAAGAAAGTGCCCCCGAGGGCGTGAAGCCGGTGGAATGGCGGCTGCTGACCAATCGGCCGATTAACTCTTTCGAAGCGGCGACCGAACTGATCGACTGGTACCGGGCGCGCTGGGAGATCGAACTGTTCTTCCATGTCCTCAAGAACGGCTGCCGCGTAGAGGCGTTGCAGTTGAGCACCGTGGCGCGGCTGGAACGGGCGCTGGCGCTGTTCATGGTGGTGGCTTGGCGGATTGCCCGACTCATGCGCCTGGGCCGTACCTGCCCAGACCTGGATGCGGCCTTGCTGTTCGAGCAGGACGAATGGCAAGCGGCTTACATCCTGAATCGGAAGAAGGTGCCCAAGACGCCGCCCAGGCTCAATGAAGTGGTGCGCTTGGTGGCGATGCTTGGCGGATTTCTGGCCCGCAAGGGCGATGGCGAGCCAGGGGTGAAGACCCTTTGGCTTGGCCTTCAACGCGTCGTCGATTTCGCCGCCGGGATCAGATTCGCGAGAGAGGCTCATGCGTTATGACGCGAGTTCAACTTCAAAGTGTAATTTTGAATAATTTGTGTGTAATGGAATGGGCTTGCGGGTCTTGGCGGCGGATGCATCGAAGGTACGTCTGACCTTGCTTGACCTGGAAGGGCGCCGCCATATTCGAGAAGCGGCCATCTTCGGTTTGTTTCGGCCAGGGATCGAATTGTTCGACTCGCTGATTTTGCACAGTTCGCTGGTCGGCGAACGTCAGATGTTGTTTGAGCGGCTTGACCGACTCGGTGCTCAGGACATGCTGGTGCTTGATCGCGGGTATCCGGGTGCCTGGTTGGTCGCGGCGCTGTTGCATCGAGGTATCCCCTTTTGCATACGCTGTGATTCGTCCGCTTCCTTTTCTGCCATCACCCAGTTCATGCGATCCGGAGAAGATGAGGCGCAGGTGACATTGCCGCCACCGCATCGTCAGGATGCCATTGATTACGAGTGTCCGCGTCTGCCTTCTATGGTTCGCCTGATTCGTCAGGTGACGCCGACTGGCAAGGTACGGGTCTTGATGACCTCCTTGCTTGATACCGCGCGGTATCCGGCCACAAGCTTCTCAGCCCTTTATCACAGCCGTTGGCGTATCGAGGAGGCGTTCAAGCGCATCAAACACCGGCTCAATCTGGAGCACACGTCCGGCCTGACTTGGCTGGCCGCCTGCCAGGATGTTGGGGCCAAGATGGTGTGTGACAATCTCAATGCCCTGGCCACCTACCTGGCTGCGGAAGAGCGGCTGCCCAGCGATTCGCCATGGGGAGTGAATCGGACGATGGCCTTCAATACCGTACGTCGTATCTTGCCCCGAGTCTTGGCGGGTGTGCAGCAAATCACCACCCGAGTTACCAAGGAAATCTTCTCGGAAATCGTCAAAAACCTTCAGAAATTTATCCCTGATCGTGCTCGACCTCGGCCAAACCAGCGAAAGCCTCACCTGTCCTTTGCTTACAAACCCGCCGTATGACTATGGACTAAGTTGAGAGGATTGGACTGGCTCACCCGTCCTATGCAATGACTACCATCTGTCTGTTTCCATAGTATTGCCCGACCTTCGCGGCGGTGGTGCCGAGCGTGTCGCGGTGAACCTCGCCAATACGTTTGTCCAGCGCGGTTATGCAGTCGATATGGTCTTGCTTCCGGCAACAGACGAGTTTCTGTCTGAATTACTGCCGGAAGTGCGCGTCGTTGATCTGAAAGTCAGACGCATACGTTGGGCGATATTTCCGCTTGTGCGCTACCTGCGCAGTGCTCGGCCAATCGTGGTTTTGGCCTGTATGTGGCCGTTGACCGTGGCTGTCATGTGGGCGCGTTTCCTTGCACGAGTACCCATGCGCGCAGTTGTCGCCGAACACACCACATGGTCAAGGTCCAAATTGCTTAAGCGACCTACCGTGGAGTGGCAGATACGTTCTTCGATGCGTCGCTTTTTCCCCAAAGCGGATGGCATCGTGGCGGTTTCGGAAGGCGCTGGCTTGTTGGACGGTTCTGCCAACCCCCCTACGCCAGAATAGTTGTCGCCTCGATAGAATCTCCCCCTGGGGCGGCGACAAAGGATGGAAATGGCAAGGTATTCAGAGAAGTTCAAAGGTAGAGCGGTAGCACGATTGTTGGCGCCGGAAAATGCAGCAATAGATGTGGTGGCCCGTGAAGTAGGCATTGGTTCGGGAACCCTTGAGCGTTGGCGAGATGACGCGCAGTCCATGCCCGCCCGAGGGCGGGCATGGACTGTGGCGGCGCGCCTGGAGGCGGTGATCGTCACTGCGGCGCTGGACGAAACCAGCAAAAGCGCGTGGTGTCGAGAGCACGGCGTTTATCCGGACGAGCTGATCAAATGGTGGGCCAGCGCCACGACAGCGTTGGCCGAACCGGAAGAAGTCAGAGCCAGCCCGCAAGCAACCCGACAAGACCGCAAACGCATCAAGGAACTCGAACGCGAATTGCTACGCAAGGACCGGGCACTCGCTGAAACCGCTGCCCTGCTGGTTCTCTCAAAAAAGTCGCGGCGATCTTCAACAAAGGCGAGGCCGAATGATCGGCCTTGAAGATCGCCAAGCCTTGGCCCAAGACATCCATGCCGCCCATGTCGCCGGTGCTCGGCTCAGGCTTGCCTGCGAGGTAGCCGGCATCGAGTTACGCACCTTGCAACGCTGGAAAGCCATTGAGGGCGGCATCTGCGCAGATCGCCGGCCCTTGTCCATGCGCCCGACGCCCAGGCACGCGCTCAGTGAGGCCGAACGCACGCAGGTGCTTGCCGTGGCCAACGAGCCACGCTTTGCGGCCGTGCCGCCAGCGCGCATGGTGCCGATGCTGGCTGATGAAGGGATTTACCTGGCCAGCGAATCCACCTTCAGCCGAGTGCTGCGTGAGCACGGTCAAACCACCCTCCGAGGACGGGCCAAGGCGCCCAGGCAACAGCGAGTACCGACCGCGCACATTGCCACCACGCCGCGCCAGGTGTGGTGCTGGGACATGACTTATCTGCCAGGCAAGGTTAAGGGGCACTGGTTTCACCTTTATCTCATCCTCGACCTGTATAGCCGCAAGATTGTCGGCTGGGAGGTGCACGGCAGCGATCACGCCGACCATGCCGCGCATCTGGTGCGCCGTACGGCGCTCGCCGAGGGGATTGCCGCACTCGCGACCAAGCCTGTTCTGCACGGCGACAACGGCTCGACGCTCAAGGCCACGACGGTGCTGGCGATGCTCAACTGGCTGGGAGTCAGGCCCTCGTATTCTCGACCCCGAGTCAGTGATGACAATGCTTACGCGGAATCGCTGTTTCGGACGGCCAAATACCGCCCTGAGTTTCCTGCTAACGGCTTTGCCGAGCTCAACGACGCCAGGACCTGGGCAGTCAGCTTCGTGCACTGGTACAACGTCGAGCATCGGCACAGTGGCATTCGTTATGTCAGCCCAGCCCAGCGCCATGCCGGCGAGGATCTCGCCATTCTCGCGGCCCGACATGCCGTCTATACCTCAGCGCGTGATCTGAACCCGGCGCGCTGGACTGGTCAGACACGAAATTGGACGCCGGTCGGTGTAGTGACCCTCAATCCAGAACGCGATTGCATCGCCAACGCGCATCTGGAAGACAAGCTTATTCCGCCATTGGCTGCATGACCGAGGCGACAACTATCTTGACGCGCGCCGATAGGCAATCAACGGGGCAATTATCAGCTTGAACATGGCGCAGCCTTAGAGATATCCAATGTAACTACGACCGGAGCCGCGGCCGGTCGCAACTGGCCGGTGTGGCGTCCTCATCCATGGCGCTACCGAGGGCCAGGCTGTCATGAATGGCCACTGCAGCCAGCACCGCGAGGCTGATGGCGATGACTGAATGAACGGCAAGCTTCAGCCACTTCCGGGCATGGAACGTTGAGCCCTCGATCGTGCTCGACCAATACACCGTTTTCGTAACGTTCGCGGATGACTTTGGACATCTGGCTGGCCTGCGACGTGTTCAGCCTGCGGTCTTGCGCAGGATCTGGTAGATCTCATCCTTGGTTGCCAGCTTTTCTTTCTTCAGCACTTCGATGACGTGGTGCGTGGCCGGCTTGACGCCCGTTTCCATGTTCTTGATTCGCCGGTCGAGTTCGTTGTGCTTTTCGAAGAGATTGAGGAAATGACTGTCGGTGGTCTTGAGATGGGTAATCAGGTCACGGTATTCGGGGAACATGGTGTTTTCTAGATGAAGGTCGATATCGGAATGGAGAGCGCCGGACTAAAAGTATGGCGATCCCCGGAATGCAAAAAGCCAACCCCGGGGGATTGGCTAAGTGCAAGATTCACAACAGAAGCTTTTGGCTCCCCGACCAGGGCTCGAACCTGGGACCTACGGATTAACAGTAGGACGATCCCATTTCTAGATGTAACCGGTAACTCTGCGGCGTTCTTTCCAGCGCCGATCGTGCTGTCGACAATGTCCTCCTCGAATCACGAAACGCGGAGGAGGCCAGGATGGCCAAGGCAGGGGAAGGGTCGCGGGTGCGGCGTAGCGCGAGCGAATGGGAGGCGTTGCTGTCGCGATTTCCGGGCAGCGGTTTGAACGTTGCGACCTTCTGCAAACGCGAAGGGATCAGCGATACCAGCTTCCATCGCTGGCGCACACGTCTGGGCATCGCCCTCGACAGTCAGGACAAGGCCAGCGGCCAGCCGGCCACCTTCGTCGACGTCGGCCCTCTGAGCACAACCACGGCGACGCCCGCTCGTTTCCACCTCACCCTCGACCTCGGCGGCGGCCTGATCCTGCAGCTGGAGCGCCGCTGATGTTTTTCCCTGAAGGCCAAATCCGCGTCCAAGTCTATGGCCAGCCGGTCGACCTGCGCAAATCCTTCGACGGTCTGTACGCGATCACCCGTCATGTCCTCGGTCAGGACCCGCTGAGCGGCCAGCTCTTCGTCTTCTTCAATCGCCGTGGCACTCAGGTGAAGGTGCTCTACTGGGATCGCAGCGGCTTCTGCCTGTGGGCCAAGCGTCTCGAAGAAGGCCGTTTCGTCGCCAACTGGGATAAAGTGCGCACGTGCGAAATCGACTGGACCGGTCTGAAACTGCTCCTCGAAGGGATCGAGCCGGGACGCCGGAAGAAGCGTTATCACGCCTCTGGAGCGCCCATAAAAACACTTCAAAACAGCGGCTTGTGTTAAAATACACGCATGGATTCAGCACGTTACCAGACGGTTTACAACCTCGAACAAGCCGCAGCATTGTGCCCGCAAGAGGTGCTGGATCTGTGCCAGACGCTGTCTGCTGAAATCACCGCACTGAAGCAACAAATCGACTGGTTCAAGCGCCAGATCTTCGGCCAGAAAAGCGAACGACGCATCGACGTCACGCCGAGCGGCCAACTGAGTCTCGGCGAGTTCCCGACGCCCCCACCAGGTTCTGAGTCACCAGGTCGCCCCGTCGCCGCGCATACCCGTCAGCCGACCAGCAAGCGTCCCAGTGACGAAAGCGTGCCCTTCTTCGACGAGAACCGCGTCCCAGTCGAAGTCGTCGAGCTCACCGCGCCGGAAGTCGAAGGCCTCTCTCCCGAGGACTACGAGGTCATCAGCCACAAGGACAGCTATCGCCTGGCGCAACGGCCGGGTAGCTACGTGGTGATCAAGTATCGCCGGCCGGTAATCAAGCTCAAGAGTAACCAGACACTGGTCTGCGCCAACGCGCCGGCCGGTGTCATTGAGGGCAGCCGGGCCGACGTCAGCTTCGTCGCCGGACTGCTGATTGACAAATTTGCCTACCACCTGCCACTGTATCGCCAGCATCAACGCCTGGCCGATGCGGGAATCACCGTCAGCCGGCCGTGGCTGACGCAGATCGGGCAACAGGGCATCACTCTGCTCGAACCGATCTACGAGGCGCAGTTTGCCTCGATCCGCAGCTCGCGCGTCAAGGCGATGGACGAGACGCCGATCAAGGCCGGACAGGGCGCACCCGGCAAGCTGAAAGCGGCGTACTTCTGGCCGGTGTATGGCGAAGGCGACGAAATCTGTTTCCCCTTCTTCGCCAGTCGCGAGTTCAAGCACGTCGAGGCGGCCCTCGGACTGACCGCCGCCGAAGGCGCGGTGCTGTTGTCGGACGGCTATCAGGCCTACAGTCATTACGCGGCGCAGATCGGGATCACGCACGCCCAATGCTGGGCGCACACGCGTCGTAAGTTCTTTGACGCGCAAGACGCGGAACCAGAAGCGGCAGCGCAGGCACTCGCGCTCATTGGGGACCTGTATCAGGTCGAAGAGCGCATCCGCGAGCAAAAGCTCACCGGTGCAAGGAAGCGCGACTATCGTCTGGAGCATGCCAAACCGATCGTCGAGCGTTTCTTCGCCTGGGTTGGCGAACGCTTCGCGGCGCAGGGGCTGTTACCGCGCAATCCGCTGACCAGGGTGCTGGCCTACGCGCGCGATCGACGATGGGGACTGGAGGTCTTCCTCGCCGACCCGGACGTGCCGATCGACACCAATCACCTCGAACGCGCCCTGCGGGTGATTCCCATGGGGCGCCGCTCCTGGCTGTTCTGCTGGACGGAGTTCGGCGCCAGGCAGGTCGGGATCATCCAGAGCCTGATCGTTACCTGTCGGCTGCATCAGATCGACCCCTACGATTATCTCGTCGATGTCCTGCAGCGCGTCGCCGAGCACCCCGCCGACCGCGTCCATGAACTCACGCCACGGGTCTGGAAAGAACTGTTCGCTCAGAACCCGCTGCGCTCGCCTTTGTACGCGTTGCCGAAGTAGGGGCGCTCGACGCCGCGTAGTTGCCGGTTACTTCTTGATGGCACTTAGCGCGAAGAATTGTAACGGGTTTTTCGATGGATTTTCGAGTCGTCGTTGGTCGCCGAACCTATGCCGAACCTGGCTGGGGCGCTATCTTGGTTCCAGGTCAGGAACCCGAATCGGATCAACGGAGTAGGGTGATTTGCCGGCGAACTTTCGCCGAACTCGGGTGGGTTGGAG
Organism: Candidatus Dechloromonas phosphoritropha; assembly: GCA_016722705.1. Lineage (NCBI taxonomy): Bacteria > Pseudomonadati > Pseudomonadota > Betaproteobacteria > Rhodocyclales > Azonexaceae > Dechloromonas > Candidatus Dechloromonas phosphoritropha. The sequence continues at coordinate 509,287 of JADKGN010000001.1, read as the reverse complement.
CGGCGGACTCCAGCGTTCTCGATTTTGGGTGACAATCATGGGTAGGGAAGATTCTGGCAATCACTCAGCCCCAGAAACACCCATATTTATCGCGATCGACCACCTCAAGGAACTCATCGACCGACGGCACGACAGGCGTCGGCTCGTATCCTTGCCACTTCAGGCTGGCGCGCATCCAGAAAATCTTCCAGCAGTCTCGGGCGCGGACATAGGTGGCCTTGGCGAATGGCCGTTTATGGATGATCTTGGGATCGTCCCACTGCGGGCGAATTTCAAGGAGCTCGACACTCTGGCCGGACAGTCGGTAGCCAATGTCCACTTCGTTGCGGATGTGCGGTGGTGGACGCCGCTTGGTTAGGAACTTGTCCAGGGCGTTCTCGATCCGCTTTTTCTCAAGGTCGTTGAAGGCCATCAAATCTCCCTCATCAAACACAGCATTGAAGCATGGCATCGGTCACGCTTGTCGAAACAGGCCGAGATTGCGGATTAGCTATCGCGAAACCGATTCAGCTCCCGCCTGTCCCGCTTCGTTGGGCGGCCCATATGGTCAGCAACCGGAGCGGGTGCAATCTTGCGTAGTTCAGCGGCCTGAGTACGATTCTGAATACTGGCCGGCGTTTCCTGGTAGAGAAGTTGGGCCTCTGAGGCAGGCCTGCGCTGTTCGTTGACGCCCTGCACGATGACCTCCCAATCCTGATCGCCGGCACGGATTTGCAAGCGGTCGCCAATTTTCACATCCTTGGCGGGTTTTGTCGCTGCACCGTTCAACTTGACCTTGCCACCATCAACAGCATCGGAAGCCAGACTACGCGTCTTGTAGAATCGGGCGGTCCAAAGCCATTTATCGAGACGCACCGAGCTTACTCCTGACTATTCGCATGGGTGAATCCTGCAGCCATTGATCTGGCAAGACTTTAGCGGACGCACTGCAGCTTGCATTACAAGGCTGGCACACATTCCAGCCAATCGTCGGGACATGGCGCCAGCATGGACTGCAGCAGCAGTGGATTGCCCGTCTCCGGATCGAGCCAGGCATCCCAATCATTCTTTCCCAGTATCACCGGCATCCGGTCATGGATTGGTGCCATGAAGTCATTGGCCGTCGTGGTGATGATCGTATAGGACGCCACAGTTTCGCCGGTCTCGGGTTGCTGCCAGTGCTCCCAGAGTCCGGCCAGTGCCAGCGGATGCTGCTCAGGGCTGGTGAAGCGCAGTTTCTGTTTCTTCTTCTCGCCGGGGATCGCCCGCCACTCGAAGAAAGCCGACACCGGAATCAGGCAACGCCGTCGCTTGAAAGCTGCCCGGAAGCTGGGCTTCTCGGCGACCGTCTCGCCTCTGGCATTGAAGGTGTGCTGCGCGATCTTGTCATCCTTCGACCACGACGGAATCAAACCCCAGTGTGCCGGCAGGGCCAGTCGCTGGCCTTCGTGAATCCGGATGATCGGCGCCGTATTGGTCGGGCGCACATCGGCATTGCTGTAGGGCGCTGCAATCATGTCCAGCATGAAGTAGAGCGCCAGCATCTGTGGAGATTCATTCAGGTCGTATCGGCCACACATGGAATGACTCTACATCGGAGAATGACTGGGCGGTAGCCATGGAAAAAACTGGTTACATCTCAGAGGTGATCATTTTGACTGGCGATGCTATGGTGCGCAGCTATGGAAGAAAGCATATCAGGCGTCAAGTTGAAAGCATCACTGAAGGCACTATGCCCCTTGATCTGCGGTTGCCTGTTTGTCATGGCCGCCCAGGCGGAATCAAACCATGCAACGGAAAAGTCGCCAACCGTGATTGAAAGGACGGGGGCTGCCATCCAATCCTCTTGACTTAGCGGTCTGTCATCTAATTTTGGCAACTTTGCCATCTGGCCGCGCCAAGATATAATCGAGCATGTAACCAATTGATATAAATAGGCGTTATATGACGGCCTAAATATGCCAATATCGTTTCACGGCTAACGGACTACATTCATGGCGCCAATTTCCTTGCCGCCGCCCGCCGCGAGCCTCGGTTTTTCACCCGAAACCGTGAATTGCCATTCACGAATCTGATCGCTTTCCTGCTCACCGGCATTCGCGGCGCAGTTCAGGCGGAGCTTGATTCCTGCTTTGCCCTGCTTGCCGGAAGAACCCGCCTTTGTCGGGCGATCACGGCCAGTGCCTTCTCAAAGGCGCGCAGCCATCTGGTCGCCAATCTCTTTGAGCCGCTCAATACAGAATTGCTGCGCCTGGTCGATGAGGTCGTTCCGCAGCAGCCGGACTGGCAAGGCTTGCGGGTCTTGGCGGCGGATGCATCGAAGGTACGTCTGACCTTGCTTGACCTGGAAGGGCGCCGCCATATTCGAGAAGCGGCCATCTTCGGTTTGTTTCGGCCAGGGATCGAATTGTTCGACTCGCTGATTTTGCACAGTTCGCTGGTCGGCGAACGTCAGATGTTGTTTGAGCGGCTTGACCGACTCGGTGCTCAGGACATGCTGGTGCTTGATCGCGGGTATCCGGGTGCCTGGTTGGTCGCGGCGCTGTTGCATCGAGGTATCCCCTTTTGCATACGCTGTGATTCGTCCGCTTCCTTTTCTGCCATCACCCAGTTCATGCGATCCGGAGAAGATGAGGCGCAGGTGACATTGCCGCCACCGCATCGTCAGGATGCCATTGATTACGAGTGTCCGCGTCTGCCTTCTATGGTTCGCCTGATTCGTCAGGTGACGCCGACTGGCAAGGTACGGGTCTTGATGACCTCCTTGCTTGATACCGCGCGGTATCCGGCCACAAGCTTCTCAGCCCTTTATCACAGCCGTTGGCGTATCGAGGAGGCGTTCAAGCGCATCAAACACCGGCTCAATCTGGAGCACACGTCCGGCCTGACTTGGCTGGCCGCCTGCCAGGATGTTGGGGCCAAGATGGTGTGTGACAATCTCAATGCCCTGGCCGCCTACCTGGCTGCGGAAGAGCGGCTGCCCAGCGATTCGCCATGGCGAGTGAATCGGACGATGGCCTTCAATACCGTACGTCGTATCTTGCCCCGAGTCTTGGCGGGTGTGCAGCAAATCACCACCCGAGTTACCAAGGAAATCTTCTCGGAAATCGTCAAAAACCTTCAGAAATTTATCCCTGATCGTGCTCGACCTCGGCCAAACCAGCGAAAGCCTCACCTGTCCTTTGCTTACAAACCCGCCGTATGACTATGGGCTAAGTTGAGAGGATTGGGCTGCCATCGAGCATGGCGCCAAGGCCACTGCGCACGGTGTCGAGCGTGGCGCCAAGGCTGCTGCTCATGGTATCGAGCGTGGCGTGCAAGCTACCGGTCGGGCACTGAACAAGGTCTCGCAAAAGATCGGTATTACCAAGGCTTCGGATAGCTGAAACACCAAGGCGTAGCCGCTCGGCTGGCCGTGGCTATTGGTATTTCTTGCCGCCGCTGTCGGCTAGGCAGTAGCGACCGCCCTTCGGGCCGGTGCAGCGCACGGTGCCGGTACATGGATACTGTTGATTCATCTCCGTCCCGGCTTTGACATGCCTGAACTCCCAGGGTGGGACCGGATTCTTGTCGGCCCATAGCCCAAGGCGTTGAGTCTGGGCCTGCTGTTCAGCCAACGATCGGTTGCTGATGTCTGCTCCTTCGCGTAGTCTCGATATCACCAGGCCATCCCAGCCTTGACCTGTGCCAGGTTGGCATCGATTCCATTGACCAGAACTTTGCCGACTGTGCGGCCATAGCGATCCTGTTTCTTCCACTCGACCACAGCCTGCTTTTCGAATAGCCGATGCCAGATTAAGCAGTGTAATGTTATGTGCCCGGTTGCGCGGTTGTCGTCCAACCCCCTAGCAGCCTGTCGGGCTTTCTTGGAAAACCATGCCAAATGGGATTTACGCTCAGAAATTAGGCGGAATTTTCAGTTTTACAACAGTTTCGAACGCGCTTTCGGCCAAAGCACCTCTGAAAATCTCCGTAGCGGTCGTGAATTTCCTAAGTCCGACAGGCTCCTAGATACCGAATATCTGCAAGAAAGTATCCACAATCCCCTGAAGCCCGCGTCCGAAGAGCCCTGAACGATCCCCTGCAGACGAAGTTTCGGTATGGACACAGCAACCCTCGCCACTCCAGCTATCGTTGAACAGGTCCCGCTCACCAAACAGATATGAAATGAAAGTCTCGTTGCGCGCCACCGAATAGGCCAGATTCGCGCTGAAGCCCAGCGTCGCCGCCTGATTGACCGTGCGCCCGGAAACCGCCGACTCGACCCGCACCCCGCGGCAGCCCTTGACGATCAGCTTCGCCGGTCCATGGAAGACAATGTAGCGAAACTGCAGGGTCAGCCACGCGCTGAGCGTTCCAAGTCGCCAGTGACGGGTGATCTTCACCGGTTCGCCACGGGTCTGAAGCAAGCCGACCAGACACCTCGGCTGCAAGACCAGTGCCGAGCCTGCCGGCACATGAAGCAACGAGAACTCAGCCAGCGGGTCCGTCGCTGACGACACTGTCACCCGCTCTTCGCTGGCCGGGCGAATCCGCGTCATGCCGTACATGCCGGAGAGCAAGCTGCTCAGCGGCATTGACCAATCGAGCAACCACTTCGTGTCAGCCTGCGCATTGCGCGGCATGCCCTGCAGATAGCTCGGCAGGATCAGCAATTCATCGCGCCCGTCGACAACGATTGGCAGCGACACCCGCGACGGCACCGTTTGACCTGACTCGCTGCCCACCGAGCCGATCGCCGTTGAAATCTCGCCCGACGAGTCCGGTAGCAGATGGACTGGCGGACGGCTGGTGGCAACCGGCGCGATCAGGTAATAGGTAATCGCCTTGCCCAGCAGCGGGGAGAGCAGGGCGAGGCCAAGTATCCACAATGCACTCGGCAGCAGTTCGATAGCTGGCTGCAGGTACTTGCGCAGGTTCGAACCGTCCAGCATTTGTTCAGTCTTGGCAATGCTCGCCACGAACGGCTGTATCAAGCCATCAACGGCCCTTGAATCCAATTGAAACTGAACCGGCGGTATTCGCTTGTTCAGGGTTTCAAGGATCGCTTTCTGGCGTGAAAGCTCAGCATCGTGCTGGTCCTTGGTGCCTTGCAGCGTCCGTTCTTCTGCCTCAAGTAGCTGCATTGCCCCATATGCGCTGGTCAGGGGTATCTGCCAGGTCAATGATTCTCGTTTGGAGAGTTCCCATTGTGCTTGCTTGCTCTGGTAAATCTGGGCGGCCAGCTTGGCGCTATGATCCATGTGCCATGCGATCTGGCGACTGGCTTCAACAGGTCCGGCGGCAAACGTCTGGAGGTTCCGGGCATAGAAAAGGCCTTGTTGCAGTAGGTTGATCTCGATGTCCAGCTTGGTAATCTGAATGAAGGTAGGAGAAATAGGAACTGCGCGCTCGATCGGGTGGTCATTCCAGAGCTTCTGACGCGTCGTGCTCCTGACGCTGATCTCGGCTTCGAGCGACTTGATGCTGTCGGCAAATAGGTTCACCGGCGCATTGCGGTCCGGGATACGGGACGGCAACGCTTTGGAAAAGGTATCGCGAGCAGTCTCCAGTGTTTGCTTTGTCTCCCGGAGCGAGACCTGCTCGCGTTCAAGATGCTCGTATTTCGCGTACTCGTCGTGCAGGTAGTTGTAGCCGAGCAGAATGACCACGATCGCGATCAGGCTGAGAATAATTCGGACAATCCAGTGTGCAATGTTTGAGATAGGGTTTCGCATGGCTCTAATTATGCTATTGGTGGTTGTATGTGACGACACCCAGTCATCTCACTGCAACTGGGGAGAAGAGGTCTGATTGAGTCCCTAAACTGCTGTAAATCGGGTGGCAGGTAGCCACCGCTTCGATTCGGTAAACTGACGTTGCGAGACGATCGATAACCGAAGGAGAGAAGCGATGACTGGGTATGAGGTTAGCGTAGGAACGGACTTGCTGCCAGGGCTTTTAAACGGGCAGGACGGGCTGGCGAAACTGGTGGAAGCGGTGCTCAATCAAGTACTGGAGGCGCAGGTGACGGAAACGCTGGGGGCGACGCGGCACGAGCGCACGGACGAACGGGCCGGCTATCGCAACGGCTACCGGCCACGCACCCTTTACACGCGGGTTGGGCCGGTGACGCTGCTGGTGCCGCAGACGCGGGACGGCAGCTTTTCGACGGACATCTTCAAGCGCTACCAGCGGAGCGAGCAGGCCTTCGTTCTGGCGCTCATGGAAATGGTCGTGCACGGTGTCTCGACGCGCAAGGTCTCGGCGATCACCGAAGAGCTGTGCGGCGCCAGCTTCTCCAAATCGATGGTGAGCGCACTGTGCGCCGGACTGGAACCGCGGGTCAGCGCGTTCAACGAACGGCGGCTGGACGGCGAGTATCCCTTCGTGCTGGTCGATGCCCTGTTCATCAAGAGTCGGCAAGAAGATCGTGTGGTTTCGCGTGCCGTGCTGACCGTCTCAGGCATCCGCTCCGATGGCTTCCGGGAGATTCTGGGCGTGCGGATCGGCGACACCGAGAGCTTCGCCACCTGGGACGAGACCTTCCGCTGGCTCAGAGGGCGCGGCCTCAAGGGCACGCAGTTCATCATCTCGGACGACCACGGCGGCCTGCGTGAAGCGGCAGCGCGGCACTTTCAGGGGGCCAGCTGGCAACGCTGTCAGGTGCATCTGATGCGCAACATTCTGGGCCAATGCAACACCCGCCACCGCGCCGAGGTGGCAGCTGCCGTCAAGCTCGTGCTGCAGGCGCCCGATTTGGTCGAGGCCAAGCGCCGCCTGGCGGAATTCACCGAGCGCTTCGCCAAGAGCGCCCCCAAAGCGGTGGCCTGCCTCGAAGCAGGATTCGAGGATGCCATGGCGGTAATGGTCTTGCCCGAGAAGTATCGCAAGCGGCTACGCACAACGAACATGCAGGAGCGGCTCAACGAGGAAATTCGCCGGCGGGAGCGCGTGATCCGCATCTTCCCCAACGACGAGTCAGCCTTGCGCCTGATCGGCGCTCTGCTGGCCGAACAGAACGAGGCTTGGCAGGAACGGAAGTACCTCGACATGGATGAATTCAAGGAGTGGGCGGCTTCCCGCGCCGCAGCTAGCGAGGGCAACAACGTTGTTGCCCTCGCTAGCTGAAAACCATTCGTCATTCATCGGATCGAAGAGTATTTACAGCAGATTTTGGACTTGACTAGAGGTCACGGTAGCGAATTCATTGTGATAGCTAGTTGGCGCTTACCGCCGGCCGCTCGGGATGTAGCCGACGAACGCTATCCAGCAGATGGGTGCCAGGACGATCCAGCCCCACGAATCCTGATGCTGGGTGGCAAGAAAGATAACTCCTGTCAGCATCATGAAAGCCGCAATGAACATCATCGAAAGGTCAACAGATCGGCCGATCAACTTGCTCCGGTACGAGCTGAACACCTCTCTGCCAAAAGCGTTCTTCCGATCGAACACCCGCTTGCGACTGCGGTAGAGAAGCCATGCCCCGATCAGAAAGACCAGGGTGGCGAAAAGGTCTTGTGACATTTCTTGTTCCTCAATGGGGTTGGTGTCCCGAATACGTTGCCATCATTGCCCATAATGCCAGTCAATACTTGACCGGTGATGCCAAGGACTTAACGATTCGCGCCAAATGAATTCCCGAAGGCGCCAGCCCCTGGGCCGGAACCCCCGGGGCGAGCCGACCCAACCCTGGCCCGTAGCGCCCCGCGACCCCGGGGGATGGGGGCAGCCATCCCGGACCCGCAGTCGCTCGGCCTTGGCCCAAGGCGGGTACCCCTCGGGAGAGCCCGGCGCCGGGGCGGGCTCAGAAAACCGCCCACGGGAGATTCGCCGCAGCCGACCGGGCCTACGCTACCTTGGACCCTGCGCCCTTGATGATCACAGAAGCGGTATTGGCTGCATCCTGCAAGGTCTTTGATGACAAATGGGCATAGCGCTCGGTCACCTTACTGTCGGAATGCCTGAGAATCTGCTGGACCTCGTACAGCGTTCTTCCCGAATTCACAAGAAAGGAAGCGTAGGAATGGCGCAGATCATGGATACGCAGCCACTCCAGCCCCGCCTCGGCACGCAGCCGCCCCCAGACCTTGTGCACATTGACCAGCGGCTTCCTGGTCCGTGTATTGACGAACAGATTGTCGTACTTGCCTTCGGTATCCAACTGGGCCAATACCTCCAGTGCAGCATCATTCAGCGGCACCGAGCGGATACGTTTCGACTTGCTGTTGCTGGCCGGAATGCGCCAGACCCGCGTCTCCTTGTCGATTTGGTCCCAGCGGGCACGCAAGGCTTCGTTCAGACGGGCACCGGTCGAGAGTAACCGGCAACTACGCGGCGTCGAGCGCCCCTACTTCGGCAACGCGTACAAAGGCGAGCGCAGCGGGTTCTGAGCGAACAGTTCTTTCCAGACCCGTGGCGTGAGTTCATGGACGCGGTCGGCGGGGTGCTCGGCGACGCGCTGCAGGACATCGACGAGATAATCGTAGGGGTCGATCTGATGCAGCCGACAGGTAACGATCAGGCTCTGGATGATCCCGACCTGCCTGGCGCCGAACTCCGTCCAGCAGAACAGCCAGGAGCGGCGCCCCATGGGAATCACCCGCAGGGCGCGTTCGAGGTGATTGGTGTCGATCGGCACGTCCGGGTCGGCGAGGAAGACCTCCAGTCCCCATCGTCGATCGCGCGCGTAGGCCAGCGCCCTGGTCAGCGGATTGCGCGGTAACAGCCCCTGCGCCGCGAAGCGTTCGCCAACCCAGGCGAAGAAACGCTCGACGATCGGTTTGGCATGCTCCAGACGATAGTCGCGCTTCCTTGCACCGGTGAGCTTTTGCTCGCGGATGCGCTCTTCGACCTGATACAGGTCCCCAATGAGCGCGAGTGCCTGCGCTGCCGCTTCTGGTTCCGCGTCTTGCGCGTCAAAGAACTTACGACGCGTGTGCGCCCACTTTCACCTGAGTGCCACGGCGATTGAAGAAGACGAAGAGCTGGCCGCTCAGCGGGTCCTGACCGAGGACATGACGGGTGATCGCGTACAGACCGTCGAAGGATTTGCGCAGGTCGACCGGCTGGCCATAGACTTGGACGCGGATTTGGCCTTCAGGGAAAAACATCAGCGGCGCTCCAGCTGCAGGATCAGGCCGCCGCCGAGGTCGAGGGTGAGGTGGAAACGAGCGGGCGTCGCCGTGGTTGTGCTCAGAGGGCCGACGTCGACGAAGGTGGCCGGCTGGCCGCTGGCCTTGTCCTGACTGTCGAGGGCGATGCCCAGACGTGTGCGCCAGCGATGGAAGCTGGTATCGCTGATCCCTTCGCGTTTGCAGAAGGTCGCAACGTTCAAACCGCTGCCCGGAAATCGCGACAGCAACGCCTCCCATTCGCTCGCGCTACGCCGCACCCGCGACCCTTCCCCTGCCTTGGCCATCCTGGCCTCCTCCGCGTTTCGTGATTCGAGGAGGACATTGTCGACAGCACGATCGGCGCTGGAAAGAACGCCGCAGAGTTACCGGTTACGGTCGAGAGCAGGAACAGGGCGACATTGCACACCGTGCGAGATGGGGCGGTACGCAACACATTGAGCAGCTTCTCCAGATCGGCCGGCGACAGGTAGTGCTCGATCCGGTTGTCCGGGTTGAACAGTTGCAGGCGGGTCAGGGGACTTGAATCCAGCACTTCCCATTCGACAGCAAGGTTCCAGGCCTGACGCAGCAGCTTGAGATAATGATCTGCGCTGGCCGGCATAAGACCCTCCGCCACCAGACGATTATGGAACAACTGCACCTGCTTGCGGGTGACCTCGTTCAGCTTCATGCGGCCGAAATTCTCCTTGATGCGCAGCCGGTACATTTCCTCGTCACGGCGATAACTGCGTTTGCGAGGCTTGGCGTAGGGTAGATACTGCTGCTCGAAGAATTCGGAAACGGTCGGCACCGCCTTGGTGGCACGGGCATCGGCTTGCGGGTTGGCACCAAGGGCGATGTCATTGCGCAATTGCCTGGCGGCCTTGCGGGCTTCCGCCAGATCGATGTCGATGGTACGGCCGAGCTTGGTGTGGCAGGTCTTGTTGTTGGGGTCCTTCCAGCGCAGGTAATAGACACCCTGGCCGGGGCTCGTGTCGCGAACGCTGATATACAGACCAGGTACGTCAAGGCAGCAGAATTCCACCCGCTTCTTGCCGGGAGGGCAGGCGAGGGATGATGCGATGAATTGCGGGGTGAGTTTGACGATGGGCATGTTGGTTCCTCCGAATAAATGGCCCCGCGCGTAGCAGGGCCTGTTGATTGGTTTAGCGACAGCGTTGTTTGACCAAGCGAATCAGGGAGCCAAGACGTGCAGGGTTCGGGTGATCCGGCTTGATATGGCGCCAATGAGCCCAGACATCCTTGGTGCCCTTGTACTTTTCGTAGCCTTCGCTGCTCCAACGATCGGCAAGCTCGAAGCCTTCGTCGCTGCCGTCGGTTTCATTGAAAATGACCATCAGCACAGTGATCCAGGTGCCGTACTCGGAATCGGCATTGATCTGATAGACCAGCGAGGTGAGCTTGCCCATATCGCAGTACGGGCGTTTTTGTTGAAAGTTTTTCATTTGTATCCTTGATGAATTTGTCATTGGCACTGATCATTCAGTGCTTATGGGAGAGGTACAGGGTTCAGCGACCCAGATCGCGAGCACCATCGGGTTGGCCCCCGGTGTCAGTGCCGGAGGCCATTTCAGTAGGGCTAGAAGCTGCAGTTCGGCGCGTCCGGCCAGTCGTCGCCTGAAACGATGGATGGCTGGTCATCAGCCTGGACTTCCACCGTCACGGTGGCACCCAGATAGCGGGTAAATGCGTCCTGGAGTTGGGCAAACTCGAATCCCTTGGGCGTCGAGGAACCGAATCGGACGGTCTTGGAGTGGATACCGTAGGCACCAAGCAGTTGGCTGAGTTGGCGCGACGAGATCGGCTTGCCACGGTTATAGGTCGCCCATGGTGCTTCGGAATCGGCGATCAGGGCAGCCACCAAGTCGGCAGAGGAAATGCGGCTGACCATCTTGCTATCAAAAATCTCCTTTACATCGGCCAGCAGCTCGGATCCTATCTTTGCATCGGCCTTGGCCTTGGGTGCTGATAGTGCAAGCGCTGCTGTGCTGGCATACTCGACCCACTCGGGGCCGGCACACTCGGCAATGGCAAACAGCGGCTCCCAATTGTCATGAGCGCGGTCACCGAGCTGGTCGGGAAGTTTCGGGCGCGCTTGGCGAACCTGCTCGGCGTAGTCGGCGGCAAAGCGTGCCAATTGGGAGGCCAGGTCTTCGAATTCACGCGGATCTGCATGGCGGAGACGTTCAGCGCGCTCGCCGGGCAACTTGCGGCGCATATCGATACCAAGGCCGCGACTGATTGTCGAGTCGGGGAGGTGCTTTTCGAGACCGATTCCGGCCAGCGCATTCGCACACCACACGGTGAACTTTTTGGGGAGAAGTTCATCGCCCACTTTAACGACGCGACCGACATAGGCACTGGCGGGGGTGTGCCCGGCGTTGATGATGCCCTTGAGTTCGTCGTTCTGGCGGGCAAACATATGGTCGGGTTTTTTCTCGTACTTAGCTTCAATAAGCTTGCTGTCCAATGATTGCTTATCTTCGTCGAGACGTTCGGCAAGGTCGAAAGTAAGGCCGGATAGGAATGGCACTTACTTAAGCTTTTTGGGATGTCCATTTTTCATGACGATAGTGCTACTTGCCGCGACTTGCCGAACTTTGCTTGGTGGATAGTGAGCATGCTGTACTTGAGGTTGATGTCTTCGTTACGCAGTGTCAGGACTTCGGAGATTCGCATTCCGGTACTGGCAATCAGACCAAACAGCGTTTCATACACGACGCACCGCAATCCCTGCGCAGGCCCAAGACGCCGGGCGGCAGCCAGCAGATCGACGATCTCCTGCTCGCTATAGATATGCGGCGCCAGTCGTTCCGGCAGCGGTCCGAAGATGGCGTCGTCAGGCACCTCAGTGTGCGGTTCAAATTGCTGTAGCCAACGCAGAAAGGTACGCAGCAGCTTCAGTCGGCGCGCCCAAGTAAGTGGATCTGTGCTTCCGTGACTGTCGTGCCGTGCCCAGTCGGTCATGACATCTACGGTCAGTGGCCCACGATAGCGGACTGCCAGAACATGTTTCGCGAAGCTGCGTAGGGCGTATGCCTGAGTGTGGTCAGAGAAACCCAGGCGGTGACGCTCGACCAAATAGCCCTCAACACGCCTGTGCAGTGAGACCGTAAACTCCTGGTCATCCAGACACATCACTTTCGGACGCGACTCATGGCGGTAATCCTTCCAGCGAAAGCGAACCTGGCCATCGCCAAAGTCGAGCAGCCGATTATTCGAGATGGCCACCCGGTGGGTGTAGCGACCCAGATACTCGAGGACATGCTGAGGACCGCCAAACGGCGGCTTGGCGTAGACCACCCACTCGACCTTTCGCGCAGGCGCCAGATAGTGGGCGAACGTACGTGGAACCTGAAGCGGTTCGAGAGTGTTGAAGAAGCGTAGGTGCCCGGCGTCAAAGGCGGCCTGTAACTGCGCCAGAAACAACCGGCGAAAGAGCCGCGAGAGCACCCGCACCGGCAGAAAGAACCCCGGACGGCAGGCGATCCAGCGCTCACCATCGGCACTCAAGCCGCCGCCCGGCACCACACAATGCAGATGTGGGTGATGCAGCAGATTCTGACCCCAGGTGTGCAGGATCGCGATGAAGCCGATCTCGGCACCGAGGTGCTTGGGATCCACCGCGATCGTGCGCAAGGTCTCGGCAGTTGCATGGAACAGGATGTCATAGACCACAGCCTTGTTCTGATACGCGATCGCTGCAATCTCCTCTGGCAACGTAAAGACGACGTGGAAATAATCCGCAGGCAGGAGATCGGCGTGGCGATCATCCAGCCACTGCGCACGCACCAGGGACTGACACTTCGGGCAGTGCCGATTGCGGCAACTGTTGAAGGCAATGCGCAGGTGACCACAGGCGTCACACTGCTCCACGTGTCCGCCGAGAGCGGCGGTGCGGCAGCGCTCGACCGCGCTCATGACGCGGCGCTGCCCGCGACTGAGCGCGTCAGCGTGGTCCTCGCGGAAACGGGGCCCGGTTTGGCGAAAGATGTCTTCGAGCATGCGCTGGCGTAGTGGGGTCATGATTAAGCTCCTTATCGGGAATGAGTGAAGTGCTGCAAGCAGCGACTTCATCGTTCTCCGTCAGGAGCCTTCTGTAAATCCATCCCACTGAATTCGGCCGTCAATCGGCGATTACCGCGTCAGCGGTTTAGTACAGTGGCCGCTATGTAAAGGTTTACATTGCGGCCATGAGCGGTCATCGACAGGCAACGGAAAGTGCTTCTCTGAATGGCAGGTCTCGGATCACGAAGCCGCCCTTCACAACATAGTATATCGTTCCATCAATATAATTACGTATTATGCGATTTCGAGGTCGAATTTCTTCCAGCGAAAGACAACTGGGGTGGCGTTCATTTCATCGATACCTTTCAGGATGCGCGCTTTGAGTTCATGAATCGAGGCGACGCGGATATGGCGGAGGAAGGTCCGGGCCATTTTCGAGAAAGCGCATTCGATCAAGTTGAGCCAAGAACCATGCTTGGGTGTATGAACATACTCGAAACGTCCGGGTCGCGTCGCCAAGTAAGCCATCGTCTCTTTCGAGATGTGGGCCGAGTGATTGTCGAGGACGACACGGATAATGGCCTCCGGCGGGTAGTACGCATCGATTGAACGGAGCAAACCGATGAATTCGCAGCTGCGGTGCCGGTCTTCGACTTGGGCAAACACATGGCCGGCGTGCAAGTCGATGCCGGCCAGGATCGATACGGTTCCATGGCGGACGTACTCGTAATCCCGACTCACCGTCGGCGCTTTGCCGGGAACCGGTGGCCGGTCAGGCGCCGTCAAGCCAATCGCTTGAACGCCGGGCTTTTCATCGACACTGACCGTGTAAATCGGGTTCGGCCGTCCATCATGAACGGCGCCTTCGGTGTAGAGGGAAACGTCCCGGTAGACCATCAGCTGCTCGCCCGCTTGTCCGTCCCATGATCACCTCCACGTCAAATGCTAAGACAATCATGGCAATTAACGGCACGTTTGTAAATATATTAATGGAACGTACTACTAGTGGCTAGGAACTGCTGGTCATTGTGGACGTGCCAATAAGCGCAGACACTCACCGAGGCGAGATTCCCGTCACTCGTCAGGGGCCGTCAGCGGTTCGCCGCGCCCAAATTCGCGATTGACTACCGGTGATGAGAAGCTATATTCTCCCAAAGCGCGTTGGATTTCCTATCCTTGCCTGTCGCGCATGGCGCTCATGATGAATCGTGAGGACGATATTTCAGTGTGAACGCTCGGTCGTTCCGGCCGAGAAAAAGGGGGGTCCCATGAAGTCAAAGGTGTTCTGGATCATTGTCGCGCTGGTCGGCGCGGTGGGCTTCGCGATGCTGGCGCTCAGCCGCGGCGAGCATGTCAGTGCCGCCTGGATGGTGCTTGCCGCGCTGTCGTGCTATGCCATCTCATACCGCTTCTACAGCAGCTTCATCGCCAACCGCGTGCTCGAACTCGACGACCGGCGCCTGACGCCGGCCGAGCGCCGCAACGACGGGCTCGACTACGTGCCGACCAATAAGTGGGTGCTGTTCGGCCATCACTTCGCGGCGATTGCCGGTGCGGGGCCGCTAGTGGGGCCGATCCTGGCGGCGCAGATGGGCTATTTGCCCGGCACGCTGTGGATCCTGATCGGCGTGATGTTCGCCGGTGCGGTGCAGGATTTCGTGATCCTGTTCATCTCCACACGGCGCGACGGCCGCTCGCTCGGCGAAATGGCGAGGGAAGAACTCGGTTCGTTCGCCGGCATCGTGGTCATGCTCGGCACCTTGGCGGTGATGATCATCATCCTGTCGGCGCTGGCGCTGATCGTCGTCAAGGCGTTGGCCGAGAGTCCGTGGGGCACGTTCACAATTGCCGCGACGATCCCGATCGCGCTGTTCATGGGCATCTACATGCGCTTCATCCGCCCGGGGCGCATCGCCGAGGTCTCGGTGATCGGCTTCGTGCTGATGATGGCGGCGATCGTCTATGGCGAAGACATAGCCGCCCATTCGTATTGGGGCCCGCTGTTCACCTTGACCGGCCCCGAGCTGACCTTGGCGCTGGTGGCCTACGGCTTCATCGCCTCGGTGCTGCCGGTGTGGCTGCTGCTGGCGCCGCGCGACTACCTGTCGACCTTCCTGAAGCTCGGCGTCATCGTCGGGCTGGCGATCGGCATCATGGTTGCGCTGCCCGAGCTGAAGATGCCGGCGACGACGCGCTTCATAGATGGCACCGGGCCGGTGTTCTCGGGCGCGCTGTTCCCGTTCCTGTTCATCACCATCGCCTGCGGCGCATGCTCGGGCTTTCACGCGCTGGTGGCATCCGGCACGACGCCGAAGCTGGTCGAACGCGAGTCGCAAATGCGCATGATCGGCTACGGTGCGATGCTCGGTGAGTCACTGGTCGCGATCATGGCGATGATCTGTGCGACGATCCTCGACCCTGGTGTGTACTTCGCGTTGAACTCGCCCGCCGCGTTGATCGGCACCACGGTGCAATCGGCATCGCAGGTCATCAATGGCTGGGGGTTCGCCATCACGCCGGATCAACTGTTGCAGATCGCGCGCGATGTCGGCGAGCACAGCATCCTGTCGCGCGCCGGCGGCGCGCCGACCTTCGCTGTCGGCATGGCGGTGATCGTTACCGACGTCTTCAACAGCAAGGCGATGATGGCCTTCTGGTACCACTTCGCGATCCTCTTCGAGGCGCTGTTCATCCTCACCGCGGTCGACGCGGGCACGCGCGCGTGCCGCTTCATGGTGCAGGACCTGGCCGGAACGGCCATCCCGGCGATAGCGGCGACCGGCAGCTGGAGCGGCAACGTGCTCGGTACCGCGGTGGCGGTGTCCGGCTGGGGCTGGTTCGTCTATCAAGGCGTCACCGACCCGCTGGGCGGCATCAACACCTTGTGGCCGCTGTTCGGCATCGGCAACCAGATGCTGGCGTCAATGGCATTGATGCTCGGCACGGTGGTGCTGTTCAAGATGAAGAAGGAGCGCTACGTGTGGGTCACGATTGTGCCGACGGCGTGGCTGCTGATCACCTCGATGACGGCAGGCTGGCAGAAGATCTTCAGCGACAACCCGAAGATCGGCTTCCTGGCGCTGGCCAACCGCTTCAACGAAGCGGCCGCGCAGGGCACGGTGCTGGCTCCGGCCAAGACTATAGAGGAGATGGCCCGGGTGGCCTTCAACAACCAGGTCAACGCGGTGCTGTGCGGCTTCTTCATGATCGTCGCGGTGGTCATGCTGGTGGCGTCGATCGCAACGATCCGGCGTGCGCTGGCCAGCCGCAAACCGACCGCGAAGGAGATTCCACCAGTCTTTCGCGAACCCGGTGCGGCTGCTGCCAGTGCCTGACGCCGTGTTTACCCGGCCCGTTTCGGGGCATCGCCACGACGAATGCGGCGGCCAAGCCGCTGCGATCGGCCGGGCGGACGCCGAAGCGGCCGCTGTTACCCAAGCCGGTGCCGAAGGCGGCCGCTACCTTGGCGCGGCGCGCGCGCAGGAAATCCGGCGCACGCTGATGGCTGAGGCGGCGGCCGAGCGCCACGGCGAAGCACTACGTGCCGCGAGCCCACTGCGCGCATTCGCGCAGCGGCTTGCGCAGGCCTTGCGGCTAATGGTGGGGGTGCATGACTACGAACAGTATCTCGCGCACCAGCATGCGATGCATCCGCAAGAGCAACCACTGACACGCGAGGCGTTCTATCGTCGCTGCGTCGATGCGCGTTATGGGGGCAAGCGCGGCGGCCGAGCGGCAGGGCGATGTCCGTGCTGTTGATGCGGCGGTGCAGCGCAGTCGCCTGACGCAGGGAGAGAAAGGGTCTAGCAGCCTGTCGGACTTCCTCGCATCTTATGATGTATGGGCTTCCAGGATGCGTAAGGGCGCCGCTATGGCCTTTCACCCGATAGAGCGTGGCACTGATTTCCTGCTGCCGCCATCGGTGCAGGACTGGTTGTCGGAAGCGCATCTGGCGCGCTGATTAGCAATGAACCTCAGCCAGTCGAATCGCGCGCCCGAGGTGCGCGCCACAGCGAGCGGCGGCGACGAGCAAGCGCTGGTGCAGCGTGCTGAGATCGAATCGAGACTTGAAGCCGTAGGTAAATGCGGCCAAGTATCGAGCGGAGTACTTTCGGAAGTTGAATGCATGATAGCAACCGGTCAAACTGGTCTTGACGTTGCAGAGGCCGGTGTTGATCCACTGGAACTCGGGCAGGTGTCAAGGATAGGAAATCCAACCACACCACGGTGAGTTTATGAGCGCCCACCAAGCGGCGTCAAATTCCAAGTTTGTTCCAGGAGCCCCTAAAAAGTCCTCTCACGACGGGCAATGGCAACTCGCCTGGCTTCGAGCTTTGCGCTTGTGCTCCTGCAGGCTCCCCAACACCTACCCGAACGACTGCTGTGAAGTGCGATTCCGGTCAGTCGAATTGTATGACTTCGGGAATACGGCCCTGGAATCGTTGTTCGTAGCGGACCTCTTTGCTCGCCGCCATGTTGTCCGCCCGTTGTGCTGTCGCAACGCAATATTGTTCTCAGATGTTAGATTACGGCGAGTATGCCAACCCCCTAGTACATCGTTCCATCAATATAATTACGTATCACGTAAGCTCCAGATCGAATTTTTTCCAACGAAATACGACTGGGGTAGCGTTCATTTCATCGATACCTTTCAGGATGCGCGCTTTGAGTTCATGAATCGAGGCGGCGCGGATATGGCGGAGGAAGGTCCGGGCCATTTTCGAGAAAGCGCATTCGATCAAGTTGAGCCAAGAACCATGCTTGGGTGTATGAACATACTCGAAACGTCCGGGTCGCGTCGCCAAGTAAGCCATCGTCTCTTTCGAGATGTGGGCCGAGTGATTGTCGAGGACGACACGGATAATGGCCTCCGGCGGGTAGTACGCATCGATTGAACGGAGCAAACCGATGAATTCGTAGCTGCGGTGCCGGTCTTCGACTTGGGCAAACACATGGCCGGCGTGCAAGTCGATGCCGGCCAGGATCGATACGGTTCCATGGCGGACGTACTCGTAATCCCGACTCACCGTCGGCGCTTTGCCGGGAACCGGTGGCCGGTCAGGCGCCGTCAAGCCAATCGCTTGAACGCCGGGCTTTTCATCGACACTGACCGTGTAAATCGGGTTCGGCCGTCCATCATGAACGGCGCCTTCGGTGTAGAGGGAAACGTCCCGGGACCATCAGCACCTCATGCATCTTCCGGTCGAAGTCGGGATCCCGTTTCTCCAGGTAGTAGGTGATCTTGTGGGGTTTGAGTTGGTTTGCATCAAGAATCCACCAGACCGTGCTCTTGCCCGCACCGGCAAGACGAGGGAAGCCCGATGCCGCTGCCTGTTCGGCCACATGGCGGGCCAGCGCCGAGATGCTCCACAACTCCGCAGCCAGTCCAAACTCCCTTGGTTTGGTGCACGCTACGCTGACCACCCAAGCCTTGGCCTCCTCAGTAATCTCCGGGGCGTGAGGCCGGTGGTAGGCATCCTTCAATCCGGCTTGAACGCCCGCCGCAAGTGCCTTGTCGATGCATTTGTAGATCATCGGCCGGCTGACGCCCAACTGCCGCTGAATCTCGCTGATCGATACGCCCTGCGCGTATTTGAGCAGCACGCCGGCACGCTCCGCTTCGCGCACCGCTGCCGTTCGCGAGGCTGCAAGTTCAGACAGCCTGGACCGCTGTTTGTCCGTCAGCACCAGCGCCGCTCGCCCACTTTTCCGTCCCATGATCACCTCCAAGTCGAATCGTATGAGGATCATGGCAATTAACAACACATTTGTAAATATATTAATGAAACGAACTACTAGACTTCTACTCTGTTCCTTTTTTCCGTTCCGCCAATGGCCACCCGACTCGACGAACTTTCCGAACGTGACTATCCTTGGTATGTGCGCTGGGTTTTTGTTTACCAGAAACGCAAATACGGGCAGGTGCTGTCCCCAATGTGGGCGTGGGGGCGGCAGCCTGCGATTATGTTCGCGTTCCTTTTTTTGATCGGACGCTTCAAACGGCTGGCCTCGCCCGGGCCCCTGCTGCGGACGTTGATGAGTGTGCGCATCTCGCAGATTAACCATTGCGAATTCTGCGTGGACTTTAATGCTCACAATTTCCTCGCCGCAAATGGAGCATACGAGAAGATCGACTTTATCGACCGCTGGCTGGAGCATCCCGAGGTTTTCAGCGAGGAAGAGCGGGCGGCGCTTGCCTACCCCGAGGCGGTAACGCTGAACGATGATGCCGGCACCGCCTGCGCGATGACCGAGCTCAAGCGTTTCTTTAACGACGACGCGATCGTCGCCATCACCGCGTGGCTTGGCGCACCCTTCGTTCCCAAGCTGCACCTGGTCGAGAAGGCGCGCATGGCGATGAACGGCACACTCACTGCGAGGGATTACTTTACTGCAGTTTGCCTCAACCCTGCTTGCGTCGTTTCAGACTCAACCCGGCCAAGCCTATGCCAACGAGGGCCATCGTGCCCGGTTCTGGCACTGCGAGGGCATCCAAATTCTTTACTGAAAGGGCTTTCCAGCCCTGGTCATTCACACTGAACTGGCCACCTTGCCCACCATTACAGCAACCCTCGGCCCAATAGGCATCCAGCACATGATTGCCTTGGCTTAGACTTGATACATTGGCAATCAGCAATTCTGACGTATTGCTCCAACTACCATCCCACCATAAATCTGTTGCATTCGCGCTTAGCAAAATGCCATCAAGATACAATGCGCCGCCATATCCGGCATCTGGAGCAAAGTTGAACTTTACGGAACTTCCAGCCACTGCTGACGACACCGTGAAATCCACCTTAAGATGGCCATAGCTATTGTTGCCGCCGTTGCTTCCGTTGAAATCGCTCAGCGAAGTGGATGAAATAGCAGTGCTTTGGCTAGACCAGCCGGACTGGTAGTTATCGAAGCTACTGTTGGAAATTGACCTGACTTCATAGGTGATAACTGAGGCAGTTGCGCTTACCGAGACAAGAGCAAGAGATGCCAAAAGGATTGCTGGTATGATATTTAATTTTGCTTTTTTCATGATTTTCCTCAATCTCAAAAGGTGCGCAACGTAAATCTTGGGCCATTAGACCAAAACAGACCGCCATTCAGCGTTAGATAAGTCACGTTCTGTTAAAAGCTCCTGGAAACCATGCAAGCAAGGGCCTATTTGATATGCCAGCCATGCCTTTCAAGACAAGCTTACCGAGTACGACAGTCGCCTCAGGGTCGGTCGGGATGATTCATTCGTAATTTTGGATAGCAACCGCTCGGATCGATTTCTCGCCTGAATTTGACGAAGGTCTGCGATGTTGCTGAGAGGCAGTTAACCGGCGCATTGCTGACGGAGAGGTCCAGACATACAACTGGCCGGAATGGCCGATCAAGAGTCACCCGCCCGAAATCATTGAGAGGCGGCTTTGTGTTCAGTAAGCAGCCAAATGGGTTTCCAATATCATGAGGCGGCTGAGGGTCGCTAGCGCCAGTTCAGGTTTGATGTTGGCGAGCCGATCGACTTTCATTTGACCTCTGGAGCATTTGGCAAGGAAGTCAGCCCAAAATGACGAAAGCCCCGCACCGGGGGAAGTGCGAGGCTTTCAGGCGGCCCGAGTTGGAGGGGGGAGGGAGGTCGGTCGCCAACGCTGTTGGGGGTTCAGCGCATGAACCCAAGATACTGGCCGGACCCTCGCAACTCAAGTAACGGCTTGCAACAGGGTGTGTCGAGATGTATGCAACACAAGGAGGGCGGTTGGCCTACAGCTATCAACCAGACGGATCGTTTGGCGAATCCTTGTCCTTCCGCTTCTTCCAGCTCCCGAGAAGAGCGGCACTCAGTCCCAACAGGATTTCATCGACAAAGGGAATAGCATCCGGGATCAGAAAATCCAGAATGAACAGCACGGCGGCAATGGCGAACAGGGCCGGAAAGCGGAGCCGGGTCAGATAGGCAATCAACGGGGCAATTATCAGTTTGAACATGGGGCAGCCATAGTAGTTAGCGTGCTTATCCAGTTGTCACAGACACCTACTAGATGCAGTGGGTCGTGATTTTTTTGCATAAAGCTCGGCATAGTGATGTCGCCAGCAATGCCAAGCAGGGAGCGGAAAGCATTGAATGGGTAGAAGCGGCGATTGAAGCGGAACGTGAATTCGTTGAGATAGGCTTGCAAGTGTTGCGGCCTGACGCCGTGGTGAATGCCACGTAGCCATGTTTTGCGATTGGAGAACACCAGGTGAATGATGGGCAGGAAGGTTTCGGCGACTTGCATGTCGCCACGTTCTGCGACGGCCGTATGAAGATACCCTCGCTTTCCGAGCGTCGCGTAGCCGTTCCAGTCATCGGTAACAATGGAGGCGCCTGGCGTAACGACGCGCTCGATGAAGCCATCCAACGATTTGGCACTTCGATCTGGCACCACCGCGAGCCGAACGCGTCCGGCGTACCGTCCAGTCCTGCGCTTGTTGAGGCTGCTGCCGTGCTTGCGTTGTTTAACCTCGACGGCACCGGCGACGAGAACCCTGTCGTGAACGCCTCGGCCCTTGCCGCGAGTACGGCCACCGACGTAGGCTTCGTCGGCTTCGAGGTATTCTCCGGGGTTCCCACCAATTCGATCTTGGTCGGGCCGCACCATGCCGACCCACAGTTTGTGAAGAATCTGGAAAGCAGTCTCGTAGCGCAGCAGTCCGAGTTGCCGTTGGAACTGGACGGCCGACAGGCCTGGCGTTTGGCTGGTGACCAAGTAGGCTGCCCAGAACCACACCGAGAGCGGTGTGTGGGTGCGCTCCATGACGGTGCCAGCGGTGAGCCGAGTTTCGCGTCGACATTTCCGGCAACAAAGAACACCGGGGCGAGTGGAGTAGCGATAGGGGTCGCCAGCCGTTTCGCAGATGGGGCAGACAAATCCATTGCCCCATCGAGCACGCTCAAGGTAGACCGCGCACGCCGCTTCGTCCGGGAACAGTCGCTGAAACTCAGGAAGCGAGCGGGGAAACGGCAGATCGCCTCGTTCAAGCACGTCGATGACCATGATTTCTTCACGTTGGTGCGGGAACTCAGCATACTACCGGTAGTGAGTGTCTGGGTTAACCGGATAAGCACGGTAGTTAGGATCGGAGCTTAGGTTCCTCGCAGCCAGTCGGCGTTACGGCAGTCCACCGGTTGAATACGCGCCTACGACTCAAATAGTAAAGCCACAAGCCAATGACCAAAATCAGCGTATGATCTGCCACAGCGGTTCCTGAATAACTGGCTCAGCAGTCAGCATGGGAAAGAATTGGCGGCATAATGCCGCAGGATTGGAAGACGAAAAACAGAGGGAAGCTCACTAATAGTCCAAGCGGTTTTCGATAATCAAGAACCATGGCCTACGACTCGTCGATTGCACATAGCCATCTTGGGACAAGGTCAAAATGGTTTTTGAAACCGAATTGCGGACATTACCGCCGATGACTTGCAAGGTTTCGCCGTTGGATTCCACGACGATATCGCAATGCAGCCTTGAACTGATGAGTGAGACCGGGAGTTCCCTGATCACATCCGTAGGCGTGTAGTCGCTCCGCACGGCACAGATCAAATCCCCTGGTTTGGGTTTGTACTGTTCAATGGTGTGGGGAATGAAGACCGCGTCTGGGTTGTTTGCGTTGGCAAGAAAATGGTGAAGATAGACCCAGTGGGCGCCACTTGGTGGGAATAGCGACTTGGATACACCGACCGTCTGCATGATCCAACTAATGAAGGCGGCAGACCAAGGCTGCTTGCAGTCGTACCCCGATAGCCGGGATTTGCCTACTGCACGCCAATACTGGTTAATCCGGTCACTGTGGCTATCATCCTCATCCTCCCAAATCCCAACATGAGGAATACTCTCGTCATAGCCATCGATTACGACTAACTGCTGGCCAAAATATTGCCATTCGGACTTTGCAGCCTCAGTAATCTTGTATCTCCAGGAACCCTCCGGTAGCGATTCCAACACCTCAGCACCAAGTACGACTTCGGCTGCCGGTTCCTCTGCATTCCGTTGCATTTCTGGCCGAACAGGCATCTTAGATGCTGAGGTGCAGCCAGTTAAGGCCAGAAACAAAACGACACGCAGAGTCTTCATTTTCTAGGCCGCAACTTGGTCAGTCCAGATAGCAAGACCAGATTGCCGTTTCGTGGAAATTTATAAAATGGGCAGTTTAGGGGGTGCGGCATGGAATGGTAGCTTATTACCATGCTCTTCAGGGTTGCCGTGGTGCATCTCAACTTGATGGTGAACAAGTGATTGAGCTATGGAAGCAACAGACACTATATGGATCGTGATGGTCGACTACGACGGCTTGCCCTACGACCGGAACCGTGGCTGGTCGCAACTGGCCGGTGTGGCGTCTTCATCTATGGCGCTACCGAGGGCCATACTGTCATGAATGGCCACTGCAGCCAGCACCGCGAGGCTGATGGCGATGACTGAATGAACGGCAAGCTTCAGCCACTTCCGGGCATGGAACGTTGAGCCCTCGATCGTGCGCTCGACCAATACACCGTTTTCGTAACGTTCGCGGATGACTTTGGACATCTGGCTGGCCTGCGACGTGTTCAGCCTGCGGTCTTGCGCAGGATCTGGTAGATCTCATCCTTGGTTGCCAGCTTTGCTTTCTTCAGCACTTCGATGACGTGGTGCGTGGCCAGCTTGACGCATTCCATTACACACAAATTATTCAAAATTACACTTTGAAGTTGAACTCGCGTCATAACGCATGAGCCTCTCTCGCGAATCTGATCCCGGCGGCGAAATCGACGACGCGTTGAAGGCCAAGCCAAAGGGTCTTCACCCCTGGCTCGCCATCGCCCTTGCGGGCCAGAAATCCGCCAAGCATCGCCACCAAGCGCACCACTTCATTGAGCCTGGGCGGCGTCTTGGGCACCTTCTTCCGATTCAGGATGTAAGCCGCTTGCCATTCGTCCTGCTCGAACAGCAAGGCCGCATCCAGGTCTGGGCAGGTACGGCCCAGGCGCATGAGTCGGGCAATCCGCCAAGCCACCACCATGAACAGCGCCAGCGCCCGTTCCAGCCGCGCCACGGTGCTCAACTGCAACGCCTCTACGCGGCAGCCGTTCTTGAGGACATGGAAGAACAGTTCGATCTCCCAGCGCGCCCGGTACCAGTCGATCAGTTCGGTCGCCGCTTCGAAAGAGTTAATCGGCCGATTGGTCAGCAGCCGCCATTCCACCGGCTTCACGCCCTCGGGGGCACTTTCTTCTCGCGCCACCAGACAACTCACCTCGATCCGGCTCCCCTTGCCGTCGGAGACCGTCACCCGCTTTGCCCAGACTCGTTGCCGAACGTCCCGCGCCTTCTGTCCTTGCCGCGAAGGCATCGTGAAGCGGATGCCGCCGAGCGCTTCGCTGGCCAGGACCTCAGTCCACAGCTTGCCGCCCTCGGGAAGCGCCCGATTGTGCTGGGAACGAATCAGCCAGTCGGCGGGATGCCCCAGCTCGCGGGCTTGCACCATCAGGGCCACGATGTCCGCCTCCCGATCCGCCACATACACCAGCCGGGTGTCCGGCATGCTGCTCGCCAACTCCGCGATGCGGGTGTAGCCCTCCGTCCAGCGGGTGCTTTCCAGCAGGCCACCTCGTTGGCCGCTCGCGTCCTTGGGTTCGCGTGCCCACATCCAGGCGTCCAGAACACCCAAGGGTTCACGCTGCGGACTGACCGCGTAGGTGGAATGCACGTACATCCCGCGTTGGGCTTCATACGAGAGCGGCCCCAGACCGGCAATGCGCTGACCATTGAAGTCGAGTTCCGTGGTGTCTTGGATGCACAGCACCACCGGATGCACCCGCATGCGCGTTTCGGCGCTTCCCCAGTGCGAGGCCAGGATGGCTTCCCATTCGATGTCGTCCTGCGCAAAAAACGATACGCCGCCTGGGTTTCCGCCCAGCCGCCGCAGGCTTGCGGGATACTGGCCATCGGATTGGCTGCCATGCGCTCCGCCAGCAGCACCGTGCGCTTGTCCAGACGCCGGTCGCCCAGGTCGATCGCCTTGAATTCTTCCGCTGCCCAACCCATCACATCCACCCAGCATTTCTTGTAAAGTCAGCATGTTACGCAGAGGTGTTGAAGTTGTGTGTAATGGGATGAGCTTGACGCCCGTTTCCATGTTCTTGATTCGCCGGTCGAGTTCGTTGTGCTTTTCGAAGAGATTGAGGAAATGACTGTCGGTGGTCTTGAGATGGGTAATCAGGTCACGGTATTCGGGGAACATGGTGTTTTCTAGATGAAGGTCGATATCGGAATGGAGAGCGCCGGACTAAAAGTATGGCGATCCCCGGAATGCAAAAAGCCAACCCCGGGGGATTGGCTAAGTGCAAGATTCACAACAGAAGCTTTTGGCTCCCCGACCAGGGCTCGAACCTGGGACCTACGGATTAACAGTAGGACGATCCCATTTCTTGATGGCACTTAGCGCGAAGAATTGTAACGGGTTTTTCGATGGATTTTCGAGTCGTCGTTGGTCGCCGAACCTATGCCGAACCTGGCTGGGGCGCTATCTTGGTTCTAGGTCAGGAACCCGAATCGGATCAACAGAGTAGGGTGGTTTTCCCCCTACGTCAGAATAGTTGTCGCCTCGATAGAATCTCCCCCTGGGGCGGCGACAAAGGATGGAAATGGCAAGGTATTCAGAGAAGTTCAAAGGTAGAGCGGTAGCACGATTGTTGGCGCCGGAAAATGCAGCAATAGATGTGGTGGCCCGTGAAGTAGGCATTGGTTCGGGAACCCTTGAGCGTTGGCGAGATGACGCGCAGTCCATGCCCGCCCGAGGGCGGGCATGGACTGCGGCGGCGCGCCTGGAGGCGGTGATCGTCACTGCGGCGCTGGACGAAACCAGCAAAAGCGCGTGGTGTCGAGAGCACGGCGTTTATCCGGACGAGCTGATCAAATGGTGGGCCAGCGCCACGACAGCGTTGGCCGAACCGGAAGAAGTCAGAGCCAGCCCGCAAGCAACCCGACAAGACCGCAAACGCATCAAGGAACTCGAACGCGAATTGCTACGCAAGGACCGGGCACTCGCTGAAACCGCTGCCCTGCTGGTTCTCTCAAAAAAAGTCGCGGCGATCTTCAACAAGGGCGATGCCGAATGATCGGCCTTGAAGATCGCCAAGCCTTGGCCCAAGACATCCATACCGCCCATGTCGCCGGTGCTCGGCTCAGGCTTGCCTGCGAGGTAGCCGGCATCGAGTTACGCACCTTGCAACGCTGGAAAGCCATTGAGGGCGGCATCTGCGCAGATCGCCGGCCCTTGTCCATGCGCCCGACGCCCAGGCACGCGCTCAGTGAGGCCGAACGCACGCAGGTGCTTGCCGTGGCCAACGAGCCACGCTTTGCGGCCGTGCCGCCAGCGCGCATGGTGCCGATGCTGGCTGATGAAGGGATTTACCTGGCCAGCGAATCCACCTTCAGCCGAGTGCTGCGTGAGCACGGTCAAACCACCCTCCGAGGACGGGCCAAGGCGCCCAGGCAACAGCGAGTGCCGACCACGCACATTGCCACCGCGCCGCGCCAGGTGTGGTGCTGGGACATGACTTATCTGCCAGGCAAGGTTAAGGGGCACTGGTTTCACCTTTATCTCATCCTCGACCTGTATAGCCGCAAGATTGTCGGCTGGGAGGTGCACGGCAGCGATCACGCCGACCATGCCGCGCATCTGGTGCGCCGTACGGCGCTCGCCGAGGGGATTGCCGCACTCGCGACCAAGCCTGTTCTGCACGGCGACAACAGCTCGACGCTCAAGGCCACGACGGTGCTGGCGATGCTCAACTGGCTGGGAGTCAGGCCCTCGTATTCTCGACCCCGAGTCAGTGATGACAATGCTTACGCGGAATCGCTGTTTCGGACGGCCAAATACCGCCCTGAGTTTCCTGCTAACGGCTTTGCCGAGCTCAACGACGCCAGGACCTGGGCAGTCAGCTTCGTGCACTGGTACAACGTCGAGCATCGGCACAGTGGCATTCGTTATGTCAGCCCAGCCCAGCGCCATGCCGGCGAGGATCTCGCCATTCTCGCGGCCCGACATGCCGTCTATACCTCAGCGCGTGATCTGAACCCGGCGCGCTGGACTGGTCAGACACGAAATTGGACGCCGGTCGGTGTAGTGACCCTCAATCCAGAACGCGATTGAATCGCCAACGCGCATCTGGAAGACAAGCTTATTCCGCCATTGGCTGCATGACCGAGGCGACAACTATCTTGACGCGCGCCGTTTTCTGCCGAACTTTCGCCGAACGCGGGTGGGCTGGAGCGTCGGACTCTTGGGGTGGACGGTGGAGGAAGGGGCATGGCACCGGACTCTTATTCAGCCAATAGTAAGTTTTCTAACAATGCGACCGGCGGTTCGACCCTTAACTGCCTGATGATGTTTGCAAGCGCTATGTCAGCTTTCTCATCTCAAACCTGGCCTCGCGAACACTGTCGTGCACTTTCTGTTATGAAACGATACAAACCGTTCCATAACGCCTACTGCAATAAACCGCAGCCTTCGCGATTATGTCGTTGGAGACATGTCCGGAGGAAATCTTTATGGCAACCCTCAGCAGCTGGCAACAACCTACCATCACAAATTTTCTTCAGGTTTCGCGCTTGCATTTCGGTCTCGGTCATAACCGCACCGGTTATTGGTCTGGCCGGAGACGCGCTTATCGAACCATGGTCAAATCGTTGTTGATTGCCGGCAGCATCGGCGGTCAGTTTGGTGATGTTGCCTATGCTGAACCAGCTGTGATGAGAACCGCCGAAACTCGTACCGAGCGGGAAGCGCCAAATCCTGCATCGGCTGCCCTTGAAGAGTGGCGGAGATCGCCCACGCCTGCCGAAATGCAAGGTGGGCATGCCCATGAGATCCACGAGCAGTTTGTCAGGCGTGCGAGCCGGGTATTTACCGAGGATCAAGTGAGCGCGTGGTCGCGAATCGATCGTGCAGTGTTCAATCACCTGATGTCTCAACTGATTTACCGGCATAACTACAGTGCGATCAGCAATGAAATGCTTCAGGAAGTCCGAACCGAGATGATCAAGGTCGTCAAAGGGCTAACCGACAGCTGAGGGCACCAATCATTTCCCGAACATAGTTTGGATCAGGCTGTTTGCTCGCGTCGGCAACGTAGCTCCTTCCGAGCAGAAAGCGGCAAAGAACATTGGTCCGAGGAGCGGGCCGACAGACTAAAGGGCCGAGCGACCAGTATCTGATAAATTATCTGCCGTTCGGGCAGCTCGATTTTTCGGGGCTGCTAAGGCCGGATGTGGCCGATACCCGCTATAGCCCATGAGCTGCTCTAGTGCTTCTCAGCAGAACGCCATTGCCAAGTCAAACATTTTCGTCATGAAGTTGGCCGCTGCTTGGTATGCATACGGTTCAAAGTGGAAGATCAATGCGCGAATTGTGCAATCTCCAGAATTCAGAAGGACGCCGGGTAACCCGCATCCTCGATCGCTTGCACGATGTCACCTGGATCGATCAGCCGCCCATATTCGACGATGGCTTCGGCTTTCTCCAACGAAACCTCGATATGACCAATGTGAGGCAAGTCCTGAATCGCGTTGGCGACGGTACGCACGCAATCCTCGCCCTCCATACCGCTGATCTTGATGGTGAGTGTGTCCATGAGTCGAGAGTCTAGCCCGAAACTTTCTACTCAGTTGCGCTAATTCCGTTTCTAATTCGTTAATGCATTAACTATCCACGGCCAGTGTACGATTGAGCGGACACGCTGGTGCTCTGATTCAAGGGTTTTGAGGCTCGATTCGAGTTGATCTTCAAGTGCATCGATGCTATCGAAGGCCAGGTTGTGGAAGAACTTCTCGCGCAGTTCATCCCAGAGATGCTCGACCGGGTTGAGTTCAGGGGCATAGGGAGGCAACGGTAGCAGGTGTATGTTTTCGGGTGTTCTGAGTGCTTGGCTGGCATGCCAGCCCGCACCGTCAAGGACCATGACGATCCGATCCATCGGATGGCGTGCCGCCACTTCGTCGAGGAATAGCTGCATGCACGGCGTATTGACGTGCGGCAAGATCAGCGAGTCAAGCTCGCCCGTATCCACATCGACGGCCGCGTAGGCGTAGGTGTATTGGTGGGTGAGCATGGCCCGGCACAACGGTCGAATGGGTTGGGGCGCCCAGGCACGACGCACATCGTTGATGCGCCCGAAGCGCGCTTCGTCCTGAAACATCAGATGGATCGGGGTTCCTTGAGCGAAATCTCTCCGGAGTTCGGCAAGGGTGTCGGGGAGTTTTTTTTCCACGCCTCCTGCGCGGTCGGATCACTTTGCGGATGTCGCTTGTCTGGCGCCAGCTTGCGCCAACCGTTGCGATGCAGCACGTTGTAGGCGGAGGACAGCGCCATCGGGCGTCCCAGCGCTTTCTCCAGGGCCGGCTTGATCTGACTGACGACCAATATACCGCCCTTGGCCGCTTGGTCGAAAAAGGGTTTCAACAGTTCGGCTTCTTGCGCTCGGGTGAAATTCTCCCGGTGGCGTCCGCCTCGTGCAGGTTCCGATTCACCGCCTACCCGATGTCCAGCCAGAAACGCGTTGCGTAATCGTGAGGCCCAACTGAGCGAAACGCCGATCACCGCGGCGGTCTGCTCAAGATTCAAACCGTAGCACAACGGCAGAACAACCGCTTGGGCCTGGCGCAGTTGTTCCACACTCTTGGCTTCTTTGACAATCTTCAGCGCCTCCGCTACCGACCCCTCTCCCTTGAACGGCCTTCCCATGCCACACCTCAGATCTCATTGAGATGCACTTATTATTGCTTAATTGGTGTGGACATGGAATCAGTCATCGACTCGCATTGGCGACCATGATCGCGCACTTGACCACCAGCGCCAACGGAATGATCGCTAGCGCCAGTCCCGGCTTACTTGTAGGCGAACGTAATCGTTGGAACCGTGCGCATATTTGGCTGTTTGGCCAGGAAGTCACTAATAAAAGCCCGCATTTTCTTCTCGCACAGGGCAATCACTGCTTCTTCGCTCGCTATCTCTTTGGCCTGATTCAAGGCAACGGCATGAAGCTGCTCTTCCAAAGCAATGGCCGCCCTCTTTTCATCGATCAGGAGCCCAGTACTCGGGATTTCATGGGAAATAATCTTCACGGCCGGGGTGGCCACGATTTCCGGCTTGTGCAGGGTGGGGGCGACGCGGCACGAGCGCACGGACGAACGGGCCGGCTATCGCAACGGCTACCGGCCACGCACCCTTTACACGCGGGTTGGGCCGGTGACGCTGCTGGTGCCGCAGACGCGGGACGGCAGCTTTTCGACGGACACCCGCCACCGCGCCGAGGTGGCAGCTGCCGTCAAGCTCGTGCTGCAGGCGCCCGATTTGGTCGAGGCCAAGCGCCGCCTGGCGGAATTCACCGAGCGCTTCGCCAAGAGCGCCCCCAAAGCGGTGGCCTGCCTCGAAGCAGGATTCGAGGATGCCATGGCGGTAATGGTCTTGCCCGAGAAGTATCGCAAGCGGCTACGCACAACGAACATGCAGGAGCGGCTCAACGAGGAAATTCGCCGGCGGGAGCGCGTGATCCGCATCTTCCCCAACGACGAGTCAGCCTTGCGCCTGATCGGCGCTCTGCTGGCCGAACAGAACGAGGCTTGGCAGGAACGGAAGTACCTCGACATGGATGAATTCAAGGAGTGGGCGGCTTCCCGCGCCGCAGCTAGCGAGGGCAACAACGTTGTTGCCCTCGCTAGCTGAAAACCATTCGTCATTCATCGGATCGAAGAGTATTTACAGCAGATTTTGGACTTGACTCCGACCGAGTACTCGACCGCATACTTCACAATGATCGTCGCATCCGACTTGAAACCCAATTTCGATTTCTGGATGTGCTCGACATACGTGTAGTCCCTATCAACCTTGGCAGCCAGGAACTTCATCTGCTCCGAGATCGCTGTCTTGGTGACCACGAGGTAGTCGGTGAATCGCGTATATTCGTCGCCACGAAATTAGGCCAAGTCTCGGTAGAAAATGAGGAGGCCTGCACCAAACAGCCTTCCTTCAGACAGGCGAACCACCAGTGTTCAATCGGGCCCAGGCTCTGTAACTTTTGCGCCAACAGTTCCTTGGTGTTCGGCTTCTGCCTCACGTTAAACCCTGAGCTGCAGCAACCTCCGCAGGTTGAACGACCTCGAACGTTTCCTGGGGCTGGTTTTCCCACCCGAACGTGATGGGACTGTTGCATTGCTTGGCACATCCGTTACAGCCAGCGGGATTCGATTTTTGAAATTGGGCACATGTCGTAGGCGGCACCTTCATCCGGTACTTGAGCTTTTTTGCCGTCTCTTCCCCGTCGTAGCTGGAATGGCAATCCTCTCAACTTAGTCCATAGTCATACGGCGGGTTTGTAAGCAAAGGACAGGTGAGGCTTTCGCTGGTTTGGCCGAGGTCGAGCACGATCAGGGATAAATTTCTGAAGGTTTTTGACGATTTCCGAGAAGATTTCCTTGGTAACTCGGGTGGTGATTTGCTGCACACCCGCCAAGACTCGGGGCAAGATACGACGTACGGTATTGAAGGCCATCGTCCGATTCACTCGCCATGGCGAATCGCTGGGCAGCCGCTCTTCCGCAGCCAGGTAGGTGGCCAGGGCATTGAGATTGTCACACACCATCTTGGCCCCAACATCCTGGCAGGCGGCCAGCCAAGTCAGGCCGGACGTGTGCTCCAGATTGAGCCGGTGTTTGATGCGCTTGAACGCCTCCTCGATACGCCAACGGCTGTGATAAAGGGCTGAGAAGCTTGTGGCCGGATACCGCGCGGTATCAAGCAAGGAGGTCATCAAGACCCGTACCTGACGTTCGCCACGCTGTTCCTGGCCGGCATTGCCGTTGTCGCCTGCTGGGTCTGGCTCGCTGGCTTGCCTGGCAGAATTGCCATTGCCCGTAAGCATCCTGACGCCGAAGCAGTGAATCTGCTGGGTTGGGCAGGACTCCTGCCGACGATTTACCCATGGGTTCAAGCGTTCATCTGGGCCTTCAAACCAGCCGATATTGTCGACATCCGGCGTTTCCCGCGCGAGGAAGCACGGGCCATCTATCAGGAAATTGACCGCTTGGAAGGTGGCGCTGATGCCAAAAACCCCCGCCTGGGAGGCGACCCGGGCAAGGCAGCGCCGACCGCCGCCACGAGTTCCTGAGGGCCCCGCACAATGCTCGCAGGATTTGTTCTCCTTTTCGGCTATGTGGTTCTGTGCTGGCTGACATTCTTCAAGTTCAAGTAGTTGAAATTCAGCATCGCCTGGGGGGTCGTCTCCGCACTCGTCGGACTGCACCTGCTGATCATTTTCATGATCGGCCTGCGCTTTTCGACACCCTATGCCACGCAAGGCAAGATGATCCAGCACACGATACAACTGACGCTGCGCCTGTCAGAGCCCACGCTGGTAACCGACGTTCTGGTCAAGCCGAATGTTCATGTCGCCATGGGGACGCCGCTCATACAGTTCGATCGTCGCCCCTACGAATATAAACTCGCCCAACTTGAGGCCCAACTGGCGGGCGCCAAGCAGAATGTCCTTGTCCTCAAGGCCGATCTGGCTTCTGCCACGCAGCAGGTCGTCAAACTCAGGAGCGAACTCAAGTTCTCGAAATATCAGCTCCAGCTTTCGACCAACCTCGCCAAGAAAGGCGCCGGACCCGAGGAGGATGCCCAGAAATGGAAGGCGCAGGTGGCTGCAAACGAGGCCGGAATTCTCGAAGCGCTAGCCAAGGAACAGCGTGCCAAGTTGCAGTACAGTGCAGAAATCAACGGCGTCAATACGACGGTTGCGGCAATCCAGGCCGAAGTCGATCAGGCGCGCTACTACCTGGACAACACCTTGATGGTAGCCCCGGAAGACGGATACATCATGAACCTGCAGGTTCGTCCGGGCATGGTGGCCGGCGATGTCCGATTCGGTGCCATCGCTTCATTCATTGCCGATGCGGACCGTTACATTCTTGCCAACTTTTTTCAGGAGAACCTGAAGTTCGTCCAGCCCGGGCAATCGGCGGAGGTCGCCCTTGACCTTTACCCTGGCCAGATCTGGGCCGGCAAGGTCGAGGCCATCTGGCAAGGCAGCGGTGCCGGGCAACTCCTGCCGAGCGGTGTGCTGCCCAATTTCAGCTACGTTCCCAGCGAAGTGCCCCAAGGACAGTTTGCCGTCGCCATCCGGCTCGACGATGAGGATCAGAGCCGGTTCCCGATCGGCACCCAGGGGCGTGCCACCATTTATACCAATCCGGACAGCGGCTTCGTGGTGCTGCGCAAGATCGGCATACGAGCCTACACATGGTTCAACTGGATCTACCCGTTCTCCGGCTGATGTCCTCTCGAATCATCGCCGCCACATTCGCCACGTCGCTCCTGGCTGGATGTGCACTGACTCCCCTGCCGACCCATCAGACGATTGTGGACGACGCGTTGCCGAAGATGACGCTTATCCCGAGCAACTGGAGCGCTGACCGGCAAGCTGCGCAGGTGGCGGACGACTGGCTAAACTCATTCAATGACCCGGTACTTGATGCACTCGTGGCGGAAGCGATTGCCAACAACCTTGATCTTCGCCAAGCGGCCGAGAAGGTTGCCATCGCCCGGCAGGTCGTAATCATCGCCGGGGCCAGCCTCCAGCCACACGTAGGCGCAGCGCTCGGCGGACGCAAGACCCGCGATGCCGATCAGGACAGCGCCTTCGATAGTTCATCGGTATCCGCCAGTATCGGCTGGGAACTCGACGTCTGGGGACGCGTCCGGGCTCAGCGTTCGGCTGCTGAATCCGAAGCTGAAGCGGTGGCATTGGATTATGCTTATGCACGACAATCGCTCGCTGCCACAACGGCCAAGCTCTGGTACCTGGCCTCCACGGCGCGCCAATTGCTTGCTGTGGAAGAACAAGCCGTAGCCGTCTATGACCGCCAACTCAGTTTGGTCAAGACAAGGCGATCAGCCGGCAAAGAAAGCAATCTTGACGTGGTCGAAACACAAGCCAAGCTTGCCGAAGCAGGTTCTGAACTTGAAAGTGCGCGTCAGATATATGGCGAGACGCAGCGTGCCCTCGAACTGCTGCTCGGACGTTATCCTGCTGCCGAGATCGAAGCCTCGCCCGGGTTTGGTGCGCTTCCACCGGCCCCCGGGGCCGGCATCGCCGGTGCGCTGCTCGAGCGACGGCCCGACATCATCGCCGCGGAACGGATGGTGCTGGCCAGTTTCCGTCTCCAGGAATCGGCGGAACTGGCGCTGCTGCCAGCGTTCTCCTTCTCATTGACGGGTGGGCGCATTGACAGCGGGATTCTCTCGCTGCTGCGCCTGAACCCCTGGCTTGCATCAGCCGCCATCGGTGTCTCGATACCAATCTATGAGGGTGGCGCGCTGAATGCCAAGGTCGCGATTGCGACCGCGCAGCAGGCCAAGGCCGTCGCCAAGTACGGCGCGGTAGCCCTGGCTGCCTTTGCCGAAGTCGAGAATGGCCTGGCGAATGAGGAACTCCTGGCCAAACGTATTCCCTTGATCGACGAGGCGCTGCGCAATCAGACGGAGGCATTGCAGATTGCGACGATCCAGTACGTCGCGGGGCGCCGCGACTTGCTTTGGGTGTCAAATATCCAGACCGGACAACTTGGCTATGAGGCGCTTGGCATCAAACTGCGCGGTGCCCAGCAAACTAACCGGATTCAGTTGCTACTGGTGCTGGGTGGGGCTTTCAACAAGGTGCCGCCGCAGCCGGTTTCGATGAAAAAGGAATAACCTGCCTGCGCGTCCCAAGCTGCAATAGCCGGGCCACAAGCCGGTCAGTTCGGGTTGTAGGCGAAGTTCGAGCGGTTGAGCACCTTGCCATCCTTGTCGACCACCTCGACTGTCCAGTCTCCGGTCCAGTCAGGTTGCATCTCCGATTTGCTCCAGGCGGCCTGGCGCGGGCGCGTGACTTCGATCGGCACCTCCTGCATCACCTTGCCTTCCAGGCTCCACCGGTGGCGAACTGTCTGCCCCTTGAGGTCGAGCAACTCGCTGTAAAAATACACGACTGGCGTATTGCTCAAAAATCCCTGCCGATAATCGATAGGCGCGCCGTCGCTGATGCCTGAAGTGAAGGTCGCATTGTTCACCGAGCCGTCCGCTGCGCACGCGCCGGTCATTGGCAGCGAAATGGCCAGGGCCAGGGCAGGCAAAACAAACAGTTTGTTCTTGATCATGATTCGGGCCTGATGTTGAGTTGAAGAGAAATGCGATATTTGATTATCAACCAAGATTGAGCGGCAAACGTCAGTCATCCTGCCGAAATTCTCCGCGCAGCATGTAATTTGACTGGCTTCCATACGGGCACATGAGCGTACTTGCAAAACTGGACGGTATCAATAGACTATTAGAAATGACCCCTCACAGGAAAAACTCGCAAGATGACATTCATTGACCGCCCCGTGCTTGCCGCCTGCCTGCTTGGCGTAGCGATTCTTGGTCCGCTGGGCTGTACCAGCCAGAATACCGGTCCAGGAAGCCTTGGTATGGATGACTCGATGCAACCACTTGCCATCGATCCACAACTCACCGGGGTGGCTACGGATGGCGCGCAAGGCATCCTGACGCAGTCACAAATGGATCCCTGGCCACGGCAGGTAGCACTGACCAATGCCTCGGCGGGAATCTACCTGCCCCAGGTCAATAGCTGGACAGGCAACATGCTGAGTTTTCGTGCGGCAGTCTCGGTCAGGGCAACTGGGGCAAAGGACGAAATCTTCGGCGTAATCACCGGGAGTGCGCGTACCGACGTCGATGGCGTGACGCGCACTGTCGCCCTGAATGATCTCGTCCTGACGCAAGCGAAGTTCCCGACTCTGGCGGACAACGGGCTCGGCTACCTGAGCCAGTTGCGCGAACAACTGCAGGCTGTAATGGCAACCATGTCGCTGGACCTGCTCGCCGGCCAGCTGGCTGCCTCGCAGACGGTGAAGCCGAAGACCGTCGCGGTCAACAACCAGCCACCAAAGGTCGTCATCAGCTACTCCCCGGCAATTCTGGTTCCCATCGACGGTGCACCAAGCATCAAGCCCGTTCCTGATACCCACTTCGAGCGCGTCATCAATACCCAGGCACTGATCGCCCGAACCGGGCTTGACCAAACCTGGTACATGCATGTCTTCGACGGCTGGATGTCGGCACCGTCGCTTGACGGCCCCTGGGTAGTTTCCCCGAATGCGCCGCCTGGGCTGGATGATCTTGCGAGCAGCCTGGTCAAGAAAGGCAGCATCGACCTGCTCGACGGCGGGCCACAGGCAACGCCCAAGCCATCGCTGGCCGCCGGTGCGCCAACCATCTATGTGACGCAGATCCCGGCCGAACTGATCGCCTTCAAGGGGCGGCCGAACTTTGTTCCGGTGACCGGAACCGGGTTGCTCTGGGCCGACAACACGACCGCCGACGTATTGGTCAATACGGCCAGCAATGACTACTACACACTTCTCTCTGGCCGCTGGTACCGTGCCGGCGCTTTGAGCGGGCCGTGGCGTTCACGCCGGCGAACAGCCTGCCTGCCGACTTCGCGCGAATCCCCAAGACGGCGCCCGCCGGCGTGATCCTGGCCTCGGTCGCCGGAACGCCGCAGGCACAGGAGGCATTGATCGCCAATTCGATCCCTCAAACAGCGGCCGTTCCACTCGTCAATGGACCAACATTCACACCGGTCTTCGATGGTGCACCGACATACCGGGCGATCGCTGGAACGCCCCTGAGCTATGTCGCCAATGCGCAGCAACCTATCATTCAGGTCAGCCCGACCAGCTACTATGGCCTTGAGGCCGGGGTATGGTTTGCCGCGCAGAACATTACGGGACCGTGGTTTGTCGCGACGACCGTGCCGCCGGTAATCTATAGCATCCCCGCGAGTTCGCCCCTGCATTATGTGACCTATGTACAGGTGTATGGTGCCAGCACCGAGGTTGTCTATGTCGGTTATACGCCCGGCTATCTGGGCACTGTCGTCGCGCCTGATGGCGTCGTGGTCTATGGGACGGGTTACACCTACACACCCTGGATTGGCTCCGCATGGTATGCCGCGCCCTACACGTGGGGACTGGCCGCCGCCCCGATCTACAACCCTTATGTCGGCTACGCCTTCGGCTTCGGGCTGGGTTTGACCACTGCAGCCTGGGCTACCCATTACTGGGGCGGCGCCTATTACCATCCTGGATACTGGGGCTATCCGTGTTGCGGATCGACCAGCGCCAGCATCTATGGGCACTGGGGCAACACGGTCTACTCTGGCACACGGAACTGGTACTCAGATTCCAATGGCAAGTTTGGCACCTCTGCGGCAGGAGGCTATGCCAACCAGCGCACGGGAACAACCGGGGCCTACGCCGGCGGGCGGAGCTACAACCCGGAAACCGGTCAGGCCCAGCGCGGGTACGACCGGACCTTCAATGCGGTTGGTGGCACCAGCGGCAACGTGGCACGTGGCGGATCGTACAATACCTATACCGGGCAACGCTCCTACGCTTCGAGCGCCTCGGCCACCGGGCCGGGCGGCAGTTCAATCAGCAAGACTGCCGGGGCTACCGCAGGCCCGGATGGCATTGGTGCCCAGCACACCGTGACTGGCTACGACGCGCGGACGGGGCAGACCAAGAGCTATACCTCAAGCGGCCTGTTCGGCAACCATTACGCCGGTGCCGACGGCAATGTCTACCGGAACTCCGGCAGCGGCTGGCAGCAACATGGCGCCGGAGGCTGGGGGTCCGCAGCTGGGGATACTTCGTGGGCCGATCGCGAACAGCAGGCGCGCAGCGGTTTCGATACCCGTGCGGGCAGTTGGGGTGGCGAAGACCGCTTCGGTGGCGGGGGGTTTGGCGGTCGCTTCGGCGGACGGCGCTAGGACCTCGCCTTATGGTCCTGTTGTTGGCATCACCACCTCTCTGCTAATCCGGCAGAGGGGTGGCGTACACGATTCTTACTTCAGGCCACTCACGCACTTCATTGCTTTGTCCAGCTTATCCTTCAATACTGCACCGTCTCCCTGAGGGATCTTCTGGGCATTCATCGCCCCATTCAGGCTCTGCTCGTAGGCCTTGAGTTCCTTCAGGGCCTGCGTAGAACCGTTTTTCTGCATCAAGGATGTATTGGCGGCACTGAGATGCTTGGTCATTTCGGCTTCCGTGGCCGAGTCATAGTTGGCACGCCCCTTGACCGAGATTTCGTCTATGGCCCGCTGACAATCCTCAGGAGTAGATGCCCATGACGTTGAAGACAAGGCAGCAAGAAGAACTGCCGATACAAACGTGCACTTGCTGAAAATGCGCTTCATATTTGGCTCCTAGGAGCCTGTCGGACTTAGGAAACGCACGACCGCTACGGAGATTTTCAGAGGTGCTTTGGCCGAAAGCGCGTTCGAAACTGTTGTAAAACTGAAAATTCCGCCTAATTTCTGAGCGTAAATCCCATTTGACATGGTTTTCCGAGAAAGCCCGACAGGCTGCTAGAAAGAACGCACTGCAAAGAGATTTTCTGCTAACTAAAGTCACTGAAAATGCAACAGTGACTCAACGTAGCCCATTCAGAATTTGTGGGAAATTCCTTGATGAGAATCATGCTGGCCAACGACCTGTTCGCTGGCGCCGTCAAACCAGTGGCGAATGGCTGCTTGCTTGCAGAAAGCTGCCCCATAACAAATTCAAGGTCGATTTCCGCTTTGGGTCGATAGCGCCAGTTCAGGTTTGATGTTGGCGGGCCGATCGGCTTTCATTTGACCTCTGGAGCATTGGCGAGGAAGTCAGCCCAAAATGACGAAAGCCCCGCATCAGGGGAGGAGTGCGAGGCTTTCAGGGGGTCCGAATTGGGAGGGGGAGAGGTGGGCCGCCAACGCTGTTGGGGGTTCAGCGCATGAGTTCAAGATACCGGCCAACTCTCCGCAACTCAAGTAACGGCTTGCAACAGGGTGTGTCGAGATGTGTGTCTGGAGTAGCCAGTACTCGGGCTGTCGCTATATGTGAACCTTACATCGATACCGCCCGCCGCGAATAAATGACCAAGAGAAGAATTGTCAGCGTCACCAGCCATCCGGCGATATAGATCACCATGGCGCGTTGGGCCTTTTCTTTTTCCAGCCAGGTTCGCGGACGGACACCCTTGATGAAAAAGACCAGTTTGCTGGCCAGATTGACACACACCACATTGACTGCCAGCAGCAGGCCGGCACCGGCTGCAAAACCATAATTGCCTTGCCCCAAGGCAATACCCAGTGCGGCGGCCGGTGGCAGCAGTGCCACTGCGACCATCACCCCGACCAGTGCGCTCGATTGGCGAGCGGTCAGTGACAAGGCGGCTGCCGCACCCGAGGCCAGCGCCAGCACCACGGAATCCAGTCCGGCATTGGTGCGTGACATAAATTCGCTGCTCGACAGATTAAACGCCCAGAGCTTTCCAATCAGGGCCGAGATAAGTACGGCCAGCGCGACGCCAGTGAGTAGTGCTATGACCGACCTACGCATCAAGCTCACATCGCCCAGAGCAGTGCCAAGACTCAGGGCGAGGTTGGGGCCCAGAAGCGGCGCAATGACCATCGCGCCGATCACTACGGCGACATTGTTTTCGACGAGCCCAATGGCGGCCACGACCGTCGACAAGGCGATGAACACCAGATAGTTCAGGTCAAGCTGACTGCTTTTTTCGACCTCGGCGTAGAGTTCCTCGCGTGCCGCAATGGCAGCATCTTCCAGTTTGCGCTTTTCGTCCTTGGGTTTTGGCAGGGTGGTTTCGACCGCCAGCACGACGATACGGGCAGAGTGCTGGGCGCCCAGGAGATTTTGAAGGTTGTCGAGCAGCGACTGGATTTTGTCGTCGCTGACCAGTATCCGCATCGAGCGCATGCCTTCGTCGTCGACGGCGCCCAGCCGAAAATCTGGCGTCTTGGATTTGTCGGCCAAGGCTCGGATGTTGTCCGTACTGCTCGCGTCAGCGACTACTTCAACATATTTCATGGTCGTTCTCGCTTAAAGCAATGAGCCTTGAATTTACCAAGGCTTGCAACAGGCTGTGTCGAAATGTGTGTGTCGAGGGTACGCTCAGACTGCCGCCATGCGCAGTATCTGGTAGATCTCGTCCTTGAGTGCCAGCTTTTCTTTCTTCAGCACTTCGATGACAAGGTGCGTGGCCGGCTCGATGCCCAATTCCATGTTTTTGATTCGCTGGTCGAGTTCTATGTGCTTCTCGAAGAGATTCAGGAAATGATGGTCGGTGGTCTTGAGATGGGTAATCAGGTCACGGTATTCGGGGAACATGGTGTTTTCTAGATGAAGGTCGATATCGGAATGGAGAGCGCCGGACTAAAAGTATGGCGATCCCCGGAATCCCCCGGAATGCAAAAAGCCAACCCCGTGGGATTGGCTAAGTGCAAGATTCACAACAGAAGCTTTTGGCTCCCCGACCAGGGCTCGAACCTGGGACCTACGGATTAACAGTCCGGCGCTCTACCAACTGAGCTATCGAGGAATTGAGGTGCGCATGTTAGTCAGCAAATGCAGTCCAGTCAAGGGAATGCAGGATATACTGCCAAAAAATCTTTGATCCCCATGGACCAAAATCTAGTTTTCGCGAAGACCCCCATCGGGGATGAGGCTGTTCGACAACGGACCCACGTTTCACGTCGCGATTTGCGGATGGTTCTTGTTCTGGTCGATGGCAAAATCACCGTTGGAGAACTGAGCACAAAGCTCAAGAATCCCAGTCTGGTCGAGAATGCGCTGCGTGATCTGGAGCAGGGGGGGTATATTGCGCCAAGCTTGGAAGCGGTGTCGGTCTGGCAGGAGAGCAGATTGCGGCTCGAGAAGCTCAAGGCGCCAGTCGCATCATCTCCCAGCCCCAGGCCATCGACTCAAATCGACTCGCCGGTTGCATCCAGCGGTTTTTCTACATTCGGCAGCTCCATTCTTCCTGCCGGAGTGGCAATTGACGTTGCCGGTGAAGATCCGCCGGTGCAGGCATCTTCGCGGGGGCTGTGGCGGTCACGGCTGACGTATGCGGGGTTTGGGTTGATCGCCGCAGTGCTTGTCGCCTTGGCGGTCGTTCTGTTTTTTCCCTATGATCGCTTCAAGCCCGCTATCGAAAATGAACTGACTCGGGTCTGGCAGGCTCCGGCAAGGGTTGGCAAAGTTAGCCTGACCCTTCTGCCGCGGCCCGGCTTGTTGCTTTCAGATGTGCGAGTCGGTGAAGGCGGAGAATCGGTATTCGAGAAAATTCGTGTTCATTCCTTGTTCGCGATGCTCGGGTCCGGCGTCCACAGCCTGTCGCGCATAGAGATTTCGGGGGGAACAGTTATTGCCGATCATCTGGTCGGATTGTCGCCGGCTGACGATGGGCGGCGAAAGAGCGACCAGAAATGGCTGATGCAGCAGGTCGTTGTCGAAAATCTAACTGTCGCTGCCGGCCCTTTGACTCTCCGTCAACTCAGCGGTGATGTCGCATTTCGTTCTGACGGCGGGATCGAGAAGGTTTCCTTGCGAACAGTTGACGATACCTTGCGGATAACTGCCGAACCGACACCGCTTGGACCGCGGCTCATGGTTGAAGGATTTGGCTGGCGTCCGGCAGATGCGCCGCCAGTGACCTTCGATTCGCTGCTTGCAACCGGCCTGTTGCAGAAGGGCAGGCTGGTCGTCAATAGTTTCGACATCCAGACTCTTGGCGGAGTGCTCAGGGGCGACTGGCTCGTGGAATGGAACCAGGGGCTTCTCATGGCCGGTAATGCAAAACTGGAGCGCATTGATTGCCGCAGGATGACCGCTCTTCTTGCTCCCTCTCTCGCTCTCGAGGGAGACCTGATGGGGGCCTTCCGTCTGCGCGGAGTCGGCGACGACTGGGATTCCATGTGGGCGAGCATGGGTATCACGCTTG
Organism: Candidatus Dechloromonas phosphoritropha; assembly: GCA_016722705.1. Taxonomy (NCBI): domain Bacteria; kingdom Pseudomonadati; phylum Pseudomonadota; class Betaproteobacteria; order Rhodocyclales; family Azonexaceae; genus Dechloromonas; species Candidatus Dechloromonas phosphoritropha. The sequence continues at coordinate 467,303 of JADKGN010000001.1, read as the reverse complement.
ATGCCATGGTCCTGCGCGGCATCCTGAGCGGGATCGATCTGGGCGAGGCCGCGCGCCGCGGCCGGGGTTCCACGGTTCGTGCTGGAAGCACGAAATTTGATCGTCTGACGGTCAATGTCACACTTGATCCACGGCAGATTCGTGGGCGCAACCTGGCGATGAACGCCGGCATGTTTACCGCAAATGGCCAGTTCGTCGCCACGCGCGACCGTCAGGTTGAAAGCAGCCTTCAAGTGACCATGCAAACGTCGGTCTCGTCGTTGACTCAAACCGTGACGGTTAGCGGGACGCTTCCCAATCTGCAGGCCAGCGTTCGCTAGCAGATCGTTCCACCAAGATGATCGCGTATTGCGCGACCTCCAGGTCGAAGTTTCTCCGGTGAAGGACGACCGGGGTGGCGGTCATTTCATCCTGGAAAAGTAGTTGTCTCCGTTCAAGCCGACCTTTAGATCCGCCTGGCAATTGTGTTGCGGCTGCCGCAAGCGAAGATTGGCCGGTTTGCCTTCGCTGATTCCAATCCAATTACCGCCAAATGATTCCACCGGCATTGGGTCGCCATCAACCACGATGCCTTTCACATCGAGTAAACCGAATCCGGTATTGACCCCGGAGAACGTACAACGCATTCATCAGAATTCCCGAATCGGCAACGTTTCGAGCGGCGGCACACCACGTTCCACGGTGAAAGGAAAGAGTCCGATCGTTCGACCATCCTGTGTCGCAACAATCAATCGCCACTTTCCGGGCTGCGGGTTCAGCACCCAGGAGTAGCCCCGAAAGCCATGTTCCCGCCCGCCGGTACTCTGGAATCTGTTGCGATAGACAAGCCGCCAGCCGCTGGCTTCGCGCACCTCCCAACGGTGCTCCAGTGGTGCCGTAACGCCCAGCGGGGCAAATACTGCCGATACACCGTACAGTTTCGCGCCTTCCGCCACCTGAACGGTGGCGGCCTGATCACGCCAGAGTTGCCAAGAGGGGGCCGGTTCAACCTTCATCGCAAAACGCGTACCTTCCTGAACGAATTCGTGCCCGACAGCCAATGCCTGCTTGACGAGCGGAACGGGAGCGATCATGTCGAATGACCACGCCAGCAGCAGCATCCCCGCCAACGCCCACGAGGGGAATATGCGGCCGGGCTGTCCGGAGGAAAGCCGCCACAGGAGATGAGTCAACAGGATGCCGGATGCGGTCGACACGTAGAACCACCAGGAATTCAGGCTGCCCACGGCATGGGGTAACGCAAAATTCAAGAGCAGGATCGCGTTCAGCGCAAACATCGCCCAGATCAAGGTGAAATACTGGCCGTAGCGCCGTCCCACGAACTCATTTCCGACCAGGAGCGCGCCAAGAATGGTCGCCGTCAGCCACGTCCCAAGGTGACCGGAACTCTTGAAATAGAGGATGAAAAGTGCCGAGAAAATGCCCCCGAAGAAGAACTGCAGCAACAGGTAGGGGGCTTGCCACGCCATCCCGGCAAGGCGCCCGTCCCATCCCGTCTCCGCTGCCGGCTCGGTCAACTTTCTTGATTCGCGGAACGCCAGCCAGAGGACGAGCAGGCCGGCCCCGAGCAGGAATGCGCCAAGACGCCACAGATCGACAACCCGAACCCGCTGGCCGATGGTCAGTGCGTCCCAGACAAATCCGCAGAGAAAGGCGGCCAGGGGGTAAAGGCGCCGCAGGAGCTTCAAGGCCGGACTTTCATTTGTGGAAATTACGACTCGATCCAAGAGGTTCTCCGTTTTGTCAATGCGTGATTGTCCGATAGTTTCGTTCAGTTGACCGGATCCGCCTCCTTTGTGGCGGCTGCCTGGTGTGTGATGGACAAGTAACGCTTGCCCCGACCCATGCGTCCTTCAGCTCATGGCCGACTCGTTCCCCGGTCGCCCCAGCTCAGCCTGCGTCCCAGCAATGCCCAAAGCACCGCCACCGGCGCGGCGGTCAGGGCAATCGCCCCGACGGTCATTCCCAATGCGGCAAGGCCGGCGTAGATCCAGCCACTGAGCAGATCGCCGCCACGGTACACGGCGGCATCGATGAAGGCCTTGGACTTGTAGCGCTGCTCGCGGTCGAGGTGAGTGAACAGCACCTCGCGCGCCGGCTTGGCCAGTGCGTGGCGGCTGCTGTCGTAGAGCACCCGAACAACCAGCAAGACGGTCAGTGCCAGCGATAGCGGAGCGGCGCCGAGCGCGGCAAACCCGAGTGCCGCCACCACCGGCAACAGCGAAAGTGTCGCGGCGACACCGAGGCGTCCAACGATGCGCGCGGTGAGCAAGGTCTGGGTGATGATGGTGACAGTATTGACCGCCAGATCGATGCGCGCCAGGAAGGAGCGGCGCAGCGCGCGGTCGATAATCGCCTCGCCGACCAGATGCGACTGGACAAAGTAGAGGATCGTCGACGCGAACGTCATCAGCACGATCCACAAGGCGATATTGCGCAGTTGCGGCGAACGGAATACCGGAGCGATCCCGCTCCAGGCGCTGCCGCCGATTGGCACCTCGGGCTCGCGGTTCAGCGTTCCCGACGCATCGTCGGCGCGCCGGGTGATGGCACGGGCGAGCCAGGCGGCGATTTCGAGCGGCAGCACGGCGAGCAGCAGGAGCAGGAACACGGGCAGGTGCGGCGCCAGTACGGCGGTGCTTGCCGAGCCAACGATCCCGCCCAACGAGGAGCCGACCGTGATGAAACCGAAGAGCCGCTTGCCCTGATCGTCCCGGAACAGGTCGACCACCAAGCCCCAAAATACGGCAACGACGAACAGCGCGAAGACGCTGAGCCAGACATAGAAGACGCGATCAATCCAGGTGCGCGCCGATTCCGGCAAGAGAACCAGCGCGGCGTAGAAGGCGATCAGGTTGACTGCGAAGAAGCGATTGACCAGCGGTATGAAGACACCCCGGCGCAGTCGTGACACGGCGAGCGAATAGAGCGGCACGGCCAGCAACATGACGATGAACACGGCGGTCCACAGCAGTTGCAGATTGCCGCGGTCGGCGGCGCCGATCTCGTCGCGGACCGGGCGCAGCAGATAGAAGGCGAACAGGATGCAGAAGCCATAGCCAGTGGCGAGCAGCGTCGGCGCCGTCTCGCCCGGGCGTACCGGAACAAACTTTGCGAAAAGCCTGGCGAGCAAGTCTCAGTTGTCCGCGATGGCGTCGAAATAGCGCGCCATGGCCTGCCGCTGCGTCGTGTCCGGCAGCCTGCCGCGGGCGGCGCCGAGGTTGTCCTCGACGTGGGCGGCCTGCGTGCTGCCGGGAATCGCGCAGGTCACCGCCGCATTCCCCAGCACATACTTCAAGAAAATCTGTGCCCAGGAGTCGCAATCGATCTCGGCCGCCCAGCCGGGCAGCGGTCGCCCGCCGACGGCGCGAAACTGCGCGCCGCGTCCGAAGGGCAGGTTGACCAGCACCGCCATGCCGCGCTCGGTGGCCAGCGGCAGCAGGCGCCGCTCGGCGCCGCGATTGCCGACCGCGTAGTCTACCTGGATGAAATCCAGCACCTCACGGCGCATGATCGCTTCCATTTCGGCGTACTGGCTGGCGCTCGAACTGGTAATGCCGATGTGGCCGATGCGGCCGGCGGCCTTCTGCTCGCGTAGCATGGGTAACAACGTGCCGGCGCCGCGCAGGTTGTGCAACTGGACGAGATCAAGGCGCGTGGTGCCGAGCGCCGCGAAGGAAGCGTCGAGGCGTTGGCGACCGTCATCAATGGCGTCGCGATCGAGCTTGGTGGCGAGAAAGATCCGGTCGCGCAGGCCGGTTTCGCCGAGGATGGCGCCGATGGCGCGTTCGGAATCGCCATAGGAGGGCGCGGTATCGACCACCTTGCCGCCGAGACGGACAAAGGTGGACAGCGTATCGCGCAGGCGTGCTGTCCACGCCGGGTCACCGCTGCCGAAGCGGTTGGTCCCGATGCCGACGATCGGCAGGCGGACGCCGCTCGACGGCACCGGTCGAGTCAGCAGTTCCGTTTGCGCCAATACTCCGGATGATGCGAGCGTCGCCGCTGCGAACGCAAGACCGGCCTTGAGCAGTTCCCGACGCGAGATGGATGGAGGGTGTGTCATTTTTTCTCCTTTTTCCGGGTTGACCGCGACAACCGTCGGTGTTTGTGGTGTCTCGACGCGGCGGTTCGCTGCATGCCCTTGCCTCAAAGGTCGAGCGAATGACGGCGCCAGAAGCCGGGGTCGGGAATCAGGCCGAGACCGGCTTTGGCATTGTCGGCCATGTGCTCGGGTCGCCCGGTGCCGGGGATGGCGCAGGTCACCGCCGGTTGGCTGAGGACGAACTTGAGCAACAGTTGAGCCCAACCGGTGGCGCCGATTTCCGTCGACCAGTCTGGCAACGGGCGTTCACGCAGCCGGCGCAGCATTCCGCCGCCGCCGAAGGGACGATTGATCAGGACGGCCATGCCGCGCTCCGCGGCCAGCGGCAGAATCCGGCGTTCGGCCTCGCGCTCGTCGAGCGAATAATTGATCTGCAGGAAGTCGAAGTGCTCGGCGCGCATCACCGCCGCGAGTTCGTCATAGGCGCCGGCGTTGTAATGGGTGATGCCGATATAACGGATGCGCCCCGCCGCTTTCAATTCGCGCAGCGTCTGCAGGTGCGCGCGCCAGTCGAGGAGGTTATGCACCTGCATCAGGTCAATCGGATCGGCGCGCAGCAGGCGTAGCGATTCGTCGATCTGGCGCAGCCCCTCGCCGCGTCCGCGCGTCCATACCTTGGTCGCGAGGAAAGCTTTTTGACGACTGCCGGCGGCGGCGAGCAGTTCGCCGGTGGTGGCTTCGGCGCGCCCGTACATCGGCGAACTGTCCATCACCGAACCGCCGGCCGCGAACAGGGCGTGCAGGACGCCCGGAAGCTGCGCATAGGCAGCGGAACCGGGGGCGACGTCGAACCCTTGATAGGTACCGAGGCCGATGACTGGCAGCGGCTCGCCGGTTGACGGTATCGGCCGCGTCTGCATCGCCGTCACCGGCGATGCGAGCGACTGCGGCGCGCGACTGCCAAAGGCGCAGGCCGCGATTGCCCCGGCCGAGAGCCGCAGAAATTCGGAACGTGTCATCGACGACGCGGAATTGGATTTTTCAGGAAAATCAGTCATGTCCCTTGGCGATCAACCCCGGTGGTCGCTGCCCGCGTCAGCGGTACGAACATGACCCGCAGGATGTTGCGGGTTTCGATGGTGCCATCGGCATGCTTGTCGACGACCTGCAGTTCCTGTACCCCGCCGGGCAGGCCGACGGGAATCACCAGTCGCGCCCCGGGCTTCAGTTGTTCGACCAGCGGCGGCGGCACCCGTGGCGCCGCGGCGGTGACGATGATGCCATCGTAGGGAGCATGCTCCGGCCAGCCACGATAGCCGTCCGCATGCCTGACGCTGACATTGTCGTAGCCGAGCCGCGCCAGGCGCTGGCCCGCCGCCGTCGCCAGCGCCGCGATGATCTCGACGCTATGGACCTGACGCACCAGTTCCGCCAGCACGGCGGACTGATAACCCGAGCCGGTGCCGATTTCGAGAATGCTATCTCGCGGACGCGGTGCCAGCAGATCGGTCATCAGCGCCACGATGTAAGGCTGGGAAATGGTCTGGCCGTGGCCGATCAGCAGCGGGCCGTTGGCGAAGGCGTGGCGGCGGCTGGCTTCGGGAACGAACTGCTCGCGCGGCACCGCCGCCATCGCCGCCATGACCCGCGGCGCGAAGGCATCCCTGCCGATTTCGTGCCGGGTGTACTCCACCTCACGCTCGATGTCGCTCAACATCGCGGCCTGTCCGGGGTTGGTAGACATGGCGGATTGTCTCGCGATCAGCAGGTCACATGAAACAGCGCGATCACCTTGCCCGTGGCCTTGTTCCAGCGCGCGATCGCCTCCGGGGTGCGGGCCAGCTCCACCTTGAGCTTCTTCTGCGCAAAATAGTCGGCTGCCTCGTCCGAGAGCCCGACCATCCCGTTGTGGCCGGTGCCGACGATCAGGCGCTCGGCGTCCTGCTCGAAGATGACCTCGGCTTCCGCCAGCGAGATGATGTGCGAGGTGCCGTAGATCGCCTTGGACAGTTTCTTCTGGCGCTTGCTCACCGCACCGTCGAGACGGATCATCACGTCGTTCTCGATCCGCCGCCCGGCGATGGTGATCGAGCCGAATTCGCTGCCGTCGATGGTTGGATTCATGATCTTGACCCCCCCTGCAATCGAAGAGAATGCCGTCGCCGCGTGCCTGGAAATGCTGCGCCGGTGCCCGACGCCTTTTTCGGCCCTGTTGCGGTCGACGCCTATTTTGGACCTGTTTTCAGGCCGCCCGCAAGGCGGATTCGATCAGCGTGGCGGCGAGGCGCTCCTGCTGCGCGCGGGACTCGGCGAGGTCGGCCTTGAGGCGGTCGTAGAGGGCCAGCAGTTCGTCGACTTTGGCGACGATGCGGTGTTGTTCGGCGAGGGGTGGGAGGGGAATCTTTAAGCCTCCGACGTGGCCCTGATTGACCGTTTTTTGCCCGGCCGTCGTGATGAAAAGGCGCTGAATTTGGCTTCGAGTAACCAGCACATCACCGATCAGTCTGAGATAGCGGTGACTAACTGAAGTTTCTCTAATTCGTACCCTGATGAAATGGTCGCAATAAATCGCAGCCAAGTTCTCATTGCACAGAATCAGTCGTCCAACGATCTCAACGCTCCCATTCACGCGAATGATGAGTACATCGTTCTTTAAAAGACGATATTTCTCAATCGAGCTTTCCGGAAGGGTGATTGAGCGTGTATTAGAGAAGGATATTGCGCCATTCGAAATATCAGCCAAACGTAATACGACGATTTCCGTTCCGGCGCCAGCACCGCGACTGGATTCACCGTTTTGATATTGGGGTTCAAGGTGCGCAAATCGAATCCACTTCCACCCCTCCGGCACCTCAAACGGCTGCTCATCCGGCCCCACTGGTGACACCGGCTTTGATTTTTTGCAAGTGCCTTCCGCCTCCAGCCGCGCCCGTTCCTTGGCAATCCGCTTGAGCAGTTCGCTCGCCGGTTCGTCGTTGGGGTCTTGCGGCACCAGTTTGCCCATGACGGCCAGTTGGAGGATGGTTTGCTTGAGGGCGTCAATGCTGGCTTCGGTGGTAAAGAGGGTGGCGAAGTGTTTGGCGAGGCGTTGCCAGTTGGCGGCGAGGTCGGCGGCATCGGTGCTCTGGGTGAGCGTACCGAGCAGAGTTTCGACGAGCCGGGCATGGGCGCTTTCCGCGTCCATCTGCTCCGCCTCCAGCCTGTCACAGAGGGCCATCAGTTCATCGACCTTGGCGACAATGCGGTGTTGTTCGGCGAGGGGCGCAACTGGAAACGGTATGGAAGCCAGTGCCTTGCCCGACATGTTGGAGATGCCGACGCCTTTTCGGTATTGGTCGATCTCGCCAGACGCGTTTAGCTTCTCGAAGAAACGGTAGGCGAAATATGGGTCGATGCCACCGAAAAACCGGGCGCGATGCACGTGGTTCTGAAAGCAGATTTCATAGTCGTGCGGCCATACTGCCGCTCTACCTGCTTCTCCGCCTTCACAAATGAGCAGGTCGTTCCTCCGCGCTGTGCAGCGTTCAAGCTCATCCGCTTTGATGAGCATCTGCCGAACGCTGTCGAGTTCAAAGCGCCCCCAGTAGAGATTCGAGGTCGTAATGTATGGGCGTGGTTCTCCAGAATTACGGCCTCTATCGAGCGTTTTTCCGGAGTTGTGCTGCGCGATTGCTTCGAACCGAACCCACAGCCATCCATCGGGTAGCTCGAAAGACCCCCCTGTTTCGTTACCGCAAAATGGCGTTGCCTTCCATTTCTTGCCAGCCGCTTTCGCCTCCAGGCTCGCCCGTTCCTTGGATATTCGCTTGAGCAGTTCGCTCGCCGGCTCGTCGTGCGGGTCCTGCGGCACCAGCTTACCGCGCACCGCCAGTTCGAGAATCAGGCCGCGCAGTTTCCGGATGTCGTCGGGCGCGCCGGCAATGAGGTCGAGGTGTTCGGGCAGGCGGGCGGTCATGCGGCGAACTCTTCGAGCAGCACGATGTGTCCGAGATGCGCGGCCTTGCCGTGGTAGCGGTAGTCGGCAGTGACCAGCGTGGCGCTGGATTCAAGGGCGGCGGCGTGGTACAGGGTGTCGAACAGATGATGTTCGAGCGTGGCGGCAATCTGCAAGGCGCGCGGTAACACACGACTGGCAGAGAGGGTTGCATCGTCGAGCACGGCAGCGATTTCGGCGAGATCTGAGGTCACGGATTGTGGCCGTTCGCGAACCAGGACGGCGGCGACTTCGAGCAGGGTGTGCGGTGGTTGCGCGAGGGCGAGGCTTCCACTGCGCAAGCCGACCAGAATTGCGGCAGCCTGGGACAGATCGTGCTCATCAGGTGTTCGCAGGTACCACTTGAGAATAACGCTGGCGTCCAGCGTCAACAGTCGCATCAGGGGCGACCTTCCTCGCGCGCCCTGCGGATTTCTTCATCGCTCACCCGCGTGCGTTCCTGCCCGAGACGTGCCAGGATGCGGTCGATGGCCTCGTCGCTCTGCTGCTTGCGCCGCGCCTGCGCGACGGCCTCCCGCAACAGCTTCGCCACTACGGCGCTCTTGTTCTCATGAGCGAACGTCTGGTTGAAGTCGTCCTTGATGTCGTCGGGGATGCTGAAATTCATCGTGCCCATGCCGCCTCCTGTTGTTGAAAATTTCAACAACGATTTTACGTTCAAGACTTCGGGTTGGCAAACAGCGCCGTGGTCAGCACCGCCTGCAATTGCTCCCGGGTTTCGGCGATGCGCTTCTGCAACTGGGCGTAGTCGGCGAGCAGTTCGTCCGGGTCGTGGCTGATGGCGTCCGGGCTGTGCGGGTTCTTGATGTCGAGGTTGTAGTTGCGCGCCTTGATCTCGGCGGCGCTGACTTTCCACGCGACTTCGTTTTCGACGCGGTTGCTGCGGTCGACCCCGCCCCACCAGACTTTTTCGGCGGCGAACTCTTCGAGGCGCATGGGCCGGGTCTTGGAGTAGTTCTTGACCCCCGGCGGATACGGGTGCTCGTAGAACCAGACGTCCTGCGTCGGCGTGCCCTTGGTAAAGAAGAGCAGGTTGGTCTTGATGCCGGTGTAGGGGTTGAAGACGCCGTTGGGCAGGCGGACGACGGTGTGCAGGTTGCAGGTTTCGAGCAGTTGCTCCTTGATGCGGGTCTTGATGCCTTCGCCAAACAGCGTGCCGTCGGGCAGCACGACGGCGGCGCGGCCGCCGTCCTTGAGCAGGTGCATGATGAGGACGAGGAAGAGGTCGGCGGTTTCGCGGGTGCGGAAATTGGCCGGGAAGTTGTTCTCGATGCCGTCTTCTTCCATGCCGCCGAAGGGCGGGTTGGTGACGATGATGTCGACGCGGTCGCGCGGGCCGTAGTCGCGCAGGGGGCGGGCGAGGGTATTGTCGTGGCGGACATTGGTCGGCACGTCGATGCCGTGCAGGATCATGTTGGTGGTGCACAGCAGGTGCGGCAGCGGTTTCTTCTCGACACCGTGGATGCTTTGCTGGAGCAGTTGTTCGTCTTCGACCGTTTTGACGAATTGTTTGCGCACATTCTCGATGACACAGGTGAGGAAGCCGCCGGTGCCGCAGGCGGGGTCGAGGATTTTCTCGCCCAATTGGGGGTTGACCGCATCGACCATGAACTGCGTGACCGGGCGCGGCGTGTAGTACTCGCCGGCATTCCCGGCGTTTTGCAGATCGCGCAGGATCTGCTCGTAGAGGTCGCCGAACAGGTGGCGGTCCTGCGCCTTGTTGAAGTCGACGCCGGCGACGATCTTGTTGATGACCTGGCGCATCAGGTGGCCGGACTTCATGTAGTTGTAGGCGTCCTCGAAGACACCGCGGATCACGAAGCCGCGCTTGTCGCCGCCAACCGGTTGCAGGTTCTTGAGGGTCGGGAAGAGCTGGTTGTTGACGAAGTCGAGCAGCTCGTCGCCAGTCATGCCCTCCTGGTCGGCCGCCCAGTTGCGCCAGCGCAGCGCTTCCGGGATCGGCGAGCGGTAGTCGCCATCGATGGCCTCGAGCAGTTCGTACTCGGTTTCCTTGTCGTCGTAAATCTTGAGGAAGAACATCCAGACCAACTGGCCGATGCGCTGCGCGTCGCCATCGACGCCAACATCCTTGCGCATGATGTCCTGGATGGATTTGATGGTGGTACTGATGGACATGAGAAATTCCGGTTATCCGTACAGTTGTTGTTCCAGTTCATGCACCGCCTGGAGATAGGCCGGCTTGCCACCGAAGGCGTTGATCAGCTCCGGCGCCGTTCCTAGACGGGAGAACGGATCAAGCGTAAGAATCTTGATGTCCTCGATAGCTTCGATTCCTGTGTCGGCGTATTTTTCGAGCAGGGCGTCGAGGACCGCCCGCGCCTGTTCGCCGTATTTGGCGAAGACGTCGCGCTTCCTGACCTGCTCGGCGCGTTCCTTGCGCGACAGCGGCGGGCGGTCGAAGGCGATGTGACAGATCAGGTCGAAGGGGTCGAATAACTTGCCCTGCGTTCTACCGACTTCCTCGGCCAGCGCTTCGAGCAAGACGCCCTGGGTTTCGAGTTCTTCGAGCAGTGCCTTCTTCTTGTTGGCACTGCTCCAGCGGCGCAGGAAGTGGTCGAGCGAGGCGAATTCCCTGTGCACGGCGCGCCGGGTGTAGTCCTTGAGCGATTCGGTGATCAGCTTGCCGTCGGGGCCGTAGTACTGGACGCGCTCGGCGACGACATAGACGGTGACCTCGCCGCCGACGACGTACTTGATCCGGGGTGTCGGCGTCTCATCCGGCGGGAGTGGCGGTTCGGGCGGGGTATCGGGCGGCAGCGAACCGTCATCAGGCAGCTCATCGTCCGGTGGAACGGGGGGTTGATCGCCAGTCGGCTCGTAAATCTGTACCGGGTCGCCGTCGAAATTCGGGTCGGCGAACAGCTCGGTGGCCTTCTTGAAGTCGATGATGGTGAACCAGAATTTGCCGTAATCCTCGTTGATGCGCGTCCCGCGCCCGATGATCTGCTTGAACTCGGTCATCGACTGGATGCGCTGGTCGAGGACGATGAGCTTGCAGGTCTGGGCGTCGACGCCGGTGGTCAGCAGCTTGCTGGTGGTGGCGATGACCGGGTAGCGGCTCTCGGGGTCGATGAAGTTGTCGAGTTCGGCCTTGCCTTCCTGCTCGTCGCCGGTGATGCGCATCACGTACTTGCGGTTTTCGGCGATGCGCTGCGGGTTGAGGTTGGTCAGCGCCTGGCGCATGCGCTCGGCGTGGTCGATGTCCTCGCAGAAGACGATGGTCTTGGCGTAGGGGTCGGTGGCTTCGAGGTATTCGCTGATCTTGCGGGCGACGAGTTCGGTGCGCTTTTCGAGAATCAGCGTGCGGTCGAAGTCCTGCTGGTTGTAGATGCGGTCCTCGATCACCTGGCCGTGCTTGTCGGTTTGCCCCCGGCTCGGGCGCCAGCCCTGAAGGTCCTTGTCGATGTCGATGCGGACGACCTTGTAGGGCGCGAGGAAGCCGTCGTCGATCCCCTGCCGCAGCGAGTAGGTATAGACCGGTTCGCCGAAGTAGTGGATGTTCGACACCTCCCTGGTTTCCTTCGGGGTGGCGGTCATGCCGATGTGCGTGGCGCCGGAGAAGTAATCGAGAATTTCCCTCCAGGCGGAGTCCTCCGCGGCGCTGCCGCGATGGCATTCGTCGATGACGACCAGATCGAAGAAGTCGCGCGAGAACTGCTTGTAGATGTTCTTGTCTTCCTCGTTGCCGGTGACGGCCTGATAGAGGGCGAGGTAGATTTCGAACGCCTTGTTGGCCTGCCGGTTGGTGATTTTGGTCATCGCCTGACCGAAGGGCTTGAAGTCGTTGGTCCGGGTCTGGTCGGCGAGGATGTTGCGGTCGACGAGGAAAAGGATGCGTTTTCTGGCCTTCGACTTCCACAGGCGCCAGATGATCTGGAAGGCGGTATAGGTCTTGCCGGTGCCGGTGGCCATGACCAACAGGATGCGCTGCTGGCCGCGGGCAATGGCCTCAATCGTGCGGTTGATGGCATTGACCTGATAGTAACGCGGCGACTTGCCGCTACCGTCGTCGTAATAGGGAGTTTCGACGGTTCCGCGCCTTTCGGGGCTGGCGATGCCTTTCCAGGCGCAGTAGCGCTGCCAGAGTTCGTCGGGCGAGGGGAAGGCGTCCAGTGCCAGTTCCTGTTCAATTGGCGTGTGTTGCCCGGTGCGGTCATGCATAAGAAACCCGTCGCCGTTGCTGCTGAAAGCGAAGGGCACTTCGAGAATTTCCGCATTGCCCAGCCCCTGCTGCATGCCGTCGCCGACGCTATGGTTGTTATCCTTGGCCTCGATGACGGCGATCGGGAGGTTAGGTGCGTAGTAGAGGACAAAGTCCGCACGCTTGGTCTTGCCGCGGGTGTGGAGCTTGCCGCGGACGATGACGCGGCCCTTGGTGAAGCTGACTTCTTCCCGGACCTGGGTGGCGAAGTTCCATCCCGCCTTCTGCAGGGCAGGGGTAATGAACTGGGTGCAGATGTCGCGTTCTGAAAGTTTTTTCTTGTCCCGCACCTGGGGTTCCACCGCTTGCTGGCGTTTGTATCGAATGTGCCGCGCATATTACGACGGGCGGCGGGCTGTTGGAAGTGGCGCGCTTGACCGGTACGACCGTAGCCGGCGATACTTGCGCGCTTGCCGATGTCAATCCCATTGTTCCCGCCCGACGGCACCCGCCAACCGGGGTCATTACGTGGCTGACCGGGCGCCCTATCACTGGCAACCATCATGACAAAACCATTTACAGCCCGCCGCCTCGATCGTGGTGAAGCGCTCTTCTGGTTCCTCGACCGCTTCTCGCCGATGAACTTTGCGGTGGTCGCCGAGGGCAGCGGCAGGCTCGACGAGCTGGCACTGCAGGAGGCGCTCGCCGCCGCGCAGAGGCGTCACCCGCTGCTCACGGTTGCTATCGAGGCCGATGCCGAGCATCGCCTGCACTTCGTGCCAAGACCGCGACAGGTATTACCGTCGTCGCGCATGGCCGCTGCCGACTGGCACAGCGAACTGGCCGAGCTTATCGTCGAGCCCTTTGTGCTTGGTGAGGCGCCACTGATGCGCGCCTGCCACGTTGCCGACGGCGATCGCTGGGTCATCGCCCTCATTTTCCATCACTCGATCGGCGACGCCCGTTCGGGATTTACCGTGCTGAGCGAAGTGTTGCAGGGTGTGGCAGGAGTCGGCATCGACGACACGCCGCTGCCGGCGCAGCCGCCAATGAGCGCGGTTTATCCGCCGGAATTCATGGGTGATGCCGGCCGCCAGCTAGCGGGGCAGATCAAGGCCATGCGCAGGGCCGCCGCCGAGCGCACCGGCATGCCGACGCCGCAGGCGGGCCATCGCCTGAGCGACCGCCTGCATCCGCGCATGATCACGCTGCGGTTCACCGTGGACGAGGCCGAGGGGCTGGTACGCAACGCGCGCGCGGCACAGGCGACCGTCAATGGCGTGATCGGGGCCGCGCAGTTGATCGCGTTGCGCGAACTGTTTGCCGACGAAGAAGAGCGGGTGCTCGGGCTGACCTGTGCCGCCGACCTCAGACCCTACCTTGCGGAGCCGATCGGCGCCGAAACGCCGGGTTTCTACGTGACGCTGGTCACCAGCATCCAGCGCGTCGGTACCGGTGCGGCGCTGTGGCCGCTGGCGCAGCGCCTGACCGTGGCGATCCGCCAGCAACTGGCCGGCGGCGCCGGTCATCTCTTTTACGATTTCATGCCGCCGGTCGATCAGATTCCCGCCAATGATGTAGGCGTTGCCAGCTTCAAAGAACTGATGCTGCGCGGGGTACAGACCAGCCTGCTGTCGAATGCCGGGCGTTTGCCGGCGCTCCCCGAACTTCCCGGGCTAAGCGTCGAGGCGCGTTCGTTCGCGCTTTCGCCGACGACGACGCAACCGGTGTTCACCGCGGTCACCACCCACGCTGGCGGGATGACGATCAACATCAACTACAACGCGGCGCAACTGTCGGATGATGACGCCCGGGCCGTTGCCGCGTCTATGCACCTTCTGCTGCGCCAAGCTGCGGCCTGACCTCGGTCAACCTGCGACGGTGGCGCGACACATCCCGTCCGCGGTCCCGCCACGCCCAAGGGAGTGACAAGGTAGCACCGGGGGCTTGAATTCTCCGTGCTCGCCCCCATCTCCCATCCCACCTTTTGCATTGAATGGGAGTTTTTGCCATGTCCGAGTCGGCTACCGCGGAACACAACCGCGAAACCCTGGGTTTCCAGGCTGAAGTAAAACAACTGTTGAATCTGATGATTCACTCCTTGTACAGCAACAAGGAGATTTTTCTGCGCGAGCTGATTTCGAACGCCTCCGACGCCTGCGACAAGCTGCGCTTCGAGGCGCTGAACAACGGCGCGCTGTACGGCGACGATTCCGACCTGAAGATCCGCGTCTCCTTTGACAAGGAAGCGCGCACCATCACCATTTCCGACAACGGCATCGGCCTCAGCCGCGATGAAGCGGTCGAGCATCTCGGCACCATCGCCAAGTCGGGCACCAGGGAATTTTTCTCGGCGCTGACCGGCGACCAGGCCAAGGATGCCCACCTGATCGGCCAGTTCGGCGTCGGTTTTTATTCGTCTTTCATCATCGCCGACAAGGTCACCGTCGTTTCGCGCCGCGCCGGCGTCGAGCCGAATCAGGCAGTCCGCTGGGAATCCGGCGGCGAGGGTGATTTCACCGTCGAGATGGTCGACAAGGCGACGCGTGGCACCGCTGTCACGCTGCATCTGCGTGAAGGCGAGGATGAATTCCTCGGCGGCTGGAAGCTGAAATCGATCATCCGCAAGTATTCTGACCACATCACGCTGCCCATCGTCATGAAGAAGGAAGACTGGAAGGACGGCGAGCAGGTGCTGACCGACGAAGACGAGACGGTCAACCAGGCCAATGCGCTGTGGGTGCGGCCAAAATCCGAGATCAGCGACGAGCAGTACAAGGAGTTCTACAAGCACGTCGCCCACGATTTCGAGGACCCGCTGGCGTGGACCCACGCCCGCGTCGAAGGCAAGCAGGAATACACGCAACTGCTCTATATTCCGTCGCGCGCGCCGTTCGACCTGTGGGATCGCAACGCCCGTCACGGCATCAAGCTCTACGTGCGCCGCGTCTTCATCATGGACGACGCCGAACAACTGATGCCGCTCTACATGCGCTTCGTGCGCGGCGTCGTCGATTCATCCGACTTGCCGCTCAACGTCTCGCGGGAAATCCTGCAGCAGAGCAAGGACATCGACGGCATCCGCAGCGGCTGCACACGCAAAGTGTTGTCGATGCTCGAAGACTTGGCCGAGAACGACAAGGGGAAATACGCCAAGTTCTGGGAGAACTTTGGTGCCGTGCTCAAGGAAGGCGTCGGCGAGGATTTCGCCAACAAGGAAAAGATCGCCGGCCTGATCCGCTTCGCCTCGACGCACAACGACACACCGGATCAGAACGTTTCGCTGGCCGACTATATCGGCCGCATGAAGGAAGGCCAGGAGAAAATCTATTTCGTCACCGCCGAAACCTTCAACGCCGCCAAAAATAGCCCACACCTCGAAATCTTCCGCAAGAAGGGCATCGAAGTGCTGCTGCTTTCCGACCGTGTTGATGAATGGGTCGCCAGTCATCTGACCGAGTTCGACGGCAAGCACCTGCAGTCGGTTGCCAAGGGCGGCCTCGATCTCGGCAAGCTCGAAGACGAGGAAGAAAAGAAGGAAGCCGAGAAGGCCGCCGACGAGTACAAGGATCTGCTGGACAAGGTCAAGACTTCGCTCGGTGACAAGGTCAAGGACGTGCGCATCACGCACCGTCTGACCGATTCGCCGTCCTGCCTTGTTTCCGACGAGCACGACCCGTCCGGCAACCTGGCGCGCATGCTCAAGGCCGCTGGTCAGCCGGTGCCGCCGACCAGGCCGATCCTCGAAATCAACCCGCATCACCCGGCGGTGATGCGCCTCAAATACGAGGAAAGCCGTTTCGACGACTGGGCGGCGCTGCTCTTCGAACAGGCCATGCTGGCCGAAGGCGGCCAGCTCGACGACCCGGCCGGTTTCGTCAAGCGCATCAACAACCTGATGATGGCGCTGTCGGGCAAGTAAGCCGTTACAAACCTTTCGGGCCGATCGTTGCACCCCAAGGGTACGTCCAGCGGGGCGTGGTCGACGGCTCGGGAGGAAGTAAAATCTGTTGCAAATGGGAACCAGCAGATCTGGAAGGCGCTGTGAAAGTAATTCTTGGCCGAAAAGGATTTGATTCGTCGACCGGCGGTTGCGCCAGTCCGATTTTTCCCGATGGCAGCCTTTTCCCGCTTTCCATTCCTGCCTCGAATGCGCCTGCGGCTTCTGGAGACACTTGCCACCCCGCGCGCCCGAATCCGATCCCGACGAATAACTGAACCACGACTTCAAGACCTCGTTGTGCCTCGAACCCGCCAGTCGCAATGATGACGAGCTTCCGCAAATAGCAATATGCAACAATTCGCATCGTCCAATGGCCCGAACGCAGCCGTTGCTATTTCCAGCATCCTCACGCCGCCTGGGCCGCTCAATGAACCTATTTAAGGGTCGGGTTAATAATTGATAGCTGTTTCCGTCGTCAGCCATGGGCATGGAGATATGGTGGGGAGGCTCGTCGGAGAACTCCTGGCGTTCCCCGAGGTCTCCCAGATAATTCTGACTCTGAATGTTCCGGAATCGGTGGCATTGCCCGATGACGCGCGTGTGACGTTTATCGGCAACGCGCAGCCGAAGGGTTTCGGCGCCAATCACAATGCGGCTTTTGCTTGTTGCACCCAGACGTTCTTCTGCCCGCTGAATCCGGATATTGAATTCGACCGGAATCCATTTCCTGCCCTGTCCGCTGCGCTCGGTGACAAGCGCGTGGCACTGGTGGCGCCGCTGGTAAGATCACCCGATGGGAATATCGAAGACAGCATGCGACACTTTCCTACGCCGGGTTCATTGCTCATGAAGGCGCTCGGGGGGAGCGATGGCCGCTATATTGTCCGGGAAGGCGAAGCGGAATTTTCTCCGGAATGGGTGGCTGGAATGTTCATGCTGTTTCGTAGCCGAGATTTTCATGATCTGGGTGGTTTCGATGAGCGCTTCTTCCTGTATTACGAAGACGTCGATATCTGCGTCCGGGTGTGGCGGAAGGGGATGAGAATACTGGCGTGCCCGAAGGCGGGCGTCATTCACGACGCGCGGCGCGACAGCCGTCGGAGTCTGCGTCACCTGCGCTGGCATCTGGGCAGCATGGCGCGCTTTCTCTGGAAGCACCGCGGGCGGCTGCCCACGGTTGTGGACGACAATCGGTGAATCTGGTTACTGGCGCAACCGGGTTTGTCGGTGGACACCTGATCGAAGTACTAAAAGCAAATGGAATGGCTTTGCGTTGCCTGTCGCGCCAACCCGTTCCGTGTCGTGATTCGTTCGTCGCCAATTTGGCCGATAAATCGGCGTTGACCGCAGCATGCAGGGGGGTGGACACGATATTCCATTGTGCTGGCTATGCGCATGCATTTTCCTCGCTCACGGGCGATGATGCAGCGATGCATTGGCGGGTCAACTTCGAGGGGACGCGAAATCTGGTCGAGGCGGCGGGGAAGTCGGGGGTAAAACGATTCGTCTTCCTCTCCAGTGTCAAGGCGATGGCCGAACCGGGGGAGTCGTGCGCCGACGAGAATTTCCCTGGGCAGTCGGAGACCGCTTATGGGCAAGCCAAGCGGGCGGCCGAGGAAGTGGTGATGGACGCCGGCAGACGCTATGGTATGCATGTGGTCAATCTGCGCCTGGCGATGGTCTATGGGTCGGGAGGCCGCGGGAATCTGGAACGCATGGGTCGCCTGGTCGGTCGTGGTCTGTTTCCGCCCCTGCCCGAAACGGGTAACCACCGTTCCCTGGTGCACGTCGATGATGTCGTGGCGGCCATGCGGCTGGTTGCCGACGATGACCGGGCCAACGGCGGAACCTACATTGTGGCTTCATCCGAAGCCCCTTCGGGGCGCGAGTTGTTCGATATGTTGCGTTCAACTCTGGGGATGCGGCGATGCTCATGGGTGTTGCCCGAGTGGTTGCTGCGCGCGGCGGCAAGCGGGGCAGACGGACTGGAGGCCATTCTTGAGAGGCGGATGCCGTTCGACAGCGAAGTGCTCGATCGCTTGTTGGGTTCGGCCTGGTATTCCCCGGCACGGATCGAACGGGAACTGGGCTGGCGGGCGCGGGTATCGCTCGCCGACGGGCTTGCGGAGATGCTGGGAAAATGAAGCGGCTTTTTGACCTTTTTCTGGTGTTGACCGCAGGCGTGACCCTGATCCTGCCCATTATGGTCGTGGCGGCCGCGGTGAGGCTGACTTCCCCCGGTCCGGCGCTCTACTGGTCCGAGCGCGTGGGACGCCATAACCGGATTTTCCGGATGCCCAAGTTTCGCAGCATGCGCATTGGCACGCCAGCGGTGGCCACCCACCTGCTACGTGATCCCGATGCCTGGCTGACCCCGATCGGGGCTTTTCTGCGCAAGACCAGCCTCGACGAACTTCCGCAGCTTTGGAGCATCCTTGCCGGCGACATGAGTTTCGTCGGTCCGCGCCCGGCACTCTTCAATCAGGACGATCTGGTGGCCTTGCGCACCGAGCGCGGGGTGCACGAGATGGTGCCCGGACTGACTGGATGGGCCCAGGTCAACGGGCGGGACGAACTGCCGATTCCGGATAAGGTGGCACTGGATGTCGAGTATCTGCGGCGGCGCTCGTTCCTGTTCGATCTCCGGATACTCTGGCTGACGGTGGTCAAGGTGATTAGGCGGGAGGGGGTTGTCCACTGACGGATCAGGATTCAGGGCAGCCAGATATAAGGGGCATTCCCGGGATCGGATACGGAGCGGTTACAATGCCCGCTTTGACCGAGACACCGTGCGACGTGGTTTACGCATCAAAGTGACCAAGAGTTTCCTGTCCATCCTCGTCTTTCTGTTCGACCTCTCGGCTGCCGTCTTTGCCTGGGTGGGGGGCTTTGTGCTCCGCTTCAACCTGGATATGCCGGAAAACTTCTTGCCGGTGTTGGGCTGGGGTCTGGTCTTCCTGCTGCCCGCACATGTGGTGGCCTGTCGTCTGGCGGGCCTGTATCGTGGTATCTGGATGTTTGCCAGTTTACCAGACCTGAAACGGGTCTTGAGCGCTGTAGGCTTCTCGACCGCTGCCGTTGTCGCCTTCTTTGTTTTCTATCGCTACGGCCCGCGGGTGGTTCCACGTTCCCTGCTCGTGCTCTATCCGCTGTTGCTGACCGTCTACATGGGTGGCGGCCGGGCGGCCTACCGCATGTGGAAAGAGCACCGCCTTTATGGTGGCCTGATCGCCCAGGGCAAGCCGGTCGTGATCGTCGGTGCTGGTCGCGGTGGCGCCATGCTGGCTCGTGAGCTCGAGCGCAGCGCGGACTGGCGGGTGGTGGCCCTGGTGGACGACGATCGCAGCAAATGGGGAAGGGAACTTTCCGGAAATCCTGTCATTGGCGGCATCGAGAGCCTGCCCGAAGTGCTGTCATCGGAAAAGGCTTCACACGTGATACTGGCCATGCCGTCGGCGGCTGACGACGCATGCCGTCGGGCGACCGATCTCGCTGTCGAAGCCGGTGCCCACGTGTTTACCGTGCCCGGACTCGAGGACGTCATGGGCGGGCGGGTCGCGATCTCATCGATCCGCCCGGTGGCGATCGAGGATCTCCTCGGCCGCGAGCCGGTGTGGATCGATACGCGACATGTGGCCGCCATGGTCGCTGGCAAGACGGTTCTTGTGACCGGCGCCGGAGGTTCGATCGGTAGTGAACTTTGCCGGCAACTGGCACGTTTCGGGCCGGCGCGGCTGGTTCTTTTCGAGCAGAGCGAGTTTGCGCTCTATACGTTGGAACAATGGTTTTCGGTTCATCTTCCTGACCTTGCGCTGGTTTCGCTGGCCGGGGATGTCAAGGATCGAGAGCGGCTGAACGAAGTGTTCGCCTCGTTCCGGCCACAGGTGGTGTTCCACGCCGCCGCCTACAAGCATGTGCCGCTGATGGAAGTGGCCAATGCCTGGCAGGCGGTGCGCAACAACGTGCTGGGTACCATGCTGGTGGCGGAGTGCGCGTCCCGCTTCGAGGCTGAACGGTTCGTCCTCATCTCGACCGACAAGGCGGTTAATCCGACCAATGTGATGGGGGCTACCAAGCGGCTGGCCGAGATGGTGTGCGAAGCCTTGCATCGGCAAGGTTCGGGGACGCAATTCGAGATGGTGCGCTTCGGCAACGTGCTGGGCAGCACCGGCAGCGTGATTCCCAAGTTCCAGGCGCAGATTGCGCGCGGCGGGCCGGTGACCGTGACGCATCCCGAGATAACGCGCTACTTCATGTCGATTCCCGAAGCGGCCCAGTTGGTGTTGCAGGCGGCGGCGATGGGGCAGGGCGGCGAAATCTTCGTTCTCGATATGGGCCAGCCGGTCAGGATTGTCGATCTGGCGCGCAAGATGATCCACCTTTCCGGGTATTCCGAAGGCGAAATCCGGATCGAATTCACCGGACTGCGGCCCGGCGAGAAACTTTACGAGGAACTGCTGGCCGATGCCGAGCACACCCGCCAGACACCCCATCCCAAGCTCCGGATTGCCCGGGCTCGCGCGGTCGACGACGATTTGTTGCAAAATTTGCGCCCCTGGCTCGCCGAGCCCTGCCAAGGTGATGAACGGGTACGCGAAACGCTGATGCACTGGGTCCCGGAATATCATCCGGCCGCAAACGACTGAATTCAGCTTGCGCTAGCTTTCAATTCGACGTCCACGTAAAGCTCGGCCAGCGGCAGGCTGAGCTTCAGGCTCTGCAGACTGATCGTGCCGCCAGACGTAATCCCGGAAATCAGTTGTGGAAATCGACGTCTTCGTAGATGTCATCGAGCGCCAGCCCGACCTTGATCTTTCCGCAGTCTACGCCGAGGATGTCCATTTCGCCGAGCGTACCCTGTTGCCATTCTCCGGATTCGTCGCGGATGAAGTAGTCGACCGCGCGGCGATCGGGACCGGCAAGGATGTAGGTTTTGAGCGAGGGAATTTGACGATAGGCCAAGGCTTTTTCCCGGCGATCGGTGGTGGCTGTCGAAGGGCTGAGAACCTCGGCGACAATGCAGGGTGCCGTCTTCTGAATCGGGTGTTTGTCTGCTTCGTCGCAGTTAAGCATCACATCCGGGTAATAAAACGTGTTGACCGCGGCAATGCGCAGCTTCATGTTCGACATGAAGGCGCCGCATGGCGTGCCTCGGGAAGCGGCGCGCAGGTGGAACGCAATATTCATGGCGATGCGCTTGTGCCGCTCGCTGGCGCCGGCCATCACAAATACCTGGCCGTCTACGTATTCGTGCTTGACTTGCGATTCCGCTTCGGCAGCCAGATAGTTTTCGGGGCTGAGCGTGGCCTTTTTCAGTGCAAACGCCATGGTGATTCCTCGCTGGTCCATTATCTTTGATGATAGCCCGATTGTGCCCCGGCAGTTTTGTTTTTGGAACGCTTCGGACTTTGCGCCGTGGACTGTAAACTCCGTGCTTTTCCCGCACTGGTGCGTCCATGGAATTCCTTGACCTTCCCCAACTGATTTCTGCCTCCGGGACGGTCCGCCTGCCCGGTTCGAAGAGTATTTCCAACCGCGTGTTGTTGCTGGCCGCCCTGGGGGAAGGCGGGACCGAGGTGCGCGATCTGCTGGCATCCGATGACACCGCGCGCATGCTCGACGCCTTGACGGCGCTTGGCGTCGGCGTGACTGCGTTGGGTGGCGGGAACTGGCTGATCAAGGGCTGTGGCGGGGTGTTTCCGGTACGCCAGGCCGAACTCTACCTGGGTAATGCCGGCACCGCATTTCGCCCACTGACTGCTGCGCTGGCGCTGGCTGGTGGTGATTATGTACTGAAGGGCGTGGCCCGCATGCACGAGCGGCCAATTGGGGATCTGGTCGATGGTTTGCGTCAACTTGGGGCTGATATCGACTATCTGGGTAACGAAGGGTTTCCGCCGCTACATCTCAAACCGGCGACCAGTTGTGCCGGTGGCACGGTGCGGGTGCGTGGCGACGTTTCCAGCCAGTTCCTGACGGGTTTGTTAATGGCGTTGCCGCTGACGGGCGAGACCGTCACGGTCGACGTCATTGGGGAGCTGATTTCCAAGCCTTATATCGAGATCACGCTGGCGATCATGGCGCGTTTTGGGGTGCAGGTCGAGCGCGATGGCTGGCAGCGCTTTACCGTCCAGGCGGGCAGTCGCTATCGGTCGCCGGGAACGATTTATGTGGAAGGTGACGCTTCGTCGGCCTCCTATTTTCTGGCGCTGGGGGCAATCGGCGGCGGACCACTGCGGGTCGACGGGGTCGGGAGCGATTCGATTCAGGGCGACGTTAAGTTCGCCGAGGCGCTGGCCCGGATGGGCGCCGAGATCGAAATGGGGCAGAACTGGATGGAAGCGCGGGCGCCGAAAGGCGGTCTTGTCGCGGTCGACCTCGATTGCAACCATATTCCCGATGCGGCGATGACGCTGGCGACGACGGCCCTGTTCGCCAAGGGCACGACGACGCTGCGCAACATCGCTTCGTGGCGGGTCAAGGAGACCGACCGTATCGCGGCGATGGCGACCGAACTGCGCAAGCTCGGCGCCGAGGTCGAGGAAGGGGAAGATTACATCCGCGTCACGCCAGCTACCTTGAAGCCCGCAGCTGTCGACACCTACGATGATCACCGCATGGCGATGTGTTTTTCGCTGGCGGCATTCGGCACGCCTTTGCGCATCAACGACCCGAACTGCGCCGCCAAGACCTTCCCCGATTATTTCGCGCGGTTTGCTGCAGTGACTCAAGCCGCACCGGTGATCGCCATCGACGGCCCGTCCGCATCCGGCAAGGGCACGGTGGCGGCGCGCGTGGCGGCGGCACTGGGTTTCGCGTATCTGGATTCCGGGGCGCTTTACCGGTTGACCGCGCTCGCCGCAAGACAGGCGGGTGTCGACTGGGCGGACGAAGCGGGTGTCGCGGTCATTGCCGGCGGACTCGCTGCCGAGTTTTCGGAAACGGATATTCGTCTGAACGGTCAGGCGGTCGGCGAAGCGATTCGCAGCGAGGAAATTTCCGCCGGCGCCTCGCGGGTGGCGGTGCTGCCCGCCGTGCGCGAGGCCCTGCTGTTCCGCCAGCGGGCATTCAACGCAAAGCCCGGCTTGGTCGGCGACGGCCGCGACATGGGGTCGGTGGTTTTCCCCCGGGCGCCGCTCAAAATCTTCCTGACGGCGAGTGCCGAAGCCAGGGCGGACCGCCGTTATAAGCAGTTGATCGAAAAAGGTTTATCTGCTAATCTCCTCGACCTTCTGCTTGACCTGCGGCAGCGCGACGACCGGGATTCGCGGCGTAGCGTGGCGCCGCTCAGGCAGGAAGCCGATGCAAAGCTGCTCGACACGACCGACCTCACCATCGAACAGGCGGTGAATCAGGTGTTGGCGTGGAGCAGGGAAGCAATGCAGTAAGCTGTTGCCGGCCGCCGGGCCGGCATTTTTTCAACTCCAACCCGCTGTGGATTTCACGGTTCACGGCATGAAAGTTCGCTCCGTAATGGAATCTTTTGCTCAACTATTTGAAGAATCCCTGGCACGCCAGGAAATGCGTCAAGGCGAAGTCATCACCGCCGAGGTGATGCTCATCGACCGCAATTTCGTTGTGGTCAATGCCGGCCTGAAATCGGAATCCTATGTTCCGCTTGAGGAATTCCTGAATGACCAGGGCGAGCTCGAGGTCAAGGTGGGCGATTTCGTCCAGGTTGCCATTGAGATGCTCGAAGACGGCTACGGCGCCACGCGCCTGTCCCGCGATCGCGCCAAGCGCATCGCCGCCTGGAACTTCCTGGAAGAAGCCCTCAACAACAACTCCCTGGTCACCGGCACGATTACCGGCAAGGTCAAGGGTGGTCTCACCGTCATGTCCAACGGCGTCCGTGCCTTCCTGCCGGGCTCGCTGGTCGACATGCGCCCGGTCAAGGACACCACGCCGTACGAAGGCAAGACCATGGAGTTCAAGGTCATCAAGCTCGACCGCAAGCGCAACAACGTGGTCATGTCCCGCCGTGCCGTGCTCGAAGCCACCGCCGACAAGGATCGCGTAAAGCTCCTGGAGAACCTCCAGGAAGGCAGCGTCGTCAAGGGTATCGTCAAGAACATCACCGATTACGGTGCATTCGTCGACCTCGGTGGCATCGATGGCTTGCTGCACATTACCGATCTGGCCTGGCGCCGCGTCCGTCATCCGAGCGAAGTGCTCAGTGTCGGCGACGAAGTCAACGCCAAGATCCTCAAGTTCGACGCCGAGAAGAACCGCGTCTCGCTGGGCATGAAGCAGCTGGGCGACGATCCGTGGGTCGGCATCGCCCGCCGTTACCCGGCCGGCACCCGCCTGTTCGGCAAGGTTACCAACCTGACCGACTACGGCTCCTTCGTCGAGATCGAGCAGGGTATCGAGGGTCTGGTGCACGTCTCCGAAATGGACTGGACCAACAAGAATGTCCATCCGTCCAAGGTGGTCTCGCTGGGTGACGAAGTCGAAGTCATGATTCTCGAAATCGACGAGGATCGTCGTCGTATCTCGCTGGGCATGAAACAGTGCAAGCCGAATCCGTGGGACGATTTCGCGATGAACCACAAGAAGGGCGACAAGGTCCGTGGCGCGATCAAGTCGATCACCGACTTCGGTATCTTCATCGGTCTGCCCGGCGGCATCGACGGACTGGTTCACCTGTCCGACCTGTCGTGGTCTGCTTCCGGCGATGAAGCCATGCGCAACTTCAAGAAGGGCGATGAAGTCGAGGCGCTGGTGCTTGCCATCGACGTCGAGAAGGAACGCATCTCGCTCGGCGTCAAGCAGATGGATGGCGACCCGTACACCAATTTCATTGCGACCCACGAGAAGAACAGCATCGTCAGCGGTACCGTGAAGACGGTCGATGCCCGTGGTGCCGTCATTGCCCTGGGCGGCGACAACGAAGCTTACCTGCGCGCTTCCGAGTTCTCGCGTGATCGCATCGACGACCTTTCGCAACACCTCAAGGTCGGCGACGTGGTTGAGGCGATGATCATCAACGTCGACCGCAAGACACGGGGCATCAACCTGTCGATCAAGGCCAAGGACAACGCCGACCAGCACGATGCCATGCAGAAGCTGTCGGCGGAGTCCTCAGCCGCTGCTTCCGGGACGACCAACCTCGGCGCGCTGCTCAAGGCCAAGCTCAACCAGCAAGGCTGACAGGCAAAAGCATGACCAAATCCGAGCTCATCGCCCGGCTGGCGGAACGCTTTCCCCAGCTCGTGGCGAAGGATGCAGACTTCGCGGTCAAGATGATTCTCGATGCGATGTCCGACGCCCTGGTGCGCGCGGGCCGTATCGAGATTCGCGGATTCGGCAGCTTCGCGCTCAACTACCGGCCACCGCGCACCGGCCGCAACCCGAAATCCGGGGAGAAGGTCAGCGTTCCCGCCAAGTGGGTTCCTCACTTCAAGGCGGGCAAGGAACTGCGCGAACGGGTCGATCAGTCGATCTGACGCGGGTCGGGGTGCATTGTGGTAGATTCAGGGGCAGTGGATTTCACTGCCCCTTTTTATGTCGCCGGCCGCGCCGGCGGCAATATCTCGCGTGGATTCTGACGTCATGACAGCATTGACCTGGGTCGTCCGGCTCATCATCTTCTCGATCCTGCTGGTGTTCGCGATCCGCAACACCGAACCGACGATCCTGCGCTTCGTTCTCGATTACGCCTGGGAGGCACCGCTGGTCATTATCCTGCTGGCGTTCTTCGCCGCCGGAGCCATCCTCGGCATGTTGTCGGTGGTCGGCGTGATCTACCGCCAGCGCCGCGAAATCTCGCGCCTTAAGCGCGAGGCTGCCAAGCTGCAGCTGCCGGCAACGCCCGAACCGCCACCGATGGCATGAGCGAGCTATTCGAGTACTGGCAGCTGTTGCTGGTTCCGCTCTTTTTCGGGCTGGGCTGGGCAGCGGCTCGCGTCGATATCCGGCAGGTGGTTCACGAATCGCGTGCCCTTCCTCGTTCCTACTTCCAGGGCCTCAATTTCCTGCTCAACGAACAGCCGGACAAGGCGATCGATTCCTTCCTGGAGGTGGCCAAGGTCGATTCCCAGACGGTTGAGCTGCACTTCGCACTGGGCAACTTGTTCCGTCGGCGCGGCGAGACCGAGCGCGCCATCCGCATGCACCAGAATCTGATCGACCGGCCCGATCTCGACGAGGGCGTCCGCCTGCATGCGCTTTCGGAACTCGGACAGGATTTCCTCAAGGCCGGCCTTCTAGACCGCGCCGAGGAAATCTTCAACAAACTGGCCGGAACCTCCTTCGAGGACGAGGCCAAGCGCAACCTGCTAGAGATCTACCAGGTCGAGAAAGAATGGCGGAAGGCGATCGATCTCGCCCGCGAACTGCCGGATGTCGCGTCGCGCCAGCAGGTCGCCGAGTTCTATTGCGAACTGGCCGCCGGCGAGATCATGCGTTCGCGCCCGGACAGTGCGCGCGCGTACCTCGAATCAGCCATGCAGCAGAACCGCAAGTGCGTGCGCGCCAGCCTCCTGCAGGGCGATCTGCTGTTGCAGGAGGGGAACCCGGTAGGTGCCATCGACGCCTGGCAGCGTATCGAACAGCAGGATCCCGCCTATCTGGCGCTGGTCGCCCAGCGTCTGCTCGAAACCTACCGCGGACTGGGGCGGCATGACGAGGGGACAGCGCTGTTGCGCGGCTACCTCGAACGCTATCCATCCCTCGACCTGCTCGATGTCGTCTATCAACTCGTCCTCGAGAGCGCGGGCAACGAAGCGGCGTATCGCCTGGTGCGCGGCGAACTGCAGCGCAATCCGACACTGCTCGGTCTCGAGAAGCTGATGAGCGCGCGACTGCCGCTGGTCGGGCCGGAGGTACGACCCGATATCGACCTCTCGAAGAGCATCATCGCTGGGTACACACAGCGCCTGTCACGCTATCGATGCAATAATTGCGGCTTCAAGGCCCGCCAGTTCTACTGGCGCTGCCCAGCCTGCGGCGGCTGGGAAACCTACCCGCCACGGCGCAGCGAAGAGTTCGATCAAACCTTGTAGGAAGAAGCGTAGATGAAAATACGGAACACTCCGGGGCCGGACGGCTACAACCCAAATGACCCGAAACCGGTCCGATGTGGCGCCAGCGAGTACCTCGCCACCGGACATTGAGAACCATGCTCGACAAGGTGAGAAATGTTCGCCTGCTGGTCGTCGGCGATGTCATGCTCGACCGCTACTGGTTCGGTGAGGTCAGCCGGATTTCGCCAGAAGCGCCGGTGCCGGTGGTCAGGGTCCAGCGCATGGAAGAACGCCTGGGCGGCGCCGCCAACGTCGCGCGCAACGCTGCGTCGCTTGGCGCCTTCACCGAACTGCTCTCGGTCGTTGGCGACGACGAAGCGGGCCGTTCGCTCGCTCGACTTCTCGAAGAGGAGCAAATCGACGCCGGATTGCATGTCGACCGCGACATCGACACCACGGTCAAGCTTCGTGTCATTGGCCGTCAGCAGCAATTGCTGCGCATCGACTTCGAGACGACGCCATCACACGAAATCCTGCGGGCCAAGCTGTCCGCTTTCGAGCAACGTGTGAGGCAGGCCGATGTCGTCATTCTGTCCGACTACGGCAAGGGTGGCCTCGCTCATATCGCCGCGATGATCCGGCTCGCCCGCGCGGCTGACAAGCCGGTGCTGATCGACCCCAAGGGTGACGACTACAGCCGGTACGTCGGTGCAACGCTGGTTACCCCCAACAGCGCCGAGTTACGCGAAGTCGTCGGGCGCTGGTCGTCCGAAGCCGAACTCGCCGCCAAGGCGCAGAAGCTGCGCGGAGAACTCGGGCTCGAAGCGCTGCTGGTGACGCGCAGCGAAGAGGGCATGACGCTCTTCGCTGATCGGGAAGTTCATCATCAACCCGCTTTGGCCCGCGAAGTGTTCGATGTTTCCGGCGCCGGCGACACGGTGATCGCCACGCTGGCCGTCATGCTCGGAGCGGGCGCCGACTGGGCCGAGGCGATTCGCGTGGCCAATGTCGCCGCCGGCATCGTCGTCGGAAAACTCGGCACAGCCGTCGTCACCCGCGCTGAACTCGCGGCCGCACTGTAAGGAAAAGCCATGTATATCGTCGTCACCGGCGCCGCCGGTTTTATCGGCTCCAATATTGTCAAAGCGCTCAATGAGCGTGGCGAAACCCGGATCATCGCGGTCGACAACCTGACCAAAGCCGACAAGTTCAGGAACCTGATCGATTGCGACATCGTCGATTACGTCGACAAGAACGACTTCATCGCGCGCATCCAGGCCGGTTATTACGACGGCGAGATTGACGCCGTTTTCCACGAGGGAGCCTGTTCGGACACCATGGAAACCGATGGCCACTACATGATGGAGAACAACTACCGCTACTCGATGATCTTGCTCGACTGGTGCCAGGATGAGGATGTCCAGTTTCTCTACGCGTCCAGTGCGGCGACCTATGGTGGCGCCAGTGTTTTCAAGGAGGAGCGGCAGTACGAGGGGCCGCTCAACATCTATGGCTATTCCAAGTTTCTATTCGACCAGATCGTGCGCCAGCGCCTGGCGCAAAATCCGTCGTCGCAGATCGTCGGCTTCCGCTACTTCAATGTCTATGGTCCGCGTGAGACGCACAAAGGGCGCATGGCCTCGGTCGCCTTCCACAACTTTAACCAGTTCCGCGCTGACGGCAAGGTCAAACTGTTTGAGGGTTCGCACGGTTATGAAAACGGTGGCCAGCAGCGCGACTTCGTTTATGTCGGCGACGTCGCCCGGGTCAATCTGTTCTTCCTCGATCGCCCGGAAAAGTCTGGAATTTTCAACCTGGGTTCGGGTCGGGCGCAGAGTTTCAACGACGTCGCGGTCGCCGCGGTCAACGGCTGCAGGAAGGCAAAAGGCGAGGCGCCGCTCAATCTTGAGCAATTGTGCGCGCAGGGACTGATCGAGTACATCACCTTCCCGGAGGCCTTGAAAGGCAAGTACCAGGCATTCACACAGGGTGATCTGACCCGCCTACGCGCCGCCGGCTACAAGGAGCCGATGGCGACGGTCGAGGAAGGTGTCGCCAAATACATCGAGTGGCTGCAGCGGAATGTATAAGACACTCGGGGATTTTGTCGGGAACACACCGCTGGTTAGACTGGTGCGCATCCCCGGCGCCGAAAACGAGCGACGCGGCAACGTCATCCTCGCCAAGCTGGAAGGCAACAACCCGGCCGGCTCGGTCAAGGACCGGCCGGCGCTATCGATGATTGTCAATGCCGAGGCGCGCGGTGACATCCGGCCCGGCGACACGCTGATCGAGGCGACTTCCGGCAACACCGGCATCGCGCTGGCGATGGTGGCGGCGATCAAGGGCTACCGGATGATTCTCGTCATGCCGGAAAACCAGAGCATCGAGCGCCGCCAGACGATGCGCGCCTTCGGCGCCGAACTGGTGCTGACACCGAAGGATGGCGGCATGGAACTGGCGCGCGACGTCGCCGACAAGTTGCGCGACGAAGGCCAGGGGATCATCCTCGACCAGTTCGCCAACCCGGACAATCCGCTTGCGCATTTCGAAGGCACCGGCCCGGAGATCTGGCGCGATACCGGCGGCAGGATCACCCATTTCGTCTCGAGCATGGGCACCACCGGAACCATTATGGGTACGTCGGCCTTTCTCAAGGCGCAGAACCCGGCAATCGAGATCGTCGGCTGCCAGCCGGAAGAGGGCAGCCAGATTCCCGGTATCCGCAAATGGCCGGAAGCCTACCTGCCGAAAATTTATGACAATACCAACGTCGACCGTATCGAATACGTCGGTCAGGCCGACGCCGAGGCAATGACCCGGCGTCTGGCGACAGAGGAAGGAATCTTCGCCGGCATTTCCTCGGGTGGAGGCGTCTCGGTGGCGCTGCGCCTGTCGCGGCAACTGGAAAATGCCGTGATCCTTAGCATCATCTGCGACCGCGGCGACCGTTACCTGTCCACTGGCGCCTTTCCGGCATGAAGCCGATACTCGTCTTCGACATCGAGACCATTCCGGACGTCGCCGGCCTGCGCAAGGTCAACGATCTGCCGGGCGAACTTTCCGACGACGAGGTCGCCGAACTGGCCTTTCAGCAGCGCCGGGCAAAGACCGGAAGCGATTTCCTGCAGTTGCATCTGCAGCGGGTCGTTACCATTTCCTGCGTCCTGCGCACCGGCGAGGGGATCAAGGTCTGGTCGCTGTCCGAACCGGATCTGGGCGAAGGCGCCATCATCCAGCGCTTCTTCGACGGCATCGAGAAATTCACGCCGCAGATCGTCTCCTGGAACGGTAGTGGCTTCGACCTGCCCGTGCTGCACTATCGCGGCATGCTGCACGGCGTCGCAGCGCCACGCTACTGGGATCTCGGCGATGGCGATTACGCCGATTCACGCGATTTCAAGTGGAATAACTACATCAGCCGCTACCACACGCGGCACCTCGACCTGATGGACTTGCTGGCGCTCTACAACGCCCGTGCCAACGCGCCACTCGATGAACTGGCCAAGCTGTTCGGCTTTCCGGGCAAGCTCGGCATGGATGGTGGCAAGGTCTGGGAAGCCTGGCAAGCAGGGCAGGCCGCCGAGATCCGCGACTACTGCGAGACCGATGTCATCAATACCTATCTTGTCTATAACCGCTTCCGTCGCCTGCGCGGCGAACTAACCGCCGAGGAAGAGGTTGCCGAGAGCGAGTTCGTCAAGGCGCAACTCGCCCGGATCGGCACGCCGCACTGGCAGGAGTTTCTTGCGGCGTGGTGCTGACCGTGCCCGTCACGGCGTTATAATCACAGATTCCGAAACCCCACCACACAAGAGATAACGATGGCCCTCAACAACGTTCCTTCCGGCAAGTCCCTCCCCAACGACGTCAATGTCATCATCGAGATCACGGCGGATTCGGAGCCCGTCAAGTACGAGGTCGACAAGGAGAGCGGCGCGATCTTCGTCGATCGCTTCATGTCCACGTCGATGCACTACCCCTGCAACTACGGCTACATTCCGCACACCATCGCCGGCGACGGCGATCCGGTTGATGTACTGGTCATCAGTCCTTTCCCGCTGCCGCCGGGCGTTGTCGTCCGCTGCCGTCCGGTTGGCGTGCTGGCGATGACCGACGAGGCCGGCGATGACGCGAAG
Organism: Candidatus Dechloromonas phosphoritropha; assembly: GCA_016722705.1. Classification (NCBI taxonomy): domain Bacteria; kingdom Pseudomonadati; phylum Pseudomonadota; class Betaproteobacteria; order Rhodocyclales; family Azonexaceae; genus Dechloromonas; species Candidatus Dechloromonas phosphoritropha. The sequence continues at coordinate 436,053 of JADKGN010000001.1, read as the reverse complement.
GTGCTCGCCGTGCCGGTCGATGAGTTGACGGCGATGTACCGCAATATCCAGGGCCACACCGACCTGCCCAACCCGCTGCTTGACCAGATTGCTCACTTCTTCGCGCACTACAAGGATCTCGAGGCCGGCAAGTTCGTCAACGTCATCGGTTGGCGCGGTCCAGAGGAAGCCAAGAAGGAAATCATGGACGGCGTCGAAACCTACAACTTGGCGAAAGACAAGCCCAACTATTGAGCCCCGATGCTGCGCATCGCCGTTGCCCAGTTCAACGCCACCGTCGGTGACCTGACCGGCAACGCCAGGCGCATCATCGAATGTGCCGTGGCGGCCAGGGCACGGGGGGCGCAGGTTCTGGTGACGCCGGAACTGGCCTTGTGCGGCTATCCGCCGGAAGACCTGTTGCTGCGCCCCGATTTCTACCGGGCCTGCGGGCGTGCACTGGATGATCTCGCCAGCCGCGTCGAGGGCATTGCCCTGATTGTCGGTCACCCGGAAGAGCATGAGGGGCGACGCTACAACGCCGCCACAGTCATCGAAAACGGACGGAAAATGGCGGTTTACCGCAAGATCCGTCTGCCCAACTACGACGTCTTTGACGAGAAGCGCTATTTCGATGCTGGCGACGCAGCCTGCGTCGTGACCTTGGGCGGCGTCCGTTGCGGTATCAACATCTGCGCCGACATCTGGGAGGCTGGCCCGGCGGAACTGGCGTCTGCCGGCGGGGCAGAACTGCTCGTCGTGCTCAATGCCTCGCCCTGCCATCTGGAAAAGCATCAGCAGCGCCTCGAGATGCTGCGCGAGCGTGTTGCCACCACCGGCGTTCCCGCCATCTACGTCAACCTGGTTGGCGGTCAGGACGAACTGGTTTTCGACGGCGCTTCGTTCGCCGTCGATGCCGAAGGCCACTGCCGGATGCGCCTGCCACAGTTCGAGGAAGCTCTGGGTATCGTTGATTACGACAGTGGGCGCCTGCGCTCCGCCGACATGGCGGAAGAACTCTCAGTCGAGGCCGAGGCCTACCGTGCCCTGGTGCTGGGTGTCCGCGACTATATCGGCAAGAACGGCTTCAAGGGGACGCTCATCGGATTCTCGGGCGGCATCGATTCGGCACTGACCCTGTGTGTCGCGGTCGACGCGCTGGGAGCGGACAAAGTGTGGGCGGTCATGATGCCGTCCCCATATACCGCACGGATGAGCCTCGATGATTCGCGGGCGATGGTTGATGCGCTCGGCGTGCGCTACGACGAGGTACCCATCGCACAGGCGATGGCCACCTACCGGGACCTGCTCGACCCGCTGTTCGCCGGCATGGCCGCTGATACAACCGAAGAAAACATCCAGGCGCGGATCCGCGGAAATATCCTGATGGCGCTCTCAAACAAGACCGGCGCGCTGGTATTGACCACAGGCAACAAGTCGGAAATGGCGGTCGGCTACTGCACCCTCTACGGCGACATGGCGGGCGGCTTCGCGGTGATCAAGGACGTCTATAAGACGCTGGTCTACCGCCTTGCGCGCTACCGCAACACGATTTCACCGGTCATTCCGGAAAACATCATCGTCCGGGCGCCCTCGGCGGAACTTAAGCCGGACCAGACCGATCAGGATTCGCTGCCGCCCTACGATATCCTGGATGCCATCGTCCGCGCCTACATGGAAGAAGACCGGAGTCCGCGCGAGATCATCGCCGCCGGCTTGCCGCAAGAAGCGGTGCGCCGGGTCGTCCGCCTGTTGCGCATCGCCGAATACAAGCGGCGCCAGGCGCCGGTCGGAATTCGCATCACGCCGCGTGGTTTTGGCAAGGATTGGCGGTATCCTATTACCAACCGTTACCATGACGAATTTTGAATAGCCGAATCGAACAGGAAGCAGGACATGAAGAAGATCGAAGCCATCATCAAGCCGTTCAAGCTCGACGAAGTGCGCGAAGCGCTGTCGGAAATCGGCATCACCGGCCTGACGGTCACCGAAGTCAAGGGTTTCGGACGCCAGAAAGGCCACACCGAGCTTTATCGCGGTGCCGAATACGTGGTCGATTTCCTGCCCAAGATCAAGATCGAAATCGTCGTCAAGTCCGAGCACACGGATGCCGCCATTGATGCCATCATCAAGGCTGCCCGCACCGGCAAGATCGGCGACGGCAAGATATTCGTCACGCCGGTCGAGCAGGTGGTGCGTATCCGTACCGGTGAGACCGGCGAGGCGGCAATCTGATTCGGAGAGCATTGTCATGGATGACCAGGAAGATTTTGATATCCCCGCGCTCAAGGGGAAGCTGCTGGAGTTGCTCGGGCCGGAATCCGGAATCTACCCGGTGCTTATTGAGCAGCGGTTTCCGCGGATCCTTGCAAGGGTCGTCGCGTTGTGGGGCAAGGCCGGGCTGGACGCCTATCTAACGGACCTGATGGTCACCGATCGCCCTGGACGCGAGGGTTTCCCGCACGATGTGGCGCTGGAAATCTTTCATCTGGCTACGGCGCACGGTGCCCTGAGGCTGACGCCAAATGACTCGCCAGGAACGGCCTGGGACTGGGTTGACGACCCTGATCTCTTCAAGCATTGATTTGTGGAGAGCCAGAAACAGAATCGCGGGGAAGCCGTCTCTCAGGATGGTGAGGCAGGTTTCCTTTGCGTGCGCAGCAGCACGATGACCGCTCCTTCGCCCCCATCCTGGGGCTTTGCCTGGCAGTAGGCCAGAACTTCGCTTTTCTGCACCAGCCAGCCGCGTACCAGGCGCCTGAGCACGGCCTCCCTGCCTGGCGAGCCGTGTCCCTTGCCGTGAACGATGCGCACACAGCGCCGGCCCTGTTTCAGGGATTTGGCGAGAAAGGCTGCCAGGTTGCTACGCGCCTCATCGCGGTTCAGGCCGTGCAGGTCGATCTCGTCCTGCACGGCCCAGCGTCCGCGCCGCAGATCGCGCAGCACGCTGTTGGCGATACCACTACGCCGATGGCTCGGCTCGTCACCCCCTTCGAGCCGGTCCAGCAGGGTGATCGGTCCGTGCAGGCTTTCACGCAGCGCCGCCTGCTCGTCGGCCAGGCGTTGCAGCGGGCGCGGCGACGGCATCGGGCCACTGAGATGAACGCGATCCGATGCCGGCAGCGGCCGCGCATCCGCCACCGCGGCGCGAAAAGCTGCGAGATCGTCTGGGTCGATCAAGTCTGATGACTTATCAGACGAAGTTATCGAGGTAGCGTTCGGCATCGAGCGCCGCCATGCAGCCGCTGCCGGCCGAGGTGCAGGCCTGGCGATAGACATGGTCCTGCACGTCGCCGGCGGCGTAGACACCGGTGACGCTGCTCTGCGTCGCGTTGCCCTGGCGGCCGGCCTCGGTCACGATGTAACCGTCTTCCATTTTCAACTGGCCGGCAAAGATATCGGTGTTCGGCTTGTGGCCGATGGCGATGAAGATGCCATGCACGTCCACCTTGTGCGTTGCGCCGTTCTTGACGTTCTTGACCTGCAGACCGGTGACGCCGGAATCGTCGCCCAGCACCTCATCCAGAACGCTGTCCCACAGGATCGTGACCTTTCCGGCCTTTTCCTTCTCGAACAACTTGTCCTGCATAATCTTTTCCGAGCGCAACTTGTCGCGGCGGTGGATCAGCGTGACATGGCTGGCGATGTTGGTCAGATAGAGCGCTTCCTCGACCGCCGTGTTGCCACCGCCAACGACGGCGACCGGCTTGTTGCGATAGAAGAAACCGTCGCAGGTGGCGCAGGCGGAAACGCCCTTGCCCATGAAGGCTTCTTCGGAGGGCAGGCCGAGATACTGGGCCGAGGCGCCGGTGGCGATGATCAGCGCGTCGCAGGTGTAGGTGCCGGCATCGCCGATCAGCGTGAATGGCTTCTGCGTCAGTTGCGCGGTGTGGATATGGTCGAATACGATCTCGGTATCGAAGCGCCGCGCGTGTGCCTCGAAACGCGCCATCAGGTCGGGACCCTGGACGCCGTCGGCATCGGCCGGCCAGTTGTCGACATCGGTCGTCGTCATCAACTGGCCGCCCTGGGCCAGGCCAGTAATCAGAACGGGTTTGAGGTTGGCGCGGGCGGCATAGACCGCAGCGGTGTAACCGGCGGGGCCGGAACCGAGGATGATGAGGCGGTTGTGACTGGGTCCTTGGGGCATGGCGATTCTCGATAGTGGTAATTGGCAAAATTATATCCCCCAACCATGGCCCGATTTTTCGCCCTTTCTCTCGTACTTTTCGAATTGAGTTTATAATCCTCGCGTAACTCCATGAAGGGAAATGCTTTATGTCCTCAACAAATGTTGGCTTGAGTCTGGTGGTCCTGCGCAACATACCGCTCTTCTCGGGCCTCGATGAGAGAGAACTGGAGCGCTTGTCGAAAGCGGCGATGCGTCGGCGCGCCGCTCGTGGCGAGCAGGTCGTGCGCGCGGGTGAAGACGCGGAGACCCTGATCGTCCTGCTCACCGGTCGCGCCAAGGTGACCAATTTCGATGAGGAAGGTCGCGAGATCATTCTCGCCTGGCTGAGTCCGGGTGAATTTTTCGGAGAAATGGGCCTGATCGACGGCAGCCCGCGGTCGGCCAATGTCGTCGCCGTCGAACCCTGCGAACTGCTGACCCTCGGCAAGCAAGAATTCCAGCGCTGCATGCAAGACAACTTCCAGGTCATGCAAAAGCTGATGCAGATTCTGGTGCGCCGGCTGCGCGAAGCCGACCGCAATATCGAAAGCCTGGCGCTGCTCGACGTCTATGGCCGCGTCGCCCGCCTGCTGCTTGATATGTCCGAAGAAGAAAGCGGCAAGCGGGTGGTCAGGCAGAAGATCTCCAAGCAAGACATGGCTCGCATGATCGGCGCTTCGCGCGAAATGGTCAGCAAGGTGATGCGCGACCTCGAGGTTGGCGGATACATCATCAGCGAAGGTGACCGCATAACGATTGTCGGAACCTGAACGTGGGTGTCCGGACCGCCGACCGCGCAGCTTCCAGCCAGTTGCCGGAGAAGATCGGCAACCTGTTGCACGAGTCGCGCTGGCTGGGACTGGGGGCCGTCGCCCTGTTCCTGTCGATGGCGCTCTGGGGTTACCACAAGGACGACCCGGGCTGGTCGCATGCGGTCGTTTCGGGAACTCTGCTTAATCCGACCGGCCATTTTGGTGCCTGGCTAGCCGACCTGATGCTCTACCTGTTCGGGTTTTCCGCCTGGTGGTGGATTGTCCTGCTGGTGATGGTGATCTGGTGGGGGTTTCGGCGCCTTCATTCGCCGCTCCGCAAGGTTGACCGGCGTCCCCTGTACATCGCCTTGGCCGGCTTCCTGCTGCTGCTGGTCGCCAGTTCGGCGCTTGAGGCGCTGCGCTTCCATACGCTCAAGGTCGAGTTGCCACTGTTGCCGGGCGGCCTGCTGGGGATCGAGGCGAGTCGCCTGCTGGCACACCTCCTGGGGTACACCGGCTCGACCCTGCTGTTGCTGGCGGCGATGGCGGTGGGTTGGAGCATATTTTCCGGGATGTCCTGGCTGTGGGCATTCGAGCGGGTGGGCGCGGCCCTCGAGGTCATCTCCAGGTCATTTTATGGCCTGCTAGATGTCTGGCGTGATCGCCGGATTGGCCGCGAAGTTGCCCAGCAGCGCGAGGAAAAGGTCGAGGTCGAGAAGCGTCGCGGCGAACTGCACGAACCAATCATCATCGAGAAGACGGCGCCCGAGGTGCCGGTTTCGAAGAAGGCCGAAAAGCGGATCGAGCGCGAAAAGCAGGTCGATCTGTTCCCCGAGATCATCATCGGCGGGCAACTGCCGCCGTTGCACCTGCTCGACCCGGCGCCTCCGGCTGCGGAGACGGTCAGCCCGGAAACACTGGAATACACCTCGCGCCTGATCGAGCGCAAGCTTGCCGACTTCGGTGTCCAGGTCAAGGTGCTGGCGGCGCTGCCGGGGCCGGTCATCACCCGTTACGAGATCGAGCCGGCAGTGGGCGTCAAGGGCGCGCAGATTGTCAATCTGGCGCGTGATCTGGCGCGTGCGCTGGCCATGGTGTCGATCCGCGTCGTCGAGACGGTACCCGGCAAGTCGTGCATGGCGCTCGAACTACCGAACCCCAAGCGGCAGATGGTCAAGCTGTCCGAGATCATTTCGAGCAAGCTCTACAACGACATGAGCAGTCCGCTCACTGTCTGTCTCGGCAAGGACATCGGAGGCCAGCCGGTGGTCGCCGACCTGGCCAAGACCCCGCACCTGCTGGTCGCCGGGACAACCGGCTCGGGCAAGTCGGTCGGCGTCAATGCGATGATCCTGTCGATGCTCTACAAGGCCGGGCCGGATCATGTGCGCCTGATCATGGTTGACCCGAAAATGCTCGAGTTATCGATCTACGAGGGCATCCCGCACTTGCTGGCGCCGGTCGTCACCGACATGAAGCAGGCGGCCAACGCGCTGCACTGGTGCGTGACCGAGATGGAGAAACGCTACAAGCTGATGTCGGCGATGGGCGTGCGCAACATCGCCGGCCTCAACCACAAGATCAAGGAAGCCGAAAAGCACGGCCAGCACATCCCGAACCCGCTGACCCTGACGCCGGAAACGCCCGAGCCGCTGAAGTTCATGCCGTACATCGTCGTCATCATCGATGAACTGGCCGACCTGATGATGGTGGTCGGCAAGAAGGTCGAGGAGCAGATCGCCCGTCTGGCGCAGAAGGCCAGGGCTTCGGGCATCCACCTCGTGCTGGCGACGCAGCGTCCGAGCGTCGATGTCATCACCGGCCTCATCAAGGCCAACATCCCGACGCGGCTTTCGTTCCAGGTGTCGAGCAAGATCGATTCGCGCACCATTCTCGACCAGATGGGTGCTGAAGCGCTGCTTGGGCAGGGTGACATGCTTTATCTGGCACCCGGCACCGGCTACCCAACCCGTGTCCACGGTGCCTTTGTTTCCGATGACGAAGTGCATCGTGTCGTCGAGCACCTGAAAACTCTCGGCGCGCCAGAGTATGTCGAGGATATCCTGAATGGTGCCGCCGGCGACGACGAGGAAGCCGGCGAGGGTGGCGGCAATGGCGGCGACGCGGAAAGCGATCCGCTCTACGACCAGGCGGTCGAGATCGTACTCAAGAACAAGCGCGCCTCAATCTCGCTCGTCCAGCGTCACTTGCGCATCGGCTACAACCGTTCGGCGCGCCTGATCGAGGCGATGGAAAAGGCCGGACTGGTGTCATCGATGGACGGACGGGGAGGGCGCGAAGTCCTGGCCCGCCGCGAAGCCGAATGAAATTTGCCGCAAAAACGCTGTTGACCGCAACAGTCGCTTTTTTCCCGCTGTTTGCCGTGGCCGGAGCGATTGATCAGTTGCACCAGTTCCTCGGCAGCACGCGCACGCTCAAGGCCGATTTCTCGCAACTGGTGATCGGCAAGAACGGGCGCAAGCCACAGCAGTCGTCGGGCATCGTCGCCATCTCGCGGCCTGGTAAGTTGCGCTGGGATATCCAGAAGCCTTACCCGCAGCTGATCGTCGGCGATGGTGAGAAAATCTGGATTTACGATACCGAGCTCAAGCAGATCACGGTGCGCCAGGCCGGGCAGGCGATCAGCGGTTCCCCGGCGGCGCTACTCGCCGGCAGCAACGAACTGGAAAAGAATTTCACGCTTGTGGAAGCGGGCACGGCGAATGAAATGAACTGGGTCGAGGCGACGCCCAAGGCCGGCGACAGTGGCTTCGAGAAAGTTCGCCTCGGCTTTGCCGGCAAGGACCTGCATGCCATGGAACTTTACGACAGCTTCGGCCAGACGACCCATATCCGCTTCACGAACCTCGAACGCAATCCGGCACTGCCGGCGACAACTTTCCAGTTTACGCCGCCAGCCGGGGTTGATATCGTCGGCGAGTAGCCGGGTTTTATTCAGGCGGATTTAGGCGGTGGCGGGCGGAAAGCCCAGTTTGATGCCGTTGCCTGCCGGGTCACGTAAAAAGACCTGGCGCCGGACATTGCCCTGACCACCGCGTTCGACGAATTTGATCGCATGGCGTTCAAGCCGGCTTTGGAATTCCGGCCAGTTTTCGCATTCGAAAGCCACGTGGTCGAAGGCCCGGTCCGAGCCGCTACGCCGCGTTTCGCCCGAGACGGTTTCCGAGAGATGCAGGACATCCCGTTCGCCCGCGTATAGCCAGTAGCCGAAGGAAGCTAGTGGCCGCGAACCCTCCTGCAGTCCGACGACTGCTACGTAGAAATCGCGCAGAACTTCCATCAGTGCGCGTTCGGCGCGGATGTTGTAGTGCGCCAGTCCGTGGATAGGCATAATCCTGTGGCGATCCGCTTAGTAGCCGCGCTGACTACTTGTGGGCAATTGGCTTGTCGGTGAACACATAATCCTTGAGCTCTTTCGAGAAACTCGGGTCGCGACGGCGAATCCACTCCAGCACCATGGCTGCGTGTTCCTTTTCCTCGTCGCGATTGTGTTCGAGAATTGCCTTGAGTTCGCTGTCCTTGCAGGCATCGGCGCGCTGGTTGTACCAGTCGATAGCCTCCAGTTCCTCCATCAGCGAAACGATGGCACGGTGCATGTCGCGCGTTGCATCGGACAGTTCTTCTACGGGTTCGTGGTAACCGACACTGGACATTTCTTTCTCCTGTTGATTGCTGAATGTTCAAAGTTTAGCCTGAAGGTGCCGCTGGCGGAAACGGAAATACACGTAAGGCGCCACGGCCACCCAAAGCGGGACGAAGATCCACATCCTGCCTTCCCGAAGATTGTAGTTGGCAAGCAACGCCGACCAGGAATGACCGCCAACGAAGTGAATGAAAAGAAACTAGAAGGCGATGGTCATCGCCATCCAGAGCAGGTCAATGAAAATGGCATACCAGCTGCAGACAGACGGGAAACCGATGAACGAACGCCCGGATGAGCATGCCGAACAGCAGAATGCCGATGACGGTCGCGATCTGGTGGGCCGCCGGTTTACTCATGTATCCACCATAGACGAGAGCGCGCACAGCGCCATTGGCGATGGATACCAGCAACATAACGATCCACGCGGCAAGGTATTTCCAGAGACTTTAACTATCCGCGACAGTGATGAGGCGGCGCTTGAAGACTTGAATGGATTTTCCAGGTGCCGTCTGTGGCAGATGCCCCCAACGAAGCTGTAGAAAAATATGTACCCTGACCGCATCGTGCCGTTAGCCATACGGAATGACAAGGCTCAATCCTGGAGTTAAAACCAGGAAAGTGCCATGGCCCGACCCGGGACCCGGTTGCCGACGACCAGCTGAAAAGCATGAAAATGAAAAATGACGCAGAACGTTGCTACAACTTTTTTTTGGCGGATCTCAGCTTGAAAATGGGTTTTTCTACAGCTTTAACGTTGGAATTTACCGGACCTGCTCGGCTGTTTACGCAGGTCCGGTGGAACGACTTTCTAGGCCCTTTACGCGCCCGACCACAAGTCCTGCGCCTTTGCGTAGGCGGCATTGCCTACTTTCTCCCCAATATCGAGGCCAACAACATTACCTTCATAGAAATGGATTCCGCCATATAGGCGAGACTCTCCAGCCTCACGCGCGGCCGAGGTGAAGGTAGGCCAGTGCAGCACCACGTCGGTCACGGGTTCGGTGGGGTCGGCCTTGAGCGGTACATCCTGTGCGTAGAAGAAGCCGAATCCGTCGCTACCGGTGAAGTTCTTGAGCACGGTGGCAGCGGCCATGGAGAAGCCGCTGTGGCCCGAGGTGAATTCGCAGAAAGGCGGGGTGGGGAAGCTGGGTACCTGGAACGGTTTCCAGGTTTCGCCAAGGATTTCCTGCGTTCCCTTGCCGGCACCAGCCCACCCGAGCACGCGCCTGCCACGGAACAGGTGGCGGATTGCGGTGACCGGGCGCACGTAGTCGAACGCCTTCTTGGCGTCCCAGGTCGCAATGCTCGCATCGAAGATGGCGTTGGCCAGCGCGAGGTAGAGCTTGACGGACTGGTTGAGGTCCAGGCCGTCGCGCGCCACGACGAAAGCGGCAAATTCGGTCCAATGGCCTGGCGGCAGTTCGGAGTTGGGGCCGTCGGCCCAGTACTCGGCAATCACTTTCTGCTCGGGCGTGAGCCTCTCCTGAATGTCCATCACGTGCTTGGCCTGGTCCAGGTAGCCCTGGCTCAGAGGCGACTGCGGACCCGTGGTCGGGCGGAACTGGCTGCCGCTGGTGAGGGCGAAGGGTTTGACCTGGCCCCAGTGCGGACAGATGAACTTGGGTGTCTTGGCTTCATGTGCGCTGTTTAGGTAAGTCAGCGCCTGCCAGCGACCGGGGTAGTCGATCGCGTCGACCGGCGCGGGTAGCAGCACCGCCATGGGCTTGTTCATCGGCGCGTAGCCGGTGGTGTCAGCGTACAGGTTGGCCTGGTTGGAGTTGTCGCTGTGGCGGAAGGCCAGCACGTCGTCGGCCGCCTGGTTACCGACGTCGACCGGTGCTGGCGTGGAGCCGCCGATGGTGATGCCGTCCTTGGCAAGCTGTGCGGTCAGCATGGTTTCGTAGTTGGGGCGGAAGCCACCTTCATAGATGGCGGGTGGGAACTGGTCGATGAGGGCACGGTAAGCCGCCTGGCTGATGGCTTTGCGGCGGTTGGCTTCGGTGTGCTGGGCCACAGGTTTGCGTGGCATGGTGCGGCGCACCGGCTTGGCCACGGCATCGTAGGCGCTCCAGGCGTCGTACACAGCGGTATAGACGATGCCGATTGAGCGTGCCACCTGGGGTGGGCCTCCGCGTTCACGGTCGGGACTGGCTAGCGGCAGCTTGCCGACGTTGCGAATGGCTTCGAGCAGGATGTTGTTCCATTCCAGGATCAAGTTCATTGAGATTCTCCTCTTCATCATGTTGAGCAGCAAATGACCTGCTGCTTGAAACGGATGCTGGAGGCATCCGGCAGTAAGGGCCTAACGGAAATGTAGAAAACCCCGCTCAGCAAAATTGAGTGGCATTTTTCGCGAAAACTGGTTTTTCTATAGCTTCAACGTGCTAGCTCTGGGGCATGCCGCTTGCGACGCCTCCTCGGGAGCGCCAGGTTCGGCGTTATGGGTATGCTGAACACCAGCAATATGGCGATTCCATTTTTCCCCAGATGCACCTAGAAGCTCCTGCAACCTGAAGAAGTATTTCTCAATCACCTCATGGGGACTGTTCTCGTCAAGCTTGAACTCCATTTCGCGTTTAAGGTCCATTAGCGCGTAAAAGGTTGTTCGCTCATGAATCCAAAGCTCCGCTGGCTTTCGAAGTCCTTCAATTGAGGTAATGACGCCGACAGCAGCTGAGACAAGCACAATGGCGACGCTAATGGCCGAGCTAAATTCAGGAAGCTTGATAGCCAAACCCATTCCATTACACACAAATTATTCAAAATTACACTTTGAAGTTGAACTCGCGTCATAACGCATGAGCCTCTCTCGCGAATCTGATCCCGGCGGCGAAATCGACGACGCGTTGAAGGCCAAGCCAAAGGGTCTTCACCCCTGGCTCGCCATCGCCCTTGCGGGCCAGAAATCCGCCAAGCATCGCCACCAAGCGCACCACTTCATTGAGCCTGGGCGGCGTCTTGGGCACCTTCTTCCGATTCAGGATGTAAGCCGCTTGCCATTCGTCCTGCTCGAACAGCAAGGCCGCATCCAGGTCTGGGCAGGTACGGCCCAGGCGCATGAGTCGGGCAATCCGCCAAGCCACCACCATGAACAGCGCCAGCGCCCGTTCCAGCCGCGCCACGGTGCTCAACTGCAACGCCTCTACGCGGCAGCCGTTCTTGAGGACATGGAAGAACAGTTCGATCTCCCAGCGCGCCCGGTACCAGTCGATCAGTTCGGTCGCCGCTTCGAAAGAGTTAATCGGCCGATTGGTCAGCAGCCGCCATTCCACCGGCTTCACGCCCTCGGGGCACTTTCTTCTCGCGCCACCAGACAACTCACCTCGATCCGGCTCCCCTTGCCGTCGGAGACCGTCACCCGCTTTGCCCAGACTCGTTGCCGAACGTCCCGCGCCTTCTGTCCTTGCCGCGAAGGCATCGTGAAGCGGATGCCGCCGAGCGCTTCGCTGGCCAGGACCTCAGTCCACAGCTTGCCGCCCTCGGGAAGCGCCCGATTGTGCTGGGAACGAATCAGCCAGTCGGCGGGATGCCCCAGCTCGCGGGCTTGCACCATCAGGGCCACGATGTCCGCCTCCCGATCCGCCACATACACCAGCCGGGTGTCCGGCATGCTGCTCGCCAACTCCGCGATGCGGGTGTAGCCCTCCGTCCAGCGGGTGCTTTCCAGCAGGCCACCTCGTTGGCCGCTCGCGTCCTTGGGTTCGCGTGCCCACATCCAGGCGTCCAGAACACCCAAGGGTTCACGCTGCGGACTGACCGCGTAGGTGGAATGCACGTACATCCCGCGTTGGGCTTCATACGAGAGCGGCCCCAGACCGGCAATGCGCTGACCATTGAAGTCGAGTTCCGTGGTGTCTTGGATGCACAGCACCACCGGATGCACCCGCATGCGCGTTTCGGCGCTTCCCCAGTGCGAGGCCAGGATGGCTTCCCATTCGATGTCGTCCTGCGCAAAAAAACGATACGCCGCCTGGGTTTCCGCCCAGCCGCCGCAGGCTTGCGGGATACTGGCCATCGGATTGGCTGCCATGCGCTCCGCCAGCAGCACCGTGCGCTTGTCCAGACGCCGGTCGCCCAGGTCGATCGCCTTGAATTCTTCCGCTGCCCAACCCATCACATCCACCCAGCATTTCTTGTAAAGTCAGCATGTTACGCAGAGGTGTTGAAGTTGTGTGTAATGGGATGAGCCAAACCTGCGAGTACCGCCGAAATCGATGTAAGCATGAATACAGCATAGCGCAATCGGCGATACAGAGTCTTGTGTTGCGTTGAGTCTTTTTCAAAGTCGCTGATCTTTTGCTCAAGTTGATCCAGCAGATAGGGGTCGTCTCAGAATTCGGAAAATAAAGCACGCTAAGCGCTCTTCATTCCTCCCAGATGCTCTCGCAAGAAATCAATGAAGCGCTGCGTCTTCGCAGGTAGCAGGCGCGTCTCGGTAATGGCGTAGACGGGTATCGGCGTCGCCTGCCAGTCCGCCAGCACGCGCCGCAGTCGCCCGCTGGCCACGTCGTCCGTAACGATATCTTTGGCCAGCACCGCAATTCCCATATGAAGCGTGGCAAGACGTTGAATCATGCCAACACTGTTGAGCAGAAAGCGGCCGCCGACCGTGACCTCTACCTTCTCGTTGCCTTGCAGTAAGGCCCACGTGTCGGACTGCGCGGTTCTCAGTCGGATGCACTCATGGCGAGCGAGATCGGCCGGTTCCAGCGGCTCGCCGGCAACGGCCAGGTAGTCGGGCGAAGCGTAGAGATAGCGCGGCAGGCGGGCAAGTTGCCGGGCGATCAGGTTTGAACTCGGCGGCTCGCCCATGCGTATCGCCACATCGACCGGTTCGCTGACCAGATCGACCGGCCGAGGGCTTAGATCGAACTCAAAGCTGATGCCCGGATAGTCGCGGGCAAATTCTGCGATTAGCGGTGCCAGGAAGATGTTGGCGAAACCTTCCGGCATCGAAACGCGCAAGACCCCGCTTGGCTGGGCCAGCATTTCGCCGAGTTGTTCGTGGGCCAGACTGGCTTCATCGACGATGCGCTTGCAGCGTTCGAAATAGAGCTGTCCGGCTTCGGTCAGCTCGATCTTGCGCGTCGTGCGATGCAGCAGCCGTAGTCCGATTGCCTTCTCCAGCGCGCTAACGCGTCGGGACAAGGTGGAGTTCGGCACGCCGATCGCGTCGGCCGCACCGCGAAAACTCATCGCTTTGGCGACCTCAACGAAGAGCGCCATGTCGTTCAAAAGTTTCATGATTATTGCGCCAAAAATGGATCAATGAATTGTATTTTGCCGTATTTATCCTGAACGCGCATCGGTTCATGATGATCTCCAGTCACCAACAAGGAGTTCCGCATGACGCAACTATTCACCTCTGTCCAAATCGGCGGCCAGATATTGCCCAATCGTCTGGTCATGGCACCAATGACCCGTTCGCGCGCCGATGACGCCGGAGTGCCCAGCGATTTGTCCGTCACTTACTATGCCCAGCGCGCCAGCGCCGGCCTGATCATCACCGAGGGCGTCTATCCCAGCGCCATGGGCAAGGGGTATGTCCGGACGCCGGGTATAGAGACCGAGGCCCAGATCGCCGCCTGGAAGCAAGTCACCGAGGCCGTCCATGCGCGGGGCGGCCGCATCTTTATGCAGTTGATGCACTGCGGGCGAATCTCGCATCCATCATTGCTCCCGGCCGGCGCGCAGCCTGTGGCACCGTCTGCCGTCAAGCCAGCCGGGCAGGCCTGGACCGGTGCCGGGATGGAAGAATTCATGATGCCGCGTGCGCTGGAAATCGCCGAAATCACCGGCATCGTTGCGGATTACCGCCAGGCGACACGCCGGGCGTTGGCAGGCGGCTTCGATGGCGTCGAGTTGCATGCCGCGTCGGGTTACCTGCCGGAACAATTTCTCTCCTCGGGCAGCAACCAGCGCGCGGACCAATACGGTGGTTCGGTGGCTAACCGCGCGCGCTTCGTTCTGGAAGTCCTGGCGGCGATGGTTGCCGAAGCCGGTGGTGATCGCGTCGGCATCAAGATTTCGCCGGAAATGGGTTTCAACGACATCGTCGATGCGACGCCGCAAGAGACTTATACCTATCTGGTCGAGCAACTGCGCGAACTCAAGCTCGCCTACCTGCACGTTGCCCTGTTCGGCACCAGCACCGATTATCACGCGTTACTGCGCCCGCGTTTCAACGGCGCCTACCTGATAGGCGGCGGTCTTGACCAGGCCCGTGCCGAGGCATTGATTGCCGAAGGCCGGGCCGACGCGGCGGTGTTCGGTACGACCTTCCTCGCCAATCCGGACTTGCCCGAGCGCTTCCGCCAAGGCGCGTCGCTCAACGCACCGGACAAGAATACGTTCTACTCCCCCGGCGCCCAGGGCTATACCGACTATCCGACCTTGAACGTCAGCGCGGTGCTGTGATGGATATCACCATGACACCGACCATCGCCCGCCTGCAGCAGATGAATATCGGCAGCCACTTCCGCGCCTACTCGCTGCGTGGCGGCCAGACGGCCGAGCCGATCGATCCCTTCCTCGGGGTCGATCATGCCTGGATCAGCGCAACTACCTTTCCGCCGCATCCGCATGCCGGCTTCTCGGCAGTCTCGTACCTGTTCCTCGATGCGGAAACCGGTGTCGACAACCGCGATTCGCTTGGCCACCATAACCTGATCCAACCGGGCGGCCTGCACTGGACCGCCGCTGGCCGCGGCGTGATGCATGAAGAATTTCCTGCCGAGACAGGCAAGACCGTCCATATGCTGCAAATCTTCGTCAATCTTGCCGGCGAACGGCAAGGTGACGCGCCACGCGCGCTGAGTCTAGCGCCGGAGGACGTGCCGGTTGTGCAGTTGCCGGGCGTCATAATTCGCGTACCGCTCGGCAGCTTTGGCGAAACACGCTCGCCGCTGAAGCCGCCGACCGAGGTCACCTTGCTTGATATTGCGCTCGATGCAGGCGCCGAACTGTCGGTACCCATTCCGGCCGGGCAGAGCGTTTTCGTCATGCCGATCTACGGCAAGTTGGCGGTCAACGGCCAGCACTACGAACTCGACAAGTTCACGCTACCGGCCTTTCCGGCGCAAGCGACAGCGCAGGCAATCACGCTCGCCGCCACGCAAGGAAGTGTCAAGGCCGTGCTGTTCGCTGGTTCGCCTCTGCGCCAACCAGTGCATTGGCAAGGGCCGATGGCACTCGCTTCGACCGAGGCGCTCGCCGCCGCCATCGCGGCTTACCAACACGGTGATTTCGGCACGTTGGATTCCCCAATTGCGTCGACAGATCATGCCTAAGCCCGGAATATGCCTGTGTATTCCATTTAACCCCAAGGAGAAATAACCATGACTTTCCAGAGATTCACCGGCGACAACGCTGCCCTGCTACTGATCGACCACCAGGTCGGCACGATGGGCTGGGTCACCTCCGCCACCTTCGACGAAATGAAGCGCAATGCGCTGATCCTGGCCAAAGCAGCCCGGATCCTGAAGTTGCCGACCGTGCTGACATCCAGCATGGAAGAGGCAGCTCAAGGTCCGCTGCTGGGCGAATTTGAAACCATCCTGCCAGCCGAGTTTGCCGCCCGTATCAAGCGTCTGGGCATTGTCAATGCAATGGACGACGAGCAGTTCGCCGCTGCCGTCAAGGCTACCGGGCGCCAGCGGCTGATCCTGGCCGGTGTGACCAATGATGTCTGCACGGTCTACCCGGCGTTGAGTCTGGTCAGCCAGGGCTACGAAGTGCAGGTCGTTGCCGATGCCGGCGGTTCGCCAACCAAAATGGCTGATGAGATCGCGCTGCGCCGCATGGAGCGGGCCGGCGTGACGCTGACCACCACCAATCAGCTGATCGCTGAACTGGCCGGCAGTTGGTCCACGCCGGAAGGAAACCAGTTGGTTCAGGTGCTGATGGGCTGACGGCTGAGACTATCCGGGGAACCCTCATCTGTGCTGGAGGTTCTTCCGGTGTCAGATTGGGCTATACCCTATCCTGATGTCAGGAACTCCGCACATACAGCGTCAGAATAGGCTCTGGTTTGCAATTTATTGACGCATGCCACCAAACGTCATAGATTCTTTCCTGACACATTCAGCATCGGAGGCGTCTTGAAAGGTCAACGTATCGGCTATGTCCGGGTCAGCAGCTTCGACCAGAACCCGGATCGGCAACTTGAACAAGTCCAAGTGGACAAGGTGTTTGTCGACAAGGCATCGGGCAAAGACACCCAGCGCCCAGAACTCGACACCTTGCTGTCATTTGTGCGCGACGGCGACACGGTGGTGGTGCATAGCATGGATCGGCTGGCCCGCAACTTGGACGACTTGCGCCGCTTGGTGCAAAAGCTGACGAAGCGCGGCGTGCGCATCGAGTTCGTCAAGGAAAGCCTGACCTTCACCGGCGAAGACTCGCCGATGGCGAATCTCATGCTGTCGGTGATGGGCGCGTTTGCCGAGTTCGAGCGTGCCTTGATTCGGGAGCGACAGCGTGAAGGTATTGCGCTAGCCAAGCAGCGCGGCGCGTACCGGGGCCGGAAAAAGTCCCTGAGCGAACCGCAAATTGTTGAACTGAAACGCCGCATTGCAGAGGGTGAGCAAAAGGCAGCGGTCGCCCGCGACTATGGCATCAGCCGCGAAACCCTGTATCAATATCTGAGAACTGGATAGCTATGCCACGTCGTTCCATCTTGTCCGCCGCCGAGCGGGAAAACCTGCTGGCGTTGCCGGACACCAAGGACGACCTGATCCGGTATTACACCTTCAGCGAAACCGACCTGTCCCTCATCCGGCAACGGCGCGGGCCAGCAAACCGATTAGGCTTTGCCGTGCAGCTTTGTTACCTGCGGTTTCCCGGCATCATCCTTGGCGTCGATCAACCGCCGTTTCCGCCCTTGCTGAAACTGGTCGCCGATCAGCTCAAGGTTGGCGTCGAAAGCTGGAACGAGTACGGGCAGCGAGAACAGACCCGGCGCGAGCACTTGGCCGAGCTGCAAACGGTGTTCGGCTTCCAGTCCTTCACCATGAGCCACTATCGGCAGGCAGTACACACGTTGACCGAGCTGGCGATGCAGACCGACAAAGGCATCGTGCTGGCCAGTGCCTTGATTGAACACCTACGGCGGCAGTCGGTCATTCTGCCAGCGATCAACGCCATTGAGCGCGCCAGTGCCGAGGCGATCACCCGCGCCAACCGGCGCATTTACGAAACACTGTCCGAGCCGCTGTCGGACGCACACCGCCGTCGCCTCGACGACCTGCTGAAACGCCGCGACAACGGCAAGACAACCTGGCTGGCTTGGCTGCGCCAGTCCCCAGTCAAGCCAAATTCGCGCCACATGCTCGAACACATCGAACGTCTCAAAGCCTGGCAAGCCCTCGATCTGCCCGCAGGAATTGAGCGGCTGGTTCACCAGAATCGCCTGCTCAAGATCGCCCGCGAGGGCGGGCAGATGACGCCTGCCGACCTGGCTAAGTTCGAGTCGCAACGGCGCTATGCCACCTTGGTTGCGCTCGCCATCGAGGGCATGGCCACCGTCATTGACGAAATCATCGACCTGCACGACCGTATTCTGGGCAAGCTGTTCAACGCAGCCAAGAACAAACATCAGCAGCAGTTCCAGGCATCCGGCAAGGCGATCAATGCCAAGGTACGCATGTATGGGCGCATCGGTCAGGCACTGATCGAAGCTAAACAAAGCGGCGCTGATCCGTTCGCCGCCATCGAAACCGTCATGTCCTGGGATGCCTTTGCCGAAAGCGTCACCGAGGCGCAGAAGCTCGCACAGCCTGAAGACTTCGACTTCCTGCACCGCATTGGTGAGAGCTACGCCACGCTACGCCGCTACGCGCCGGAATTCCTGGCCGTGCTCAAGCTGCGGGCTGCGCCTGCCGCCAAGGATGTGCTCGAAGGCATCGAGGTGCTGCGCGGCATGAATGCCGACAACGCCCGCAAGGTGCCCAACGAGGCCCCGACCGGCTTCATCAAGAAACGCTGGGAGAAACTGGTGATGAGCGACGCCGGTATCGACCGGCGCTACTACGAGTTGTGCGCGTTGTCGGAACTGAAGAACGCGCTACGTTCTGGCGACATCTGGGTACAGGGATCGCGCCAGTTCAAGGACTTCGAGGACTACCTGGTGCCGCCCGAGAAATTCGCCAGCCTCAAGCAGGCCAGTGAATTGCCACTGGCCGTGGCCACCGACTGCGACAAGTACCTGCACGAGCGGCTGACGCTGCTGGAAGCGTAGCTTGCTGCCGTCAACCGCATGGCGCTGGCCAACGACTTGCCGGACGCCATCATCACCGAGTCCGGCTTGAAGATCACGCCGCTGGATGCGGCGGTGCCCGACACCGCGCAGGCGCTGATCGACCAGACGGCGATGTCTCTGCCGCACATCAAGATCACCGAATTGTTGTTGGAGGTGGATGAGTGGACGGGTTTCACCCGGCACTTCGCACACCTGAAATCGGGCGACCTGGCCAAGGACAAGCACCTGCTGCTGTGCGCCGTCCTGGCCGATGCGATCAACCTGGGTCTGACCAAAATGGCCGAGTCTTGCCCTGGCACGACCTACGCCAAGCTGTCTTGGCTGCAAGCCTGGCATATCCGTGACGAAACCTATTCGACAGCACTGGCCGAGTTGGTGAACGCGCAGTTCCGGCATCCCTTTGCCGCACATTGGGGTGACGCCACTACGTCATCGTCAGATGGCCAGAATTTCAGAACCGGTAGCAAAGCAGAGAGCACAGGTCACATCAACCCGAAATATGGCAGCAGCCCAGGGCGAACTTTCTACACCCACATTTCTGACCAGTACGCGCCGTTTCACATCAAGGTGGTCAACGTGGGCGTGCGCGATTCAACCTATGTGCTCGACGGCCTGCTGTATCACGAGTCCGACTTGCGCATCGAGGAACACTACACCGACACGGCGGGCTTTACCGATCACGTCTTCGGCTTGATGCACCTGCTGGGCTTCCGTTTTGCACCGCGAATCCGCGATCTGGGCGACACAAAGGTGTTTATTCCAAAAGGCGAAGCCAGTTACGACGCGCTCAAGCCGATGATCAGCAGCGACCGACTGAACATCAAGGCCATTCGCGCACATTGGGATGAAATCCTGCGGTTGGCCACCTCGATCAAGCAGGGCACGGTGACTGCCTCGCTGATGCTGAGAAAGCTCGGCAGCTATCCGCGCCAGAACGGCTTGGCCGTCGCCCTGCGCGAGTTGGGGCGCATCGAGCGCACGCTGTTTATTCTGGACTGGTTGCAAAGCGTTGAGTTGCGCCGCCGCGTGAATGCTGGGCTGAACAAGGGTGAAGCACGTAACGCCTTGGCCCGCGCCGTGTTCTTCAATCGCCTCGGCGAAATCCGCGACCGTAGTTTCGAGCAGCAACGCTACCGGGCCAGTGGCCTCAATCTGGTGACGGCTGCTATCGTGCTGTGGAACACGGTCTATCTTGAGCGGGCGGCAAACGCACTGCGCGGGAACGGCCATGCCGTCGATGACACGTTGTTGCAGTACCTGTCGCCGTTGGGCTGGGAACATATCAACCTGACCGGCGATTACCTTTGGCGCAGCAGCGCCAAGATCGGCGCGGGTAAATTCAGGCCGCTACGATCACTGCAAGCGGCTTAACGTGCTTTATTTTCCGTTTTCTGAGACGACCCCAGATATTTTCGTTTGTCCATGGCGTTACTCCAAATTAGACGCCCAATCGGGATAGGAAGAAGTCTCGCGACCCCTCCCTCCCATACCACCGGGCATACGGATCACTTATCCGGCGGTTCGATGAATCGAATTCCTGACGTGGCGCAAGGCTGGGCAGTTTTAAGGTTTCGAAGAAGCGTAATGGTAGCGCGGAAGCTAATGCCAGCGTCTTCGACAGCCGCCATGGCCCATGCGCTGACTTGGTGGTGCTCCACGCTTCGCGCACGGATACCCCACGCTTGCGCACTTTATAGCGTTCCCCGTTTTCAAGACAGCGGTTTAAGTTGGACGCTGTCATAAGGGGCAAGGCGTAATGAGAGAAACGAAGGCGAGGAAGTATCGCAGCCCGGAGTTCAAGGCCAAGGTTGGTCTGGAAGCGGTACGTGGGGTGAAGAAGACGATCAACGAGATCGGCCAGGAGTACGGGGTACATCCAGTCCAGGTCGGGCAGTGGAAGAAGGCAATCCAGGAACAGGCCAGGACCCTGTTTGAGGGTAAGCGCGGCCCCAAGCCGGTTGCCACGCACCGCGAGCCAGAGCTGCTCTACAGCGAGATCGGCAAGTTGAAGATGGAACTCGACTAGCTCAAAAAAAGTCCGGGATCAGCCTTGCGTGACCCGACAAGACTGGATCGATCGCAATGATGCCGTGGCACTCGTCCAGCAATGCGTTCTGGCTGGCGTCTCACGCGCCACAATCGATGCTCAACGTAAGCCCAAGCTTGGTCTGATGAGAGCGACCTTCTGCTCAGCGGTCTGATTGACGAGGAGCATGCCCCGCAGGAAATCTCCTTGGGGGACAACGGCGAGCGTCCGCATCAGTCTCTGGGTGACAAAACGCCCGATGTCGTGCATCAAACCGCGATCGGTGGCGGTGCCATGATCGTCGATAAGTTTCCGCGCGCGGTGGAGGGCACCCCTGTTCCGCTACGCTCCACAGGGGATTCCTCCACCGCAGAAACAAGATCAGAAGCAACACCAAAGTCAAAAACGGGGCAGCGCCGTCCAGCTGCATGTGAAGTCGAATGTACAGCTTAAACCAAGGCCATTATTGTCTTGACTCAGGGATCCACTTTACCTTTCATTCGGTTCGAGGCCTGACGTGACGCATAACCGGCTGCCCACGAAGCACAGCGTTGTGGGCAGTCCGAGTTGATGCGATTGTTGAACGAAGCCGCTACGCGGAGAAGACCTCAATCTGCTGCCTCCGAATTATCCTGGATGTTGGTTCCTTCGTTTTGAAGGGACCGATTCTGCAACATTTCGTGAGGACAAACCAGCATGACGAACGATTTCCCCGAGCCTTTTGCCCGGCAGTACGACAGCCACTTGAAACACCTGAAGCTGAAGGGCCTGCAACCCAAGACCATCGACGCTTACGCCCGCGCCATCCGGCGCCTCGGCGGGTATTTCGATTACCGCATCGACGCCTTGTCGGAAGCCCAACTCACCGAGTACTTCAGCGACCTGATCGGCACCCACTCGTGGAGCGCGGTGAAGCTCGATCTCTACGGCCTCAAATTCTTCACCACCCATATCCTGAAACAGCCTTGGGCGATGCCGAACCTGATCAAGCCGCCCAGGACCCAGCGCCTGCCGGACATTGTCACGGTCGACGAAGCGCAGCGCCTGTTTCTGGCGACGCGGGTGCTCAGCTACCGGGTGTTCTACTTCACCCTCTACAGCCTTGGGCTACGGCTGGGTGAAGGGCTGGCGCTCAAGGTCGGTGACATCGATGCCGCCCGCCTGCGCGTCCAGGTGCGCGACGCCAAGGGCAACCGGGATCGCCTCGTGCCCCTGCCGCAGGCCACGCTCTCGGTGCTGCGCCGTTTCTGGCAAACGCATCGCCATCCCGAACTCCTGTTTCCCAACCGCCACGCCGGCCTGAAAGGCGCGCATCTGGCGACTTCACCGCTCGATCGCGGTGGCGTGCAAATCACCCTGCGCAAAGTCGTGGCCGACTGCGGCTTAATCGCTGGGATACCGTCTGCGGCGAGGACGCCGCAGACATAAAAAAAGATCACCCCGCACAGCCTGCGCCACAGCTATGCCACGCACCTGATCGAGCACGGTGTCGATCTGCTGGAAGTCCAGAAGATCCTCGGTCACCACTCCATCCTGACCACCGCCCGCTACACGCACCTCACCAGCCATACCAACGAATCGGCCCGGACCCGCATCGATGCCCTGATGCAGGGCTTTGTCCTCGACTGGCGAAACATCCGATGATCCCGCTCGCCGAGATCATCCGCCAGCATGAGGGCGACTACCGCGCCTGCTACGGCCAGCAGCTCACCCCGGAGCGGGGGCAGGCGCTCCAAGCGATGCAGCACTGTCGCAGCACGATGGCCTCGCACCTGCTCGCCGCCTGCCCGGACTGCGCCGAACGGCGGCTCATTCCACATTCCTGCGGGCATCGGCTTTGCCCGCACTGCCAGCACCACGAGAGCGAACGCTGGCTGGAACGTCAGCGCCGCCTGCAAGTGCCGGCCGAGTACTTTCTGCTCACCTTCACCTTGCCGGCCGAACTGCGGCCCTTGGCTTTCCGGCAAGCACGCGCCGTCTATGCTGCGTTGTTCGCCGCCGCCTGGGCGACGGTGCAGGCCTTCTGCCGTAACGACCGGAAACTCAAGGGCGAAGCCGGGGCGGTGGCGGTGCTGCACACCCACTCGCGCCGGCTCGACCTGCACCCGCATGTCCATCTCGCCATGCCGGCGGCCACCCTTGATCCAAAAACGCGGCGCTGGCGGACCAAGACCGGCTACCTGTTCAACCACCAGGCGCTGGCCAAGGTGTTTCGCGGCAAACTGCTCGCCGCGTTGAAACAGGAAGGGCTGAGCTTGCCCAGCCAACTGCCAAAGAAATGGGTGGCCGATTGCAAAAGTGTCGGCAACGGCGAGAAGGCGCTCATCTATCTCGGCCGCTACCTCTATCGCGGGGTGCTCCGGGAGTCCGACATCCTGTCCTGTGAGAATGGCCAGGTCAGCTTTCGCTACCGCGACAGCCATAGCGGCGAAATGAAGGTGCGTACGCTGCCCGGTGCCGACTTCCTGCGCCTGATCCTGCAACACGTGCTGCCCAAGGGTTTCCGGCGGGCGCGGAACTACGGCTTTCTGCACCCTAACCGCAAAAGCCTGATTGCCTTGCTGCACCTCGTGCTCAGGATCGCGCCACGCACACCGCCCATCGAGAAACCCCGGCCGGCATTTCTTTGCCCTTGCTGTGGCGCACCGATGCAGATCATCCGGCGGCGGATTCCGGCCAGCGCTGTCAGACGACGAAGTTCGATGCTGACAGCGGAGACGGCCGTGTAAACCACGGCCTCCAGAAAGACGGTGCGCCCGCCGGCGCCACGGCGGCGCTCGGCCGGAAATCACCAAAAAATGGGGTGTTGACCGCAGGATTTGCCGGATCGGCCCGCTTCGAGCGCTGATGCCGGCACCACCCGATCAGCGAATCGGGCATCCCGCCCACCTTCGGGCAGGGATTCAAAAAGCTATTTGCAGGGAACCCGGAACCGGGCTTGTTCAACAACCGGTTCAGATCGTGGCTCGCTTCGCGATCACGATCTAACCTTAATCGTTAGGCAAGTATGGTGGGCTACCTGGCTACTTACACTCGTAGCAGATACGAGCCCTTGTCATTGGGGTACGCGCCACGTGCAATTGATAAAGCTTACCCCCGGCGGCGGCTACTCGCCCTGTGTTTGCGTTATTGTCCAACATCTTCCAGCCTGGGCAGGAGTTGCCACTGCAAGCGGCCCCAGTGGATTTCCAGATTTTCCCGGTATTATGCAGCTGATATAACTGGTTAGCCTCCGCATAGATTCCGATGGTGGCTGGGTTGTTATCATACATCTGCCAACCTGGGCAGGAGTTGCCACTGCAAGCGGCCCCAGTGGATTTCCAGATTTTCCCGGTATTATGCAATTGATATAGCTGGCTGCCAGCTACGATGGCGATGGTTGCCGAATTATTGTCAAGCATCTGCCACCCAGGGCAAGAGTTGGCACTACATACCGTACCGGTGAAGCGCCAGACTTTGCCACTATCATGCAATTGGTACAGTTTGCCGCCACCGGCTGCGATGGATACCGTAGCCGCATTATTGTCCAACATCTGCCAACTTGGACAGGAATTGCCGCTGCACGCGGTTCCGGTGAAACGCCAGATCTTGCCGCTATTGTGCAATTGATATAATTGACCTCCATCAGCAACGATGGCGATGGTTGCCGGGTTATTGTCCAGCATCTGCCACCCAGGACAAGAGTTTCCGCTACAAGGAGTGCCCGTGTATCGCCAAATCTTGCCGTTATTGTGCAATTGATACAACTGAGTCCCATCAGTCACTATTCCGATAGTCGCAGGGTTATTGTCCAATACCTGCCAACCGGGACAAGAATTGCCACTGCACGCGGTACCAGTGGATTGCCAAATCTTGCCGCTATTGTGCAGTTGATACAACTTGTTACCGCCGGCGGCGATTCTCACGGTGGCTGTGTTGTTGTCAAATTTCTGCCAGCCTGGGCAGGAATTACCGCTGCATGCGGTTCCCGTGAATCGCCAAATCGAACCGAGATCAGAGGTTGGCAGAGGGGTCCTGAATCCGGCCACCGTGCTGGCAGTATTGTTTAGTACGCGGACATTATTATTCGTAGCTGCCGTCCCCATCGCAATGCCATTGTAATTAACGTTTGGATTGGACCAGTATTGCAAACGCGGGCAGCTCGGGGAGCAGTTGTAGGCCATGATGGTACGCCAGCTTGGCGTCGGCGAGGTGTGCTGAAGACCGTGCCCATAAGCAAACGGCGTGCTGGTCGAATCGTTCGCCGGATCATGACGCGCGCCCTGCAGATGGCCCAACTCGTGCGCGAACGAATAGTAACCGGTGGCGCAGTCGTAATGGACAATGGCGAAGGCGTTCGAGGCATTGGCCTGTATCGCGTCGGCCAAGCCGCAATAGTCGGTCTGATTGATGATCATCGCGGCCATGTCGGCGCCGCTGCTGTTGCGCCGATTATTGACATCCGCCCTGCCGACGAAATCGGCAAGGATGGTGTCGAAACTTTTCCCGCTCTCCGAATAGGCGACTTCGAAGCTATCCACTAGGGTCAATTTTATGTTGACGCCGCTGTTTTGATAAGACTGGTTGGCTTCGGCGACAGCCAACTGGATGGTTGCGGCGATGTCGGAAACCGCCGTGCGGGCAGCGGTCGTGTAGGCGACAAGCACATCTATCCCAACAGGGCCATCGCTACGTTGGGTATCGAGCGCCTCTGTTGGCGACCTCGGTTCGATGCCGCCCTGTTTCTCTTTGACCTTGAAAGAGGGAGGGTGATCCGGGGGGAAACGAGACTCGTCCACTTTAATCACCGCGTGGACGCCGTTACCAACAGGCTCGACGCGGTAGAGATTACCATCGTCCCTTATGGTTCCCGTGATATTGCCGTTGTGGACGACCAATGTCGCCTTGCCCGGAACGCCGGAGAGAGTGCCGAACCAGGTGAAATCGGCCGCATTCCGGGTCTCGACATTGCTTTTATCAAAATTAAGCGTCTTGGCGTTCGGCAACGACATTCGCGTACTGTTGCCGCTTAGCGCGTTGGCATCTATCCGCACCATTATCACCGACGCCGTCGTTGGCCTCTGTTTGATTTGGTCGATGCGTTGAGTCTGCGCCGGGCTCACATCTTTGAGCTGACCAGCAGGCAATGGCGTGAAAAGTTCAGGGCCTTCGGCGTATGCCATGGAGATTCCTAGTAAAGCGTGTGCCCCTATCAGTACCAGGGGTACAACGAGTTTCAGTAGGTAACGTTTGATGTTCATGGGTTTTCTCCTTACTTCTTCAACTGGTGGATTGAATGGGTTTAGCCTATCACTTTTATTGTTCGCACCTCCTTTCGTTTTTTGATTTTGAGACATGCCTAACGTTTGAATTCAGGGGCGCGACGTGGCTTTATCGCGGCGCGTCCCTTGGAATGATGGGTTAGCCGTTTGCATGATCACTTGAGAAGCTTGTCGTAATCAGCTTTTACGCCGCTAGGTATGCTTGCGGGATCAATGAGCCCGAGATTTTGTTTGAATCGTTGCCGGCAGGATGGCAGACTACTTACGCGGCGGCCAAGAATGCTCGCTGGTGATACGGCGAGACGAATCATCATTGCAATCTCGCGTGGCGAGAACGACTTGATAATTTGGTCATAGCTTGGAGTGGCGGCATTGGATACCCCATAGCCATTACCCACGTTGCAACAGACCACAACATGAACGAACTGTTCTTGAACTGTTTCAGGCACAGCGCCTTGGAGTGACAACTCTAAAAGGCGTTCAGCAAATGGTGGTTCATTGTAAAAATTGTTCATCGCATTATGGACGTTCCACAGTCGCTCGACCGCTCTGGAAAAGACAACATGCTGTTCTGACTCGTTCAGCAGTGTCAGAAGTCCTAGCTTTTCGAAAAACTGAAGCGAGGCAGAGTGCCGAGGCTCATCACCCTTTGCCGCGTATTCGCTGTGTTTATTTACCAGATCAGAACGCAACGAAGCTGTAAGACCTGCTTTCAGAGCATTACAGATGTCGAGTGAGTTTAGACGTGAGGGTTCTGATGTGTTTGGATCACAGTAGATGCCATGAACCATACCAACTAGCATTTGACGTTGCGCATCATGTGTTTCGTTGAGTCGTTGAACCCAGACACTGCACTGGTTGGCATTGAAACGAGCACTCTTCACCGCAGAGATAAAGGAGCCTATGTCTACGCCTTTGGGGGACGAAGCGTCTGCTAGGGCATAGCGAACACAACGATTTAGAAAAGTTGTGAACTCTCGGTCATTTACTGTTCCGAGCGTTGGATGTGCTGCCGAGAAATTGTTTCGAACATCTCTGCATTGATCAAGAAAGAAAAAGCCATCTTCATTAACCAAATTCAGTTTGAGAGAGAGCTCAAGTAGGCGACTATCCTGAAGTTCCAAGAGGTGTTTCTCTTCAAAGTCTGATTGAAGAATTTGAGCAACGATTGGGAGGCCGAAATTCCGAACCTTTGTTCGAAGTTGCAATATCGCGGCGTTCCAGATGTAGTTCATCGCACCGTCAAAAAGACCTGTGCTTACTGCTACGCACATTCTGGCGATTAGTTCGCCTCTAAGATGCCCAGGAATTTCCCTGAGTTCTCGTGGCAAGTCTCGCCATGCGTATTGAATTTCTTCATCGCTCGCCAGTACCGTTCTAGGAATGCCAAGCGACGCTGTTAGAGCTGCGAGAGCTGGAAGTACCGTCGTTGGCAGGGCAGGAAGCACTGGTTCAAGCGGGTGGGGTACGATGGCTGACAAGAGATGACTCCTAGAATTGTAAAAAGACGGCTAACGTTCTTGGTCAGCCGCGCGCGGTTTCATGCGCGTCGGCTGCACCAAGGTGTTAGCCGTCATCGTTGAAGTTGCCATATAAGCCAGCGCTACACGCTTGGATTCCGCGCAACGATTTTGTCGTTCGCCAGAGCAGGTTCGAGGCGAAAATCTATCCGACCACCTTCGTTGATCAATCTAAACAGGCCCTCGCATTTTTGACCGCTTGAAAACACCGTGACCGCAACCAAAAAACGCCCTACCGGAAGTTTCCAGTCAGGGTGCCGCCAAGGCGGATCCGATACGTAGCTCAAGTTGCTCCACCCATACGCTTCAGCCTCGCTATCGAATTTGACCGCGAGGTCGAGCGGTGTCGTTTCGCCAGGATAAACATCAATTCTCGAATCGCTCGTCAATCGAGATGGATCAAGCACAACGCCCCGCGTGTTTCCTATAACAACTTCCATGGGAAGTGGCTGTGGCGAGCGTGCAAACCGGACCGGCATTTCGTTTACAAAAAATCTCTCTCCATCCAGATTGTGGAAAGTAATGGACCCTCGGCACTGCAGCGCGGCATTGCGCGACATCCATCGCGCGAAGCCAGGAAGAGGATCGTTAATCAACTCTATCGTGAGCGCTCGCCCATGCTTGGCCGGACGCCCAGCCGGATAGGTTGCCTCAATTGGAGGCGCGATTCGCAGGCGAAGTCTTGGTCGGCGAAGCGCTTCGACCGCGATGGTCGTGAGAATTGCAACGATTCCACCACCGAGGATGCCTATCGCAGTTGTCAACATTGCGCTGAGTCCGAGGCCAAATAGCGTTCCTTCATGACGG
Source organism: Candidatus Dechloromonas phosphoritropha (assembly GCA_016722705.1). Classification (NCBI taxonomy): domain Bacteria; kingdom Pseudomonadati; phylum Pseudomonadota; class Betaproteobacteria; order Rhodocyclales; family Azonexaceae; genus Dechloromonas; species Candidatus Dechloromonas phosphoritropha. Next base: position 407,615 of record JADKGN010000001.1, on the reverse strand, counting down.
CTAACGTAGAGCTAACCGACCTTCGCCGGCCTTATGGCGAAGGTCCGGTTGAGCGCCGGGTGTGCGCCCAGCATGGGCGCGATGTAATGGGGTGGAAGTCCCCTGTGGGAGCACCGACATGGATTCATCACGAGTCAATGATAACCACTAGCCGAAGGCAAGGGCAAGCTCGCGAGGGCTTGTCTGGAGGAAGCCGGAGTGCAAACGTGCGAGGCGACGGACAGAAACTGCATAGAAGGCCGAGAGGGTCGAGGCGAGTCGGCACAGGACGACGAAGCCCACCGGTACGACCCTTACGGTAAATGCGGCGCTTGTGCGCGGAAACATCGCGTTCTTACCTGGGGAGATCTGCCGCGCGAGCGGTGACGTAGGCTGAACGAAAGGTGGCCGGGTTGAGCCAGTCCCAATCAACCAGCGCCGATGTGGGCTGTCACGCATCAAGGGCGATCGAACGGGCAGCAACGTTCAGTAACCGTAACAGCGCAGCGGTCAGCAATGGCTGATGTGAAGCGGCAGAAGTCAGCAGAGATCATAGTAGTCGTGCAAGTTGTGGCGCGGCGAAGGATCGAACAACGAACCACAAGGAGCAGACGGAGCGATCTTGGCGTAGCCGAAGTATCCCCAGGCGGGGAAGGCGAGCCGGCGAACAACCCGAACCGAGCCTTGAAACAAGACGAGACGAAAAGCAGTGGAAACAACCGAGTTAATGGCAGCAGTACTCTCCAGCGGCAACCTGCGCACCGCGTGGGGGCGCGTGAAAGCCAACAAGGGGGCGCCGGGTATCGACGGCATCACCATCGAGGGCTTTCCCGCCTACCTGCGGGCGCACTGGGGAGACATCCGAAGCCAACTCGAAACCGGGCACTATCGCCCCAGTGCCGTCCGTCGGGTCGAAATACCCAAGGAGGACGGCAGCAAGCGGCTGCTGGGGATTCCGATCCTCATGGATCGGGTCATCCAGCAGGCTATCGCCCAAGTGCTCACGCCGATCTTCGATCCCCGCTTCTCGGGATCGAGCTTCGGCTTTCGACCGGGCCGCAATGCACACCAAGCGATCAGACAGGTACAACGGCATGTGAAGGACGGCTACGCCATGGCCGTGGATATTGACCTCGCCAAATTCTTCGACACGGTCAATCACGACGTGTTGATGAATATCCTCGGGCGAACGATCCGCGACAAGGCGTTGTTGAATCTGATCGGACGTTACCTGCGCGCCGGGGTGCTGGTCGGTGAGCACGTCGAGCCCAGCGACATCGGCACGCCCCAGGGTGGGCCGCTGTCGCCGCTCTTGGCCAACATTCTGCTCAACGAACTGGATCATGAACTCGAACGGCGTGGGCATCGTTTTGCGCGATACGCCGACGACATGGTGGTGCTGGTCAAAAGTCCGCGAGCAGGAAACCGAGTCATGCAAAGTTTGACGCAATATCTGGAAGGTCGTCTGAAGCTCAAAATCAACCCGGTCAAAAGCAAGGTGGCGAAGATAAGTGAATGCGGTTTTCTGGGCTTCACGATAGTTCGGGGCAAAATCCGCTGGCTGGAGAAAAAGCTGGCGGCGTTCAAGTACCGCGTGAAGGAACTCACCGGCAGGAGCTGGGGAGTATCAATGGAGTTCCGGCTGCGCAAGCTGGGACAGTACGTGCGGGGGTGGATGGGGTACTTTGGCATCAGCGAGTACTACCGACCGATCCCGGGACTGGACGAGTGGATCAGACGGCGCATCCGAATGGGCTATTGGAAACAATGGCGCTGGCCGCGCACGAAGATCAAGCACTTGCTGGCGTTGGGCGTGAGCCTGAAAACAGCGATCCAGCATGGCGTCAGCAGCAAGAGCTACTGGCACATGGCACGTACTCCGGCGATGCAACAAGCGTTGAGCAATGACTGGCTCAAGACCAAAGGGTTGCTGAGCATCAAGACGTTATGGTGCAAGGCGCAGGGTTATTCGTCTTAGTCGAGCGCGTCAACTCGTTGAACCGCCCACTGCGGACCCGCATGGTGGGTGGTGTGGGGAGGGCCGGTTAGAAGCCGGTCCTTACCCGATTAGGTTACCCCCGCCCGGACAGCCCAAGCTCTGCAAGAATCTTCCGAAGCTCAACCTCGACCTGCGTTCGCTTTGCCGGCCACTTCATCTCGAGCACCTTAATTCTATCTGCGAGTTGAGCCGGCGTAGCGTTTGATTCGATGAGTTCGGCCAGAACGTCAATATCACTGTTGAGAAGCTGCGCCAATGATGTCAATGATTTCTTGAGATCATTTCTGGTGCTAACGATTGCCTGCGCCGCGTTTCGAATGTTTCGCGCATTGTCGGTACTTGAGTCGCTTATCAACTTCCCAATGTGCTCGGTATACAAAGCGGGTGCGGCCGCCACTCTTTGCTCATACGTCTTTCGACCAAAAAAGTACCCGACTGCGCCGGTGAGAGCGGCGACGATGAAGCCTGCGATTACGCCTTCCAAAATGCCCATGTACTTTGCTCCGAAATATTTTTTCAATAAAAGCGCTAACCCGGATGTTTCATAAACCCGCCGCGCGATGTCAATGTCGTGCCATTCCAGCCGTGATGCGAGTCAGCTTGCTGCGAATTTTGCTGCCAACCCGCCACGATCGGCCAAATACCCCAACTTTTGGGCATCACACCCTGCCGCCATCGATCCCTGGACAGAGCGCTGGCGAGACCTCACCTCCGCTCAAGCGGATTCGAGTCTGCAGCATGAGACGGCGTCGCCGAGTCGATCAGGCCGGCGCCGGCGGGCGCGGGACGAGGTAAAGCAACTCGGTCACCCGCGCCAGCACCCCCTTCATCGGACACGACGTAGGCAAGGACAGCTTGATCCGATCCTTGTACTGCACCACGCGCACCGCCAACTTAAAGAGTTTCAGGATAATCGACAGCGGTTGCGCCTTGGCCAGTTCCGTATGCACCAGCGTGTTCTCGCGCAAGCCGTGAATCAACCCATACGCCGCACACGAATAGAACAGCCGCAGGTGATTGGCGAGGAAGGCATGATCGGAGGTCCGGTCACTGGCCAAGTCGTTCTTCACCGCCTTGATGAAGTTCTCGTCCTGCCCTCGAGCACAGTACAGCTCTTTGTAAAGCACATCAGGCGTCGGGTCGGACAGCGAGGTCACCACGTACCGCGGGTTGTCACCCAAGGCCATCACCTCGGCCTTGACCACCACGCGGTAAGCCTTGGGCCACGAGCCCGCCTGATACTCGATATCGTCGTACAGTCGTGTCGCCGCAGGCTCGGCGTTCCCCAGGCGCTGGGCGTTGGCGCTGTGTGTCTGGTGCAGCGCACGGGCTTTCTTCAGCAGCGGCTCGGCCTTGGGCGAGAGCACCGGGTTGCCGGCCAGGCCGAAGAGGAAGTCCAGATGCGGATCGGACGCGCACAAGGCCATCAGTTCGGGATTCGAGAAGTGGCCATCCCCGCGCAGAATGATGTGGGTCTCGGGCCAAGCCTGGCGGAGCAAGCGCAGCACGCGCTTGATGATGGCCGCGTTCTCCTTGCCAGTCGGGCGTTTGCCCGGACGCAGGACGGCAGTAATGAACTTCCCGGAAAGTCCTTCGAAGAGAAACAGCGGCAGGTAGCAGTGATTCCCGTAGTGGGGGTTATAGAACGCCAGTTCCTGCTGCCCGTGAGTGGCATCCTCCGAGTGATCCATATCGAGCACGATCACGGCAGGCGCCTGGGCGTAGCTGGCGATGAAGGCGTCGACGAAGCTTTTGGCCAGGCGGTAAATGTCTTTGCGCGATACGCTGTTTTCGAGCCGGGAGAGCGTGGGGCCGGAGGCCAGGTCATTTCCCTCGTCCAGCGGGGCACGACCGACCGCCAGTTTGAACAGCGGATCGCGCCGCAGCGTGTTGGCGTCATTACCGTCGGCGTAACCGCTGGCGGTCTGGAATATCCGCTGGCGGAGCAGGTCGGCCAGGGGATGGTCAATGTACGAGGCGTGGCGTTTGTCGTGAATCGCGCTGACCAGGCGGGGAATCAGGCCGATTTGCAGGTCGATGCCACGCAACAGGAGTGCGCCAAAGTCGGAGGACATCGCCCCGCCGTCAAACTCTGCCCGGATCGTAAATCCGGCGCTGGCGGGAAAGTGAAGCTGGGTTGGGATAGAATGGTCCATGGGCGGTCTCGTTTAGGCTTCTTACAAAGCGTTATTGGCGTAACCCCTATTATATCAATGGGTTAAACGAGATTCGCCTGCTTTTATGAAAAATTCGGGCTAAGAATCCGACAATCGTCGATGCTCCCGAAAGCATAGTAAGCCACGGGCTGTCAGTCCAATGGTGCCAGCGCTTGTCACTTCGAGGCGAGTTCTTGATTGGCATAGGTGGTGTTGCTGAGCGTCCGTCTGGGACCCCTAACGTTATGGAGTTGAGCACCTTGACGACCGTAGGGCGGCGAGTGTGCTCGAACGACGCGTTGGACGTGAGAGGTGGCGGAAATCAAGGACGGTGCTCTTTCTCTCTGCCATCCCCGGCCAAAACGGCCAAAATCCGCTGTTTATCCGAAGTGTTTTTTGGGCGTGTGGATCAACGCGAGCGTTATACATCCGCTCATAAAACACTTCGGATAAACAGCATATTTTCCCCGCTTTATAAACCCTCGTGGCATGTGTACTTAATGCGCAACTTGCCTCCCGTTGAAAGCTAGCCACCTATCTCGTGCAACGTTAAGTATACGCCTTGGCAGGCGTATACTTAACCAGCCGAAGGTGTATAACGTGAACAAATTGTTTGCAACGCAATGAATTTTTGTATTTTATTGAAATCATCATGCCAGAAGCCACCCCTCAAACTATCCCGCCGCCCAAACTACTCGACCAGGCGCGTGATCGCCTGCGCGTCAAGCATTACAGCATCCGTACTGAAACGCAATATCTTCATTGGATAAAACGCTTCATCCTCTTTCACGGCAAGCGCCACCCGCGCGAGATGGAGGCGGTCGAGGTTGAGGCTTTTCTGACGCATCTTGCGGTGGAGGGGAGGGTGGCGGCGGCGACGCAGAATCAGGCGTTATCGGCTTTGCTGTTTCTTTACCGCGAGGTGTTGAACATCGATCTGCCATGGCTCGACAAGGTCGTCCGTGCCAAGCAGCCGCAGCGCTTGCCGGTGGTGCTGACACGCCAGGAGGTGACGGCGATTCTCGATCGCATGAGCGGCGTCCATGACCTGATGGCGCGTTTGCTCTACGGAACGGGCATGCGGTTGATGGAGTGCGTGCGGCTGCGGGTGAAGGACGTGGATTTCGAGCGGGCCGAGATCGTCGTGCGCGAAGGCAAGGGTGCGAAGGATCGCATCACGATGTTGCCGCAGGCGCTGATTGGGCCTTTGCAGGATCATTTGCGCTGGCGGCGCCAGTTGTTCGCGGATGACAAGGCGAAGGGCAGGGCGGCGGTGTATTTGCCGGATGCGCTTGATAAAAAATACCCGAATGCTGTGGTCGACTGGCTCTGGCAGTACATTTTCCCGTCCGGCAGTTATTCGATCGATCCGCGTAGCGGCGAGGAACGCCGCCATCATATCGACGAGAAGTTGCTGCAGCGCGCGGTGAAGAAGGCGCTGCAGGCGAGCGGGGTGGCCAAGCTGGCGACGCCGCATACTTTGCGCCATTCATTCGCGACGCACCTGCTGCAGTCCGGCTACGACATTCGCACCGTTCAGGAATTGCTCGGCCATGCCGATGTGGCGACGACGATGATTTACACGCACGTGCTGAACAAGGGCGGGCGCGGTGTGACTTCGCCGCTGGATGCGATGTGATGGGACGATCGCTCGGGGTCAGCAACGGTCAGGATCTTCCGCCGGGGTTGCCGGCACAGCGGCCAGGGGTTGGCGGAATTTTTCCGCCGAAGCGCGTTCCGCAGCGCTCGCTGAGGTAGCTTTCCGTGGCCAGCGCCGAGCGGCGATTCCGTGCGCTTTACATTGAACCTCGCCGGTAATACTCTAAGGAAATGCCGATTTATTCGTCACTCCGGCGAAAGCTGGGGTCCATGTCGTTGATTTTTCTGGATTCCGGCCTTCGCCGGAATGACAATTCTGGAATAAATCAGCGTCTCCCCAGGGTAAGAGTAGAGAGTTGAGGCGTGCCATGAAAATTACTAGCAAGGGGCAGGTCACCATTCTCCTGGCGGTCCGTGAAAAGGCGGGGCGGCATCCGCACAGTGAGGTGGAATTCGAGGTCAGGGATAACGGCGAGGTGGTCTTCGACCACTTGTCGCTACCTCGCCGAGCATCCGTGAATCCTTCGCTCGCGTTCGCGGCTCGGCCAATGCGGCCCAATTCAAGTGCATGAGTACAGATCAGTTTATGGCGTTTCGGCGCGGCTGCTGCAATGGGGAATCCTGCGGTGAACGAGCAACCGGGCAGCTATGTGTCGGCGGCCGGTCCCGCCGCCCTGGTCGACAGTTGCGTGTTGATCGATGTCCTGGCCGATGATCCCGTTTGGGCGGACTGGTCGCTCGATCAACTGGAGCGGCTCGGGCAGCGGGGGCCGCTGGTGATCAATCCCTTGATTCTGGCCGAGATCAGCCCCCGTTATGAACGCGCCTGCGATCTGGAGGCGGCAGTGGCGAGTTGGCCACTGGTTCGCGAAAATTTGCCCTGGGATGCAGCGTTTGTCGCCGGCCAGGCATTCCGTGTCTACCGGCAAACCGAGGGCCTCAAGACATCGCCGATGCCCGATTTCTGCATCGGCGCCCCTGCCCTGGTGAGCGGCATGCGCATACTGACCCGCGACGCAAAGCGCTACCGTGGCTATTTTCCCAAGCTTTCCATCGTCGGGCCGGATGAGTCGGATTCCGCGATGGGCAAGGCGCTATAAAGATATCCGGGCGGTGGCATATTGAGCGATTTGTTCTCCCAAATGTCGGTTGACCGCGCTCCGAAGGAAGCGCCCCTAGGGTGCAACGCGCCGCTGGCGGAACAATTGCGTCCGCAGACGCCGGACGAGGTGATCGGTCAGCAGCACCTGCTCGGGCCGGGCAAGCCGCTGCGCCTGGCGTTTGACTCCGGCCAGCCGCATTCGATGATTCTGTGGGGGCCGCCGGGCGTTGGCAAGACGACGCTGGCGCGCATGATGGCGACGCAGTTCCAGTGCGAGTTCATTGCGCTGTCGGCGGTGTTTTCCGGCATCAAGGAGGTGCGCGAGGCGGTGGCGCAGGCCGGGATGTGGCGCGATCAGGGGCGGCGCACCATTCTCTTCGTCGATGAAATCCACCGTTTTAACAAGGCGCAGCAGGACGGCTTCTTGCCCTTTGTCGAATCGGGCCTGCTGACCTTCATCGGCGCGACGACGGAGAACCCGTCGTTCGAAGTCAATTCGGCGCTGCTGTCGCGGACTTCGGTCTATGTGCTGAAGTCGCTCGACGAGGCTGAACTGGGCACTTTGTTCGATCGCGCAACGGAGAAGGCACTGGCCGACCTGAGCTTCGATGCCGGCGCCCGTGAACGGCTGATCGGGTTGGCCGACGGCGATGCGCGGCGATTGCTCAACCTGCTCGAACAGATGCGCACCGCAGCGCATACGGCGGGCATTGTTGCGGTCGACGGCGAATTTGTCGAAAAAACAGTGGCCCAGAACCTGCGCCGTTTCGACAAGGGCGGCGATGCTTTTTACGATCAGATTTCGGCCCTGCACAAGTCGGTGCGCGGTTCGCATCCGGATGCCGCACTTTACTGGCTGACGCGCATGCTCGATGGCGGTGCCGACCCGCGTTATCTGGCCCGGCGCATCGTGCGCATGGCCTGGGAGGATATCGGCCTGGCCGATCCGCGCGCCATGCAGATCGCCAACGATGCGGCCACCACCTACGAACGCCTCGGTTCGCCGGAAGGCGAACTGGCGCTCGGGCAGGCGGTGATCTACCTCGCCGTCGCCGCCAAGTCGAATGCCGGCTACAACGCCTGGAACGCGGCGCGCGCCTTTGTCAAACAGGACGGTTCGCGGCCGGTGCCGAACCATCTGCGCAACGCACCGACCAAATTGATGAAGGAACTCGGCCACGGCAAAGCCTACCGCTACGCGCACGACGAACCGGAAGCCTACGCGGCCGGCGAAACCTATCTGCCGGACGGTCTGCCGGAACCGCACTGGTACCAGCCGACGCCGCGCGGACTGGAAGGCCAGATCGCCGACAAACTGGCGCACCTGCGCGATCTCGACCGCAAGGCGGGCAAGAAATAATGGACATGGCGCAGACCATCGCGTTGTCGGCCGGCTTGGCCTGGGCCAGCGGCTTGCGCCTTTATCTGGTCGTTTTCCTGGCCGGGCTGCTGGCGCATTTCGGCTACCTGCACTTGCCGGACACCTTGTCGATGCTGGAAAACCCGCTGGTCATCGGTGTTGCCGGCATCATGGCCTTTGCCGAACTGATCGCCGACAAGGTGCCGGCCTTCGATTCGCTGTGGGATACCTTCCAGACCTTCATCCGCATTCCGGCCGGCGCCTTGCTCGCCGCCTTCGCGCTCGGCGATGTCGATCCGGCGTGGATGGTCGCGGCCGGGCTGATCGGCGGCACGATCACCGCCGGTACGCACTTCGCCAAGGCCGGCAGCCGGCTGGCGATCAACACTTCGCCTGAGCCTTTTTCCAACTGGCTCGCCTCATTTGGTGAGGAGGGCATGGTGCTCGCCGGCTTGTGGGCGATGCTCGCTTCGCCACTGGTGTTCCTCGGCTTGTTGGCGATCTTCCTGATCGTTGCCGGCTTCCTGCTGGTCAAGCTCTGGGGCTTTCTGGGGCGGCTGTTCCGTCGCGTATAATTTACGTTTTTCGACCGCTTGTTGCGGTCGACCGCGAAAAATCAGGAAAATCCATGCTCGACATCCAGCAACTTCGCTCCAACCTCGACGCCGTGGCCGAGGGCCTCGCCAAGCGCGGCAAGCCGATTGACTTCACCGAATTCAGGGCACTGGAAGCCGAGCGCAAGACACTACAGACGCACACGCAGGATCTGCAGGCGCAGCGCAATAGCTTGTCCAAGCAGATCGGCATGCTGAAAGGCAAGGGCGAGGATGCATCCGGTGTGATGGCTCAGGTGGGGGCGATTGGCGACGAACTGAAGGCCTCTGAAATCCACCTCGGCGAATTGCTCGAGAAGTTCACCGCCATCCTCGCCGGGTTGCCTAACATTCCCGACGACTCGGTGCCGGTGGGCAGCGACGAGAATGCCAACGTCGAGATCAGGCGCTGGGGTACGCCGCGTGTTTTCGACTTTCCGGTCAAGGATCATACCGATGTCGGCGAGGCGCTTGGCCAGCTCGATTTCACCACCGCCGCCAAGATTTCCGGCGCACGCTTCTCGCTGCTCAAGGGCGGGCTGGCCCGTCTGCACCGCGCGCTCACCCAACTCATGCTCGACACGCACACCGCCGAGCACGGCTATACCGAAGTCTACGCACCGTACCTGGTCAATGCCGCCAGCCTCTACGGCACGGGCAATTTACCCAAGTTCGGCGAAGATCTGTTCAAGGTGCTGCGCGGCGACCAGGAACCGCTCTACCTGATTCCGACCGCCGAAGTGCCGGTGACCAACATCGTGCGCGATGAAATCCTTGCCGCCGAGGCGCTGCCGCTAAAGTTCGTCTGCCATACACCGTGCTTTCGCTCCGAAGCCGGCTCCGGCGGGCGCGACGTGCGTGGCATGATCCGCCAGCACCAGTTCGACAAGGTGGAACTGGTACAAATCGTTCATCCGGAGCAGTCGACCGCAGCGCACGAAGAACTGACCCGCCAGGCCGAGAACATTCTAGAAAAGCTGGAACTGCCGTACCGCCGCATGGTGCTGTGTTCCGGTGACATGGGCTTCTCCGCCACCAAGACCTACGACCTTGAAGTCTGGCTGCCGGCGCAGAACACCTACCGCGAGATTTCGTCGTGCTCCAATTTCGGCGCCTTCCAGGCCCGGCGCATGCAGGCGCGCTTCCGCAACGACAAGAACAAGACCGAGCTGTGCCATACCCTGAACGGCTCCGGTCTGGCCGTCGGCCGCACGCTGGTTGCCATTCTCGAGAACTTCCAGAATGCCGACGGCAGCGTGACCATTCCGGTTACGCTGCGGCCGTACATGGGCGGGTTGGAGAAACTCAGCGCTTGATTTTGAGGCCGGGGCCGCCCTGCATGCCAACCATGTTCTCGATGCGGGTTGATACTGTCTGGTAAGGCGGCTGGTTGCGGACAAGAATGTCGTAGTAGGCGCGGATGTTCTCGACCAGCAGGACGGCCTCGCCGCCGCGCGCGCGGCTGGATTTCACCTTTTCGTAGTATTTCGGCTGCGACAGCAGGGGCAGTATCTGCTTCATTTCGTACCATGCGGCCGGATCGGCCCCCTGCAGTTTCGCCAGCGCACGCGCTGAGTTGAAACTTCCCGGGCCGATGTTGTAGGAGGCGAGCGCCAGCCAGGTACGATCGGGTTCGCGGACCTCCTCGGGTTGCATGTCCTTGAGCAGGTTCAGGTAGCGCGCGCCGCCGGTGATGCTCTCGCGGGGATCGAGCCGATTGCCGATACCGAGCCGGTCCGCGGTGTCCTCAGTAAGCATCATGATGCCGCGGACGCCCGTCGGGCTGGTGGCTTCCGGATCCCAGCTGGACTCATGGTAAGCGACTGCAGCGATCAGGCGCCAATCGATTCCGGAAACTGTCTGAGCCGACTGGAAGTGCTTTTTCAGCTTGGGCAGTACGGTTTGAATGCGGCCCAGGAAGCTCACGATATCGGCCTGGTTGAGGCGGCGCACATGCCCGAAATAGCGATCCTCGATCTTCAGCAGGGTGCCGTCGTGCTGCACCCGTTCGACGAAGTCGTTGACCCGCGCCAGCAACTCGGCGTTGGGGTGGGTTCCCAACCGCCACACGACCGGGTGGTTCTCGTCGAGTTCCAGTGTCGCCTGCACGGAAGGAACGAACTGTGCGGCAATCTGGACCAGCGTCGAATCGATGGCGACCAGCTCGACCTTCCGTTTGCCGAGCGATTCCAGCAGGCTGAAGAGATCGCCGTCCTTGTATTCGATGACCTGCAGGTCGGGTATCCGTTTCTGGAGTTCGCGCAGCGTTGCCAGTTGCCGGGAGCCCGGCATCGCGACCACCGTTCGCCCGCGCAAGTCGTCCTTGTCGTCGAGCGGTAGAGACGCTTCATGCTGAAGGAGGATGTCGCTGGTCTGCAATATCGGCGGCGTCGATTTTTCGCGGGTATCCGTGGGCAACGGAAGCCACGCCACGGCAAGGTGGGCCTTGCCCGCATCGAGCACGGCGTCGATTTCGTCCGGCGCCACCACCTCATACTTCACGCCGACCCCGAGTTCCTGGGCGAAGGCTTCGATCAGATCGTGTTCCAGGCCGACGACGGCTCCCTTGTCATCCGGATAGTAGGTGAGTGGCCCCGTACTGGTGACGACGATCAGATCATGCTGGGCCGGCGTCGGGAAGGGCAGCGAGTGTTTCATGCTCAATGGCGCGGCCTGTTCCCCGCAACCCACGAAGAGCAGGGGGAGCAGCCCGATCAGGATTATCTTGAGCCAGCGCACGCGTAGTTTTGTGCTACTATTCCGCCCGCTCCGGAGAGGTACCGAAGTGGCCATAACGGCGCCGACTCGAAATCGGATGGTCAGAGAAATCTGGCACATGGGTTCGAATCCCATCCTCTCCGCCACCATGGCCTAATCTCTTATTCCTGTTGATAAACAACGGGTTATAAGCGCCAAATATCCATTCAGTGTTACATTTTGATGGTACATCACTGCGTCACACGGCATTTTTAGCCCTCTTTCTTTGAGGTGAGCTATGGCGTACACAATTTTGCACAACGGAATCTGCTCGTTCCAAATCCACACTCCAGAAATCTTGTTTCAACGTCCGGCCGGATTATACGACTGAATCCCCAGACGGCTAGCCGGTCTAGAGCGCAAAGCCTTGCTTACCGGCTCATCGGCGACTGGCTCGACCGCTTTGCTATTGCCCGCCTCGCGGTCGTCGATGCTCACGCTCAGCAGTTCGTCCAGCGCTTCACCGTGATCCTTGCGAAAGTCGGACAGCGTGTGGTGATTGGCCTGCATACCAACACATAGCCAGCGGTAGGTGTCGTGTGCCTGGGTGAGCCGCGACACTTCCCGGCCACTGTCTACCCCATCGAGCGTGGCGTACAACCACAGCGACAGCAGAATCTCCGGCGTTATCGCCACCCGTCCAACACCGCCTTCCAACGCCGGGATGCCTTCGTAGAATCACGTCAAATCCTGCCGCTCACCTTGAAGTCGAGCCGATAGCCAGCAGCATTCCGCTTCTCACGAGACCGGCCTCGATCCTCTACAAACTAGGGAAGTGCTGATCAATTCAGTGTTACGAGGGGTTTTGTGCGATTTTCGGTGTCACTTGCCACATTGAAGGTCGTTCCGAAGTGAAAAACATTGATTTTCATGGCATTTCTGGCCTTCAGGACGCAACTTGGCTGTCAGCGCCCAACAACCAACGGCGGGCGAGCACCAGATTGGCAAAAGCAAACAGCGAAAACAGTTGCGCCGTATTCTTGGCCAAGCCCTTGTAACGCGTCTTCCTATGCTTGAAGAGATTCTTGACGACATGGAAGGGGTGCTCCACCTTGGCACGAATACGCGCCTTGGCGTATTCCACCTGTTCGACCAACCGGCCAAGTTCCGTTCCCGCCAGTTGTTTGCGCTTGCTGGGTTTCATGGCGACCTGCCATTCGACTTCGCCGCCTTGGCTCTCCGGACGTTTTTCAACGCCCTGATAGCCGGCGTCAGCAAAGGCCATCGTTTCTTCGCCATGCAACAACGCTTCGGCCTGTGAGATGTCGCTGACGTTGCCTGCCGTGCCGATCACGGTATGGACCAGCCCCGAGTGGGCATCCATACCAATGTGCGCCACCTGTGCGACCTCGCTTCGCTCGTGACCGCATCCCGCTACGCGGGACCGCCCTACGGGCGTCCTTCGCCTTCGGCTTGTCATGTCAAAGTACCATTGCTTGCCCTTCTTGCTCTGGTGCATTTCCGGGTCGCGCTTGCCGGCCTTGTTCCTGGTCGAAGGCGGCGCGGCGATTAGCGTCGCATCCACAATGGTGCCTTCACGCAACAGCAGGCCTTTGGCGGTAAGGTGATGGGTAATCGTGTTGAAAATCGATTCGGCCAGCTGATGCTGTTCGAGCAAGTGACGGAATTCAAGCAGGGTGGTGGCATCCGGGGCAGACCAATGGGCGGGCGACCCCGACCTCCGCTCTTCGGGTAAAACGGGATAAGCGATTGTGCCAATGCCGACCACGGCGTGATCGCTTCTATCTCGGCAAGAAACCGGTCGCGCCGTGTCTGCTTCTTCTTCGCCGCATATTCGAGTTCGGAAAAACTTGCCTGCACGCTCGCCACCTTGACCAATTAACACAATGGCATTTTACCACTCCCGCTCAGCATGGGAAAACAAAGCAGGGATAAATCAGCGTTTCCCTAGGGTTCCTTCGCCGCGAGCGGGTTGCTTTCGGTTGCACTCTCGATCTCGTAAGTTTTCAGGCAGCACTTCCGGGAGTGGAAGAGGCGGTCCATCCCGATCACCCCGGTTACCTCCAGACGATCCAGGTCTGCCAGCAGGCTGGCTTCCACCCGGGTCAGGGCCAGCACGACGCCTTTCCTGGCCAGATCCCGCTGGAGGTCCATGGCCACCCATCCCGCCGAGAAATCCATGCCGGTGATCGCCTCCGCATCCACGACCAGCCAGCGCACCAGGGTGGGCGATTCGTCGACCAGCAGATGTGCCTGTTCCACAAAATGATTGGCGTTGGCGTAATAAAGGTCGGCCCCAAACCAATAGATTACCAGGCCCGGCATTACCATCTTGCCCGGCACTACCGGCTCCATCCGCCAGTGCTCCACCGGGTCGCGCAAGATGACGGCGGTGTGCGGGCGATACCCGTGGCGGACATGCTGCAGTAGCGAGAGGGCGATCGCCAGTATGATGCCGCGCTCGACGCCGATGAACACCACCGCCGCCGCGGTCGCCACGGCCAGGTAGAACTCACCGGGGCTATTGCGTCGCAAGGCGCACAATCCACTGAAATCAATCAGACCCACGGCAACCACGAAGACAATCGCTCCCAGCACGCAGGTCGGCAGAAATTTCAGCGGCCCGGTCAGAAGAAGTAAAACCACAGCGACCGTCGCCGCCGTGGCCAAATGGACGAGTTAGCTGTTCCCGCCGGAGGTTTCGACCATCGCGGTCTGGGTCGGGCTGCCATTCACGACGAAGGTGCCGCTCAACGCAGCGGCAGTGTCGGCGGCACACAAGCCGAGCAGATCCCGGTTTTCATCCAGTGTCTGGTGATGGCGAATGGCGTAGGCCCGCGCGGTGACTGAGCTCTGGGCCACGATCATCACGAAACAGGATCCTGCGATGGGAAGCAGGGCATAAACCTCATCCCACGACACTGCCGGAATCCCGAGTTGCGGCAGGCCACCGGCCACTGGTCCCAGCACCGCAATGCCATGGCCGGCAAAATCAAGCGCTGCGCTCAGTCCGATCGCAGCCACCACCGCCAGGAGTGCCCCGGGCAGTCGCGGTGCGAACCGGCGTGAGACAACAATTACCGCCACTACCCCAGCCGAAACCGCGAGGGTTGGCCAGTGCAGGAGTGGAAATTTTTCCGCCACCGTCCAAAACTGTTGCACCGTGATGTTGCCCTTCACCGGAATGCCGAGCATTTCGCCGAGTACCGCGATGCACACTTGAAACCCGACGCCCGTGAGAAACCCGATCATCACCGTACGCGACAAAAAATCAGCCAGGAAACCCAGCCACAGCAGCCGCACCAGTAGAAGCAAGCCGGCCGCCAGCAAGGCGACCGTGGAGGCCAGCGCCAGATAATGCGTACTGCCGGTTGCCGCCATCGGCGAGACCCCCACGGCCAGAATCGCTGCCGTGGCGGAGTCGGCAGACACGACCAGACCAGATACCGCGAGGCGCCGAATACGGCAAAGCCGATCAGCGGCAGCAATAGCGTGTAGAGGCCCGTGATGACCGGGGTGCCGGCGATCTTCGTATAGCCCATCGCCTGCGGGATGTTCACCGCCGCCAAGGTCACCCCTGCCATCAGGTTCGGCAGGATTTCCTTCCGGTCGAGCGGCAGGAGGCCGTGGAACAGTGGAAACTGCCACCGTCTGGCTGGCTTTTGACTCTTGGTCTGGTTGCTGTTTGCCGCCATTCCGCCTCGATTCTTCTTTTCCATTCTTCGCACCAGCCTTTTCCGGTTTTTTCGTGCGTTTGGCTTTCTGCGCTTCGAGGGCGATGAGCTTTTTCAATTTCTTCTTGTCGATCTTCGTTCAGTCTTGCGCAACCTGAACAATCAACTTGCCGAAATTCCTTCCTTCGAGCAGACCAATAAAGGCTTGCGGAGCATTTTCCAGGCCATTGACAACGTCTTCCTTGAACTTGATCTGACCGTTGGCCAACCATAAGCTCATCTGCGCAAAAAACTCGCCAAAGCGATGACCGTAATCGTCAAAAATAATGAAACCCTGCATCTTGATCCGCTTGATCAGCAGCGTCCGGGTCAACAGGCCCAGGCGGTCTGGGCCGTCGGGCAGTGCGGTGTCGTTGTAATGGGCAATGACGCCACACAAAGGAACGCGAGTGCCAACATTGAGCAGGGGCAGCACGGCGTCAAAAACAGCACCACCCGCATTCTCGAAATAGACGTCGATTCCTTTCGAGCAGGCGGCCGCCAGTTGTTGCTTGAAGTCAGGACTGCGGTGGTCGATGTAGGCATCGAAACCCAGTTCATTAACAACGTAACGACATTTTTCAGCGCCGCCGGCAATACCAACGACACGGCAACCCTTGATTCTGGCGATTTGGCCGACTACCGAACCCACCGCGCCACTGGCAGCTAAAGTGGATCCCTGAGTCAAGACAGATTTCATCCGGGTTTAAGCTGTAGCCATTGCTTCACATGCAGCGAAATGGCGCTGCTTTTGCTTTGGTTGTTGCCGTTGCCTCTGATCCGGCGCGCGTCAAGATAGTTGTCGCCTCGGTCATGCAGCCAATGGCGGAATAAGCTTGTCTTCCAGATGCGCGTTGGCGATGCAATCGCGATCTGGATTGAGGGTCACTACACCGACCGGCGTCCAATTTCGTGTCTGACCAGTCCAGCGCGCCGGGTTGAGATCACGCGCTGAGGTATAGACGGCATGTCGGGCCGCGAGAATGGCGAGATCCTCGCCGGCATGGCGCTGGGCTGGGCTGACATAACGAATGCCACTGTGCCGATGCTCGACGTTGTACCAGTGCACGAAGCTGACTGCCCAGGTCCTGGCGTCGTCGAGCTCGGCAAAGCCGTTAGCAGGAAACTCAGGGCGGTATTTGGCCGTCCGAAACAGCGATTCCGCGTAAGCATTGTCATCACTGACTCGGGGTCGAGAATACGAGGGCCTGACTCCCAGCCAGTTGAGCATCGCCAGCACCGTCGTGGCCTTGAGCGTCGAGCCGTTGTCGCCGTGCAGAACAGGCTTGGTCGCGAGTGCGGCAATCCCCTCGGCGAGCGCCGTACGGCGCACCAGATGCGCGGCATGGTCGGCGTGATCGCTGCCGTGCACCTCCCAGCCGACAATCTTGCGGCTATACAGGTCGAGGATGAGATAAAGGTGAAACCAGTGCCCCTTAACCTTGCCTGGCAGATAAGTCATGTCCCAGCACCACACCTGGCGCGGCGTGGTGGCAATGTGCGTGGTCGGCACTCGCTGTTGCCTGGGCGCCTTGGCCCGTCCTCGGAGGGTGGTTTGACCGTGCTCACGCAGCACTCGGCTGAAGGTGGATTCGCTGGCCAGGTAAATCCCTTCATCAGCCAGCATCGGCACCATGCGCGCTGGCGGCACGGCCGCAAAGCGTGGCTCGTTGGCCACGGCAAGCACCTGCGTGCGTTCGGCCTCACTGAGCGCGTGCCTGGGCGTCGGGCGCATGGACAAGGGCCGGCGATCTGCGCAGATGCCGCCCTCAATGGCTTTCCAGCGTTGCAAGGTGCGTAACTCGATGCCGGCTACCTCGCAGGCAAGCCTGAGCCGAGCACCGGCGACATGGGCGGCATGGATGTCTTGGGCCAAGGCTTGGCGATCTTCAAGGCCGATCATTCGGCCTCGCCTTTGTTGAAGATCGCCGCGACTTTTTTTGAGAGAACCAGCAGGGCAGCGGTTTCAGCGAGTGTCCGGTCCTTGCGTAGCAATTCGCGTTCGAGTTCCTTGATGCGTTTGCGGTCTTGTCGGGTTGCTTGCGGGCTGGCTCTGACTTCTTCCGGTTCGGCCAACGCTGTCGTGGCGCTGGCCCACCATTTGATCAGCTCGTCCGGATAAACGCCGTGCTCTCGACACCACGCGCTTTTGCTGGTTTCGTCCAGCGCCGCAGTGACGATCACCGCCTCCAGGCGCGCCGCCACAGTCCATGCCCGCCCTCGGGCGGGCATGGACTGCGCGTCATCTCGCCAACGCTCAAGGGTTCCCGAACCAATGCCTGCTTCACGGGCCACCACACGGCGCGCGTCACGGTAGTTGCCGCCTCAGTCATGCAGCCAGCGGTTGAATAGGGTTGTCAATCAAATGCGTCTTTATGATGGAATCGCGTTCAAGGAAAGATACAATCATCAGTGGTGTCTTGAAAAACCGGACTTCATGTCACAGTCAAGTCCAAAATCTGCTGTAAATACTCTTCGATCCGATGAATGACGAATGGTTTTCAGCTAGCGAGGGCAACAACGTTGTTGCCCTCGCTAGCTGCGGCGCGGGAAGCCGCCCACTCCTTGAATTCATCCATGTCGAGGTACTTCCGTTCCTGCCAAGCCTCATTCTGTTCGGCCAGCAGAGCGCCGATCAGGCGCAAGGCTGACTCGTCGTTGGGGAAGATGCGGATCACGCGCTCCCGCCGGCGAATTTCCTCGTTGAGCCGCTCCTGCATGTTCGTTGTGCGTAGCCGCTTGCGATACTTCTCGGGCAAGACCATTACCGCCATGGCATCCTCGAATCCTGCTTCGAGGCAGGCCACCGCTTTGGGGGCGCTCTTGGCGAAGCGCTCGGTGAATTCCGCCAGGCGGCGCTTGGCCTCGACCAAATCAGGCGCCTGCAGCACGAGCTTGACGGCAGCTGCCACCTCGGCGCGGTGGCGGGTGTTGCATTGGCCCAGAATGTTGCGCATCAGATGCACCTGACAGCGTTGCCAGCTGGCCCCTGAAAGTGCCGCGCTGCCGCTTCACGCAGGCCGCCGTGGTCGTCCGAGATGATGAACTGCGTGCCCTTGAGGCCGCGCCCTCTGAGCCAGCGGAAGGTCTCGTCCCAGGTGGCGAAGCTCTCGGTGTCGCCGATCCGCACGCCCAGAATCTCCCGGAAGCCATCGGAGCGGATGCCTGAGACGGTCAGCACGGCACGCGAAACCACACGATCTTCTTGCCGACTCTTGATGAACAGGGCATCGACCAGCACGAAGGGATACTCGCCGTCCAGCCGCCGTTCGTTGAACGCGCTGACCCGCGGTTCCAGTCCGGCGCACAGTGCGCTCACCATCGATTTGGAGAAGCTGGCGCCGCACAGCTCTTCGGTGATCGCCGAGACCTTGCGCGTCGAGACACCGTGCACGACCATTTCCATGAGCGCCAGAACGAAGGCCTGCTCGCTCCGCTGGTAGCGCTTGAAGATGTCCGTCGAAAAGCTGCCGTCCCGCGTCTGCGGCACCAGCAGCGTCACCGGCCCAACCCGCGTGTAAAGGGTGCGTGGCCGGTAGACGTTGCGATAGCCGGCCCGTTCGTCCGTGCGCTCGTGCCGCGTCGCCCCCAGCGTTTCCGTCACCTGCGCCTCCAGTACTTGATTGAGCACCGCTTCCACCAGTTTCGCCAGCCCGTCCTGCCCGTTTAAAAGCCCTGGCAGCAAGTCCGTTCCTACGCTAACCTCATACCCAGTCATCGCTTCTCTCCTTCGGTTATCGATCGTCTCGCAACGTCAGTTTACCGAATCGAAGCGGTGGCTACCTGCCACCCGATTTACAGCAGTTTAGGGACTCAATCCATGTCACCCCTCGAAGCCCATCAGGCTTATGCCATGCAAAAGACGGCCTGGGTTGCAATAGTCTGAGTTGCAATATAGTGTCCAATCAATCCGGGCCGGTACACGTTTAGACTTTGGTGAATTAACCAGGGATTTCCAATGCAATCGCCGAATACTTCTGCTCGAGTTCACCGATTTCTTTTGATCCGCCAGATTCGGGCCAGACCAAGGTTGTTCATATCAGCCCTGGTTGGACTGTTGGTGGTGACCGTTCTGCCGCAGACGTTAGCTCAACAACCCATCACGCGCCTGATTTTGGGCTGGAATGCAGGGGCATGGCTCTACCTGCTTCTGGCAATCCACATGATGTTCTGGTCTAGCCAACAGTCTATCCATCGTCGCGCACAATTGCAGGATGAAGGTAAGGTCGTTGTACTGCTGCTGGTGATACTGGCCGTCGGTGCTTCGCTGGGTGCGATCATGGCTGAGTTGTCTGTCGTGAAAGACATGCATGGTGCAATACGCTACGCTCACATTGCCTTGGCAGCCCTGACGATCATGTCATCCTGGATATTCACTCACGTCATGTTCGCTCAACATTATGCTCATGACTATTACGTGGCGTTGTCACGTAAGGAGTCTGGTGGCCTGGAGTTTCCGGGAGAGACGGCGCCTGATTATGGCGATTTTCTATACTTCTCCTGCGTGATCGGAACATCTGGCCAGACTGCTGACGTGAGTTTCACGTCAAAAGGTATGCGTCAGATCGGTCTTGTTCATTGCGTGCTAGCGTTCTTCTTCAATACGACCTTGCTGGCATTGACGATCAATATTGCTTCAGGGTTGTTCTGAAATAGCGATCGCTGATTTGTGTTCTGGGCATCGCTTCAGTTGACAGATAAAAGGTGGCCCCGTGAGATTTTAGGCATGGCGAGAAACGGTGGTGAGCATCCGGGAGACAGATTGCCTCTGCGCATCTGTCACGTCTTCGCGACACCCTCGGCGGCCAGGCGGTATCGTGCCTCGGCCATAGCGCTGGTTAATGCCATCCAGCGTGCTCATGAGGTTGTCTCGTCGCCCGGTCATCATGCTCGCTGGCGCGAATAGCGAGAAATGCTGATTGGCCCGCGGCAAGATGTTCATCAGTGCCGGTAAATGCCTCATCCAGCGTCACGAATACCCTCGCCAACGTCGAGAGCGGACCTGACTTCAACAAGGTCCACAAGACCTCGTGATAACCCATTGACTACAAGGTACTTCCGTTCGAGGTCTGCGATGTTTGTATATGTACTTGCCTTGGGCGCTTTCTCGTTGTGCCCAAAAACTCGGTTATCATGATCTGAACACAATGACCAACGCGATGGCTCGGTAAATTGACATGCCACTTGGCCGGTCAGGGATTGGAAAACTAAGGGTAGTGGAATCATGGCCAGATTTGAGGAATATTGCGAAAAGTACCGGCATCTGCGCATGCAGCGCAACGATGGCATCCTTGAGGTGACGATACACAGCGATGACGGACCCGTGGTCTGGGGCGCCGGCCCGCACCGCGAATGCGGTGCGGCCTTCGGCGATATCGCTGCCGACCCCGGAAACCGGGTAGTTATCCTGACCGGTTGCGGCTCCGAGTTCATCGCCCGCGAGCAGATCGCCCATCCGGGAATCACAGCGCCTGTCTGGGAACGCCTCCTGGTGCACGCGCAGCGGCTGATCTACAACCATCTGGAGATTCGCGTCCCGATGATCGCGGCGATCAACGGCCCGGCAACGATTCATGCCGAGCTTGGCCTGTTGTGTGACATCGTGCTCGCCGCCGACGATGCGGTATTCCAGGATGCGCCCCACTATCTTGAGGGGCTCGTTCCCGGCGACAGCGTCCATGTGTTGTGGCCCTTGCTGCTGGGCATGAACCGGGGACGCTATTTTCTGCTCACCGGCCAGCAGATCGATGCCAGGCAGGCGCTGGACCTCGGCGTCGTCAGCGAGATCATGCCGCGCGACCAGCTCATGGAGCGTGCGCGCCAACTGGCGCGCAAACTCCTCGAACAGCCGCCGCTGACCGTGATGTACGCGCGCCTGGCCATCACCCACGAGTTGAAACGCCTGATGCGCGAGCACCTTGACTATGGCCTGCTTCTGGAAGGGCTGGCGGCAACCGAGTATTTTCCGGGCAAGGACCACCAGCAATAGGCATTGGTTGGCGGAGGAGCCGCACGAGCGTCGTGATGACGGCGGCAATCACCCGTCGCAGCGGGTGCGCCAGGTCGGGCCGCTTGATGATCAGCGTGAGGCGTCCGGCTTGATGCCGCAGTCAGGACTCGTCCATCGGGCGCTTTTATCGCTCGTAATTCGGATATCCTCGGCGTCCGGTGCCTGGCCGGCGAAAAAATGGGTGGAAAGCGGGTCGGTTGCGGTCAACGCCTTGTCGAGGCGAAAAGTTGCTCAGATCCGCGCAGCGTGTTGCGGTCGACGATGCCCCGGCGGATGTCGAGGGCGATGATGTCGCCGTCCATTGCCCGGCGTTCGTCGACCGCGAGCAGAGCATCCAGCGCGGCGGTCTGCTCAAAGAGAACGAGGCGCATGGCGGTGACTCAGACTGCCTTACGCAGTTCGGCATTTGGCAGCGCAACATTTTTTCTGTAAAAGTTCTCAGGCGATTCCATCGGGATGGGCTCAGTCTTTGAGGTTGAGATAGATTTTCCCGGTCATCCACTCCTCATCGCATTCGGCGAGCAGTGCCGAGACGAGGCGGAGGCAGGATGCGGTATTGGGGAATATGGAAGCAACTCGGGTACGGCGTTTGATCTCGCGGTTAATGCGTTCGAGGCCGTTGGTCGTGCGCAACCGGACGCGTTGGGCCACTGGCCAATTAAAGACAGCGAACCCCTCGGGCAGATTCTCCTCGGCCCACTGGGCCAGTTTGGGCGCCTCGGTCCGCCAGGCCTCGATCGCCTGACGCAAGAGGCGCTCCGCTTCGGTTTTGTCCGGTGCATTGAAGATCGCCCGAATCCGCTGCGCCACCGGTTTGCGCTGATCAAGGCGGGTGACATACGACTGCGCGTTCTGTTGCAGGTGGAACTGGCAACGTTGCCAGGGTACGCTGGGCAAGGTGGCGCGGCGTGCCGCATTGAGACCGGCATGCGCATCGGCGACGATCATCTTGACGCCCTTGAGTCCCCGCCGCACCAGACTATCCAGGAAAGCCCGCCAATGCACCTCCGCCTCGGACAAGGCGACCGAGACGCCCAGCACCCGGCGATGACCGCTGTGCGTGATGCCGACCGCCACCAGCACGGCACAGTCGACCAGCTGCCCGCCCTCGCGCACCCGCTCGTCCCCCAAGAGGACTTCCTTCGGGGCGTACCGCGCATCGAGAAAGACATAAGGCGTTTCATCGAGCGGTCGCTCACGCCAGACGGCCAACCCGGCATCCAGTTGTTCGGCGGCACGACTCACCTGCGTCGACGAAATCGACACCGCTGGCCCGAGCAGGGCTTGCAGGACGGTGATCACCTTGCGTGTGGAAACCCCCTGTACATACATTTCGGCCAAGGCGATATTGAGCGCCTGCTCGGTCCGCGACCCTTTCTCCAGGGCGCTGGGGTAGAAGCCGCCGCCGCGCACCTGTGGCACCTCGAAGGTTAGTTCGCCAACCCGGGTCATCATCGTTTTGGGCTTGAAGCCGTTGGCGTAATCAGAGCGCTCGACGGTACGTTCATGGGGCTGGGCATTGAGAAAAAGTTTGCGCTCAATCCGGCTGGCCTCGTTGACCAGAATGCGCAGTGCTTCGCCGGCGCCATCCAGACCGTTGTTTAGCAGCACCGCAAAACGGGCATCCAGAGGGTGATGTTCTACGCGTTGTGCCATGCTGTCGATTCTTTCGTGGGAATGGGTGAGAATGCCCCGAAGAAATCGCCTGCGGGAGTAGCCGGTCAATGTTTCGCCGCGCGGCTGTGCCGTCCTCCGCGCTTCGGGCGCTACGCGCCCTCATCGCTCCGGCCAGCTCAGCCGCGCAAAACCAACAGGCAAAGAATTTACAGAAGGGATGTTGCACTAACCATGCTCTGGTGCTTGACCGCGGTTACCCAGGCGCGTGGCTGGTGGCCGCCTTGCTGCATCGGGGGATTCCGTTTTGCATGCGCTGCGATTCGTCGTCGACCTTTGCCGCCATCACGCAGTTCATGCGCTCCGGCCAGGACGACGCGGTGGTGATCCTGCCGCCGCCCAATCGCCGGGATGCCGTCGATTATGAGTGCCCCCGCAAGGCTTCGACCGTGCGCCTGGTCCGCCAGGTCACGCAGGCCGGCAAGGTGCGCGTGCTCATGACGTCCTTGCTCGACAGCGCACAGTTTCCGGCACCAGCTTTCTCCGATCTCTATCATCGCCGCTGGCGCATCGAAGAAGCCTTCAAGCGCCTCAAGCATCGTCTGTCGCTTGAGCATACGTCTGGCCTGACTTGGCTCGCGGTATGCCAGGACGTCGGTGCCAAAATGGTCTGCGACAATCTCAATGCGCTGGCGGTCTATCTGGCGACCGAGCACCTCATCGCCCCAGAATCGCCGTGGCGCATCAATCGCACCTTGGCTTTCTCGCACTTGCGCCGGATACTGCCCCAAGTGCTCTCCGGCCGCCTTCGCTTGACCTCGCGCCTTGTCGCCGCACTGTTCTCCGAACTTGTCCTGAATCTTCAAAAATTCATCCCCAACCGAAACCGACCTCGTCTGATTCGACCCAAGCCTCACAAGTCTCATGCCTATAAAACTGCTCCATGACAAAATGCTAAGTCACCAGGATTGCAAACCCAGTCCCCACAAGCTCTCAGCTTATCTCATGCCGCTTTCAACTGCCGTTTAGAGGATGAAGGATTTCTGGGCCACCGAAGCGACACTGAACACAGTGATGCTGGCCTACGACCAACGGAAGTCCCTGTGGGATAACCTGATGGGCTTGTTACGCCAGGTCCTGCTCAAAACCAGTGCGGTGAAGCATTCTTCAAACTCGGTGCAACACACACTGCAAACACTCCGCTACAAGCTGTTCGCCAAGGGCTTACATCACGACCGAAAGTCGAAAACCGATTCTGAATCTGGCCTTGGGAATGCAACAGCGCGCTTGGATGCAAGGCTTGTGGGATGCGTCAAAAACCTTCAACTTGCCAGCTAAATTCACACCCATTTATTCGCCTTGAGGATTCTCTAATGGAAAATCTCGGCTAAACGCAGGTCATCGCATATCGAATTTACCAATTTGGCAACTTGGGTGTTTACTTTCTCTTTCAGGTCGCTGAGCGTTATGCAGGTATTCGCTGCGCCCTGTGTGGCGGATTTCTTGACGTCATCCGGCTTGAAGTCTGGCGTATACCAAAATTCGACGCGTTCGTTCGCCAGTTGGCTACTGATGTGGACCTTATTGGCGTATTTCAGGAATGCCAAGCGTCCGACACCCTTGCCACCTATGTTGTCTTTATGGCTCGTGCAGATTTCATCGAAATAATTCAGGTTTTCAGGAGTGAATCCTTCACCGTCGTCAGTGATGGTGATTTGCTCTAAAACCCTTCTTTCTTCGCTTCCGGGGGATAGTTCCTGTTGTTTCTCAGAAAAATGAAGGTCGACAGTAATTATTTTGCCGCCAGCATGGATGGAGTTCGTGAGTGCTTCACGAATTACATCCCTTGTATTCACACCACCTTTGTAGTGTTCAGCGGCGTTGGCGCAATATAATGTCATGCACTGCCCTGTGGTGGGGTTTTGAAGCGAAAGAGGACTTCAGATGGCAGCAAAGACCAGGATAGACGACAGCCCGGCGAAGGTGAAATACCGCTACCGGGTGAAGAACTGGGCGGAATACGACCGTGCGCTGGTCAATCGCGGCAACCTGACGATCTGGTTTGACGAGGACAGCGTGGCCAAGACCTGGAAGCCGCCGCGTCCGGTGGGTCGAGGCAAACCGGGCACGTACTCGGAGGTCGCGATTCAAACCTGCCTGACGCTCAAGACCCTGTTCCGTCTGCCCTATCGGGCGACCGAAGGTCTGCTCAAATCGCTGATGCGCCTGTGTGCGCTGGACCTGCCGGTGCCGGACCACACCCACATGTCGCGCCGGGCGGCGACGCTGGAAGTCAAGATTCCCCGGCGTCCGAGAGTTGGCGCCACGCATGTCGTGGTCGACTCGACCGGGCTGAAGATATTCGGGGAAGGCGAATGGAAGGTTCGCCAACACGGTGTCGGCAAACGCCGCACTTGGCGCAAGATTCACCTGGCCGTCGATGAGACGGCCAAGGACATCATCGGGATTGAAGTGACGACGGCGGACTGGCACGACAGCGAAGTCTTCCCTGATCTGTTGGCACAAGTCGACGGTGACGTCGGTCAAGTCTCGGCGGATGGCGCCTACGATACCGAAGGGACGCACGCCGCCATTCGTCAGCGGGAAGCCAGGGTAACGATTCCGCCTCGCGAGGGTGCTGTGCTTTGGGGGAATGACCATCCGCGCGATGCCCTCCTGGCCGAGATCGAAACCCAAGGGCGAGCGGGATGGAAGGAAGCCTCCGGCTACCACCGACGCAGCATTGCCGAAAACATGATGTATCGGCTCAAGCAATTGGGCGGTCGACTCTTCTCCCGCGAGTTTGACCGGCAGGTTGCCGAGAGCCATGTTCGAGTGGCAATCATCAACCAGTTCACCTACCTCGGCATGCCGAAATCCGTCCGCGCTGGGCAAATTGCGCCTGCGGCATGAATCAGGATGGGGATAGGGGGAATTCATACTGAAAATCGCGAAAGCAAGCCATTGTTATATAAGCGATGCCTAATAGTGCACCAACGCCGTGTTCAGCGATAAATTTTCTAAGATTAATCCTAGCCATGTGGCGAGTCTATCATTCGCAATGCTAGCGGACTAGAAGGCGGGTACGCCGCTGAATCCACCATCGCCTAGAACCCACTTAGTGCGTCCAAAGTTTGGTGTAAAGCAGTCGTTACTCGTTGCGTCAAGGAAAGATTGCCCTGGCAGATGATCTGCACCAATTTACTACGCCCAGGCAGCAGGTCGGCCCCAATGGATGCATAATGTCAATGCGATAGCATATATGTTATCTGCCAGATGCAGAAATTCGTCAAATTTGGGCTGCGGACATCGAGGCCCCCTTGATTTCGACGAGCATTTATCTTCGTGGGCGACAGTAATCGCAGAGGAGCTAGTAAGGGTGGTCGATTTTAACAAGCTTAGGTCCCTGTCCCCGCGGGCCGTACCGATAGATCCGCTGGAGATATTCCGGCGGCTGCCCAAGCCGCAGGGCATCAATGACCTGTACACAAGTCAGGCCGAAGTGCTAGAGGCATGGTTCAAACGAAAGGACGAGCGGGACACTGTCGTGAAACTGCACACCGGCGGCGGTAAGACACTGGTCGGCTTGCTGATGGCGCAGTCCACGCTGAATGAACTGAAGGAGCCAGTGCTCTACTTGGCGCCGACGAACCAGTTGGTCAAGCAGACGCTAGAAAAGGCGCAAGCACTGGGGATCGCCGCATTGCCCTACGTTCGAGGAAAGCCGCTGGCGGACGACTTCGTAAACTGCAAGGCCATTATGGTGGCGTCGTACAAGGCGCTGTTTAATGGCTTCAGCAAGTTTGGTATCCGAGGCAGGGGGATGCCAGTAAAGGCGGGAGCAGTGATCCTAGATGACGCACACGTTGCGTTCTCAGAAGTTCGCGAGTCGTTCACGCTTGAAGTCAAGGTCAAAGATGACAGGGAACGCTACGACGCGCTGTGCACGCTGTTTCGGGCCGCGTTCAAGAACATGGACAGACTAGGCACCTTCGACGATACCGTCTCCGGTTTCAGTAACGTGGTGGTCGAGGTGCCGTATTGGGCGTGGCACGAACAGATCGATGCGGCTCGCGGGCTACTGCGCGGCGATGGGGAAGATACTCCCTACGCTTGGCCGCTGCTGCGTGACAACCTGCACCTTTGTCATGCACTCATCAGCAGCGACGCTTTTACGGTCACATCGGTGCTTCCACTGGTCAACATTTTCCCGACCTTCGCCGACGCACAACGCCGCATTTACATGTCGGCGACGATCGCGGACGACAGCGAGATCGTGCGCACATTCGATGCCGAACCCAGGCACGTCAACGAGGCCCTGACGTCGCGATCATTGGCCGGCATCAGTGAGCGCATGATACTGATCCCGAACCTGATGAAGTTCGACTTCAACACAACTCAGGTCACAAAGGCGCTGCTGCAACAGGTCGCGGGCGCCAACCTTGGCGCGGTTGTTCTCGTGCCCTCAAATTTCGCAGCCAAAGCATGGGAGGACGTCGCGGAGTTCGCTGAAGGCTCGGACAAAGTCGAGGCAAAGGTCCAGGCATTGCAGGCGCGCACGACCAGCGGCCCGGTCGTTTTTGCAAACCGCTATGACGGGATTGACCTCCCCGGTGATTCCTGCAGGCTTCTCGTCATGGAAGGTCTTCCGGCTGGAACGTCCGACTATGAGTTGCTGCGTGCGGCCACTCTATACGGCGGTGCGACCATCAGCCGCATGTTGGCGCAGCGGATTGAGCAGGGTATCGGTCGAGGCGCGCGCGGCGCGGGTGATCACTGCGTTGTGCTGCTTGCAGGCTCGGACTTGGCTGGCTGGATCGCCAAGGACGCCAACTTTAGGCTACTCACCAGTGCAACCCGCGCTCAGCTTGATATGGGGTCGACAGTCAGTAAGGAGGTAAAGGACGTCAACGATCTGGCCAGCACGATCACGATGAGCATTCGCCGGGATTCCAGCTGGGTCGAGTACCATGCGGACACTCTTGCAGAGAACGTGAAGCAGGAGACGGCCGACCCAAAGCGCTTTGAGGTGGCTGCGGCCGAACGCAAGGCTTTCAATAACTGGGCCGATGGCTATTACGACAAGGCAATCGCCAAGTTGGATCAGGTGACGAGCGGCAAAGAGGCTCCGGACGAGCAGACGCGCGGCTGGCTGCTCCAACTGGCGGCCCGGATTGCGCACAATTGGGGCCAGAACGACCGCAGCGACGAACTGCAGCGGTCTGCATTTGGCGCCAATCGCAACTTGCTGCGCCCGCGTGTTATGCCGCCGTACCGGCCGCTGCAGATGCCGGGAGCACAGGGCGCCGCCATCGCGTACCAACTTCGTGGATACCGCATGCGACGCGGTTTGTTGCAACAGTTCGAACAGGTGGTCTCGAAGCTGAATGCCAACGCCAGTGCCAACCAGTTCGAGCAGGCCTTGGCAGACCTCGGAAGAATGATTGGCCTGTCGACAGAGCGCCATGACGATGGCGGTGAAGGTCCGGACGTGCTGTGGCTGCTGCCGACCAAGATTGCGTGGATATTGGAGGCCAAGAGCCGCAAGTTGGACAAGAACCCGCTGACCAAGGATGAGCATGGCCAACTGCTCGTCGCACAGCAGTGGTTTGAAAAAAATTACGACGGGTATACCAGCCTGCGCGTGGTCGTTCATCCGACGAGCAAGGCGACACCCGCTGCTGCTGCCCACGAAAGCTATGTATTGACACTGGACCGCCTTACAGCATTGGTTGCAGATGCACGCGTGCTGTTGACGGAATTGTGCGAGTCGCAGCTCACCGACATCGAGCTAGAAGGTCACTGCCAGCAACTGATCGAACGGTCGTCAATTCGTGCAGACAAACTGAAAGGGTACCTAACGCTCTTTGTTGAAAGCTAGTTATATTGTGCCCCCTGTAGGTTTGATCATTTGCATCACGCCAACTCATCCGGCCTTTTTCTCCCAGCCACACCTCTACGAATTGCTGGTGGATTTTTTTTGGGGGAGGGCTTGGGTGCCGTCCTATGCCGCTGACGAAATAGCTATTGACTAGTAGTACGTTCCATTAATATATTTACAAACGTGCCTTTAATTGCCATGATTGTCTTAGCATTTGACGTGGAGGTGATCATGGGACGGACAAGCGGGCGAGCAGCACTGTTGCTGACAGACGAGCAGAGGTCCAGGTTGTCTGAATTGGCGGCGTCGCGAACGGCGCCGTTGCGCGAAGTGGAGCGTGCCGGCGTGCTGCTCAAATACGCGCAGGGCGTATCGATCACCGAGATTCAGCGGCAGTTGGGCGTCAGCCGGCCGATGATCTACAAATGCATCGACAAGGCACTTGCGGCGGGCATTCAAGCCGGATTGAAGGATACCTACCACCGGCCTCACGCCCCGGAGATTACTGAGGAGGCCAAGGCTTGGGTGGTCAGCGTAGCGTGCACCAAACCAAGGGAGTTTGGACTGGCTGCGGAGTTGTGGAGCATCTCGGCGCTGGCCCGCCATGTGGCCGAACAGGCAGCGGCATCGGGCTTCCCTCGTCTTGCCGGTGCGGGCAAGAGCACGGTCTGGCGGATTCTTGATGCAAACCAACTCAAACCCCACAAGATCACCTACTACCTGGAGAAACGGGATCCCGACTTCGACCGGAAGATGCATGAGGTGCTGATGGTCGACCGGGACGTTTCCCTCTACACCGAAGGCGCCGTTCATGATGGACGGCCGAACCCGATTTACACGGTCAGTGTCGATGAAAAGCCCGGCGTTCAAGCGATTGGCTTGACGGCGCCTGACCGGCCACCGGTTCCCGGCAAAGCGCCGACGGTGAGTCGGGATTACGAGTACGTCCGCCATGGAACCGTATCGATCCTGGCCGGCATCGACTTGCACGCCGGCCATGTGTTTGCCCAAGTCGAAGACCGGCACCGCAGCTGCGAATTCATCGGTTTGCTCCGTTCGATCGATGCGTACTACCCGCCGGAGGCCATTATCCGTGTCGTCCTCGACAATCACTCGGCCCACATCTCGAAAGAGACGATGGCTTACTTGGCGACGCGACCCGGACGTTTCGAGTATGTTCATACACCCAAGCATGGTTCTTGGCTCAACTTGATCGAATGCGCTTTCTCGAAAATGGCCCGGACCTTCCTCCGCCATATCCGCGTCGCCTCGATTCATGAACTCAAAGCGCGCATCCTGAAAGGTATCGATGAGATGAACGCCACCCCAGTTGTCTTTCGCTGGAAGAAATTCGACCTCGAAATCGCATAATACGTAATTATATTGATGGAACGATATACTAGCATCAGCAGTTCAACGGCAGATTACCAACCCATTCCTGACAGGTTTTGGCGTGAGGCCAAGGTCGGCTTTGGCCGATTATGCAAAGCTTTCCATAAGGCCGAGATCCAGACCGCCATGCCGGAAATTCGAACGGCAGCTTTATGATCTGTAAGCGGCCAGCAGGGTTGCTTTCGTCATATGGCTCTTCAGGGTCGGCAGGGTGAGGTCGCTCGTTGCAAAGAACGGATATTCGCATTCAGCGACTGCGAACATCGGGTCTGCCTGCGGACGGTTAGCGAGCGCGAAGGGTGGCTCAGGCGGGCTGGCGTCATCGACAGCACGCGGGCCAGTGCAGTATCCGAGTAGTAACTCAAGCCTTGCTCGTCGGCGACGGTGATCAGGAACAAGTACAGCGCCGCCGCTGGCGGGTCGCAGCGTTCGATATGGCGGTCACGAACCAGGCGGTGGTCAACCCAGCTGAACTGGGCCGGTATCTGCCGGAGCCGCGCGGGGCAGAGTATGCGTTTGAGGGTCATCGCCAATCCTTCCCGCCAAGATGTCATGCCCCAGTTCTAGCAGCCGCCGAGTGCTTTTGGCGATGTCATCTTGTAACGCACTGCCGGTGAACTGCGCGATAAAGCCAATTAAAACAGCCGGTTGCTCACGCCAGAGATCTTGTAACGCAAGTTCCGGCAGGATTGGGGCGTCTTCAATGATTTCAAACACTTGCGGTGGGCAGAGATCTTGTAACGCAAGCGGTACTTCTGATGCCTCACTGCGCGCGCCTTTCGGTCGCTGCCAGTACCCCGGGTGAGCCACTCGCCAGGCTTGCACACGAACGACATGTTCGGGTCCGCTGAAGTAATTCTGATTCTCAGGTTTGGCCAACCAAGCACGCCGACTCGCCGCCTTGCTGGCCTTCCGGCAGTTCGCTTGGGAACAGTATTTCTGGTGTCCGGCGTTGCGCCGATCTGGGCAGAACATCACCCCGCAAAACAGACACTTGTGCTCATTCGGGCGCGCCATGATTCACCCTCCTTGCGGTGAATCATGGCCCAAGAGTTGTCATGACAAGTGATCTCGAGGGCGGGGCAAAGCGAAGAAGGAAGAAAACAGAAAGGCGAGGAAGAACAGCCAAAAAACCTTCGGATAAAAGTCATCAAAGAAAATCAACGAAGAAAATCCAACACCTTTCAAACCGCCAAATTCAGGCTACTTTCACATCGCCGCTGACATGGAACCGAACATCGTCCGCAAGAACGAATTTCGCAACGACTTTTTCACCTGTTTTTACACCGTCACCGACGATGGCCTGCTCGAAGCACACGGCCGGTTCGACTGGCAGTGCAACTTTTTTTCTGTAAAAATTTTCAGGCGGTCTCATCGGGAAGGAGGTCTCAGTCTTTGAGGTTGAGATAGATTTTCCTGGTCATCCACTCCTCATCGCATTCGGCGAGCAGTGCCGAGACGAGGCGGAGGCAGGATGCGGTATTGGGGAATATGGAAGCAACTCGGGTACGACGTTTGATCTCGCGGTTAATGCGTTCGAGGCCGTTGGTCGTGCGTAACCGGACGCGTTGGGCCACTGGCCAATTAAAGACAGCGAACCCCTCGGGCAGATTCTCCTCGGCCCACTGGGCCAGTTTGGGCGCCTCGGTCCGCCAGGCCTCGATCGCCTGACGCAAGAGGCGCTCCGCTTCGGTTTTGTCCGGTGCATTGAAGATCGCCCGAATCCGCTGCGCCACCGGTTTGCGCTGATCAAGGCGGGTGACATACGACTGCGCGTTCTGTTGCAGGTGGAACTGGCAACGTTGCCAGGGTACGCTGTGCAAGGTGGCGCGGCGTGCCGCATTGAGACCGGCATGCGCATCGGCGATGATCATCTTGACGCCCTTGAGTCCTCGCCGCACCAGACTATCCAGGAAAGCCCGCCAATGCACCTCTGCCTCGGACAAGGCAACCGAGACACCCAGCACCCGGCGATGCCCGGTCTGCGTGATGCCGACCGCCACCAGCACGGCACAGTCGACCAGCTGCCCGCCCTCGCGCACCCGCTCGTCCCCCAAGAGGACTTCCTTCGGGGCGTACCGCGCATCGAGAAAGACATAAGGCGTTTCATCGAGCGGTCGCTCACGCCAGACGGCCAACCCGGCATCCAGTTGTTCGGCGGCACGACTCACCTGCGTCGACGAAATCGACACCTCTGGCCCGAGCAGGGCTTGCAGGACGGTGATCACCTTGCGTGTGGAAACCCCCTGTACATACATTTCGGCCAAGGCGATATTGAGCGCCTGCTCGGTCCGCGACCCTTTCTCCAGGGCGCTGGGGTAGAAGCCGCCGCCGCGCACCTGTGGCACCTCGAAGGTTAGTTCGCCAACCCGGGTCATCATCGTTTTGGGCTTGAAGCCGTTGGCGTAATCAGAGCGCTCGACGGTACGTTCATGGGGCTGGGCATTGAGAAAAAGTTTGCGCTCAATCCGGCTGGCCTCGTTGACCAGAATGCGCAGTGCTTCGCCGGCGCCATCCAGACCGTTGTTTAGCAGCACCGCAAAACGGGCATCCAGAGGGTGATGTTCTACGCGTTGTGCCATGCTGTCGATTCTTTCGTGGGAATGGGTGAGAATGCCCCGAAGAAATCGCCTGCGGGAGTAGCCGGTCAATGTTTCGCCGCGCGGCTGTGCCGTCCTCCGCGCTTCGGGCGCTACGCGCCCTCATCGCTCCGGCCAGCTCAGCCGCGCAAAACCAACAGGCAAAGAATTTACAGAACGGATGTTGCACTAACCGGCATATCCGGCTGTCGCTTGAGGAGGGCAAGCTGGCGGCCCAGTTCAGGTGTCCAGTCGTCGCCTCCGACTGCCGCTGTTAGCGTTGGAGCGGGGCACTTTTCCCTCGGGTGCACCCTCCAGTCCTCGCCGGCGTTGACCGTCGTGGCAGCAAGGGTCGCGAAAAGCAGCAAGGCAACGTGCGGGGCGTTCATGGCGGCGGATCGTAGCTTTTTCCGAGCAGCGCGTGGGCGGCGCGGCGGCCGCTGCGCACGGCGCCTTCCAGCGTCGCCGGGTAGTCGGCCCAGGTGTAATCGCCCGCCAGCATGATTCGCGGATTCGAGGTGCTGCAGTCGGGCCGCGCGATGCCCGGCCGGCAGGAGAAGGTGGCGCGCTTTTCGCGGATCACCTTGTGCCAGAGCGCTGCTTCGGCGATCGGCAGTTCGGATTGCAGCGCGCTGGCGAGAGCGTCGTCGGCGAGCGCCTCCCAGTCGCCATGACCGCTCAAGACACAGCCGATCAGGCCGTTGCCGCGGTCCGCCGCCCACTGCCCGTATTTTCCGGTCTGCCTGAAGAGTGGGAAGGGCAGGCGGAATTTCGACCCGAATTGTAGGTAGACCGTGGCAATTGGTTCATGGTCGAAACTTGAGCCGCTGTCCGGCAACAGCCTGGCGGCATGCTGCTGGGCGGTAGCGATGATCGCAGCCGAGAAATGCTCGCCGGCTACGGCGACCTGATCGCTGCTCGCGACGATGCCGTCGACCCGCGTGCCGAGGCGCAGCGTCGCGCCATGCGCTGCCAGCCACTCACCCGCCGGTTCGGGCAGCAACTGGCCGAGGTTGACACGCGACAGCAACAGATCGGTGTCTTCCCGGCGAGCGCTACCCAGGCTGTCGCGCAGGATATTGGCGAAGATCTGGGCGGAGGCGCGCCCGGCGGGAATGTTCAGCGCGGCGAGACACAGCGGCTCCCATAGGTTGCGGCGCAGGAGGCCGGTCTGGCCGGCGCTGTCGAGCCACTCGGTTACCGTGCAGTCTTTGCCGAGCCGAAATCCACGCGCCTTGACGCCTTGTATCCACCATGCCGTCGCCAGTTTTTCGCGCAGGCTGACACCTTTGGCGCTCAGCAAGCCCCAGGCGACATTGAGCGGCGCCGGCCATTTCGGCAGAGCCAAGCGAAAGCCGGCATCATCGACGACCTGCAGCGGGTGCCGGTCGAGAAGCCGGTCGGGGTCGGCGCCGACCTGGCGCATCACGTCGAGAGTCTCGCGATAGGCGCCGAGCAGAATGTGCTGGCCGTTGTCCAGCGTTCGGCCATCGACGCTCACCGATCGTGCGCGGCCGCCGAGGACGCGGCCCGCTTCGAACAGCGTGGTATCGATGCCGGCAGCAGCCAGTTCGACTGCGGCGGCGATGCCCGCCCAGCCGCCGCCGATGACGGCAACCTTCATGCGAAGATCCAGGTCTTCCAGGCGATCCAGATCTTGCGGACCGGCGTCAGTGCGATGCGCTGGTGCAGGACCTGGAAATTTTCGCGCCTGATCTCGTCGAGCAGGGTGCGATAGATCGCCGCCATGATCAGGCCAGGGCGCTGGCTTTTGCGGTCGACGGCCGGTAACTGGGCAAAAGCCTGTGCATAGTACTTTTCGGTGCGTTCGGCCTGGAATTGCATCAAGGCGGTGAAGTTGTCCGAATATTTTGCATTCAGGATGTCAGCGGCCGGCACGTTGAACTGTTTCAACTCGTCCATCGGGATGTAGATGCGACCGCGCCGGGCATCCTCGCCGATGTCGCGGATGATGTTGGTGAGCTGGAAGGCCATGCCGAGGTCGTGGGCGTATTTCTGCGTCTGGCGGTCCTTGGCGCCGAAGATCTCGGTGGCGAGCAGGCCGACGACGCTGGCGACGCGGTAGCAGTAGAGCGACAGCCCCTTGAAATCGAGATAGCGCGTCTGCTGGAGATCCATCTCCATGCCATCGACGATCTCCAGCAGTTGCTCCTTGGGCAAGTTGAACTGCACACTGGCCGCTTGCAGCGCCAGCCCGACTGGATGGGTCGGCTGGCCATTGGCCACGCGTTCGATTTCCTGGCGCCACCAGGCCAGCTTGGTCGAGGCGATGGAAATGTCGTTGCATTCGTCGACGACGTCATCGACTTCGCGGCAGAAGGCGTAGAGCGCCATGATGGCGCGTCGGCGCTCGGCGGGCAGGAACAGAAAGCTGTAATAGAACGAGGAGCCGCTGGCGGCGGACTTCTCCTGGCAGTAATGGTCGGGATTCATCGTTCACATTGTAAGGGAACGCCCGGCTACAACCAGCCAGTCACGTTTGCCGAGCCTGGGGCGGCGCTGGAAGACATTGCCGCGCACGCGGCGCAGGCGCTCCAGAATGCGCAATCCGCCCTGGATGGTCAGGCGGATTTCCCAGCCGAGGCGGCCGGGCAGAGCATGGACGAGCGGCGCGCCGCGCAGCATCAGGTCACGCGCCCGGTCGATCTGGAAATCCATCAGTGCTGCCCAGTTGGCCGACCAGCGCCCGGCGGCGATATCGGTTTCGCTGACCCGGAAGCGCTGCAGATCGCTCTGCGGGATATAAATGCGCTGTTTTTCCCAGTCGACCGCGACATCCTGCCAGAAGTTGATCAATTGCAGCGCCGTGCAGATGCAGTCGGATTGTTCGAGATGCTGTGGTTCCGTCCGGCCGAACAGGTGCAGGACCAGCCGCCCGACCGGGTTGGCCGAGTGCCGACAATAGTCGAGTAGTTCCGGGAAGTCGGCGTAGCGTTTCTTGACGACATCCTGCGCGAAGGCGTCGAGCAGGTGGCGGAAAAGCGGGATCGGCAATTTGTGCTGGTGAATTTCATCGGCCAGAACGACGAAGAGCGGTGTTTGCGGCGGCATGCCGGCGGCGATGCGATCCAGCTCAGCCTGATAGGCGGCGAGGCCGGCCAATCGTTCTTCGGGCATCGCATCGCCTTCGTCGGCAATGTCGTCGGCGCTGCGCGCAAAGCGGTAGATGGCCTCGATCGGCCGGCGCAGGTGCCGGGGAACGAGGAAGGAGGCAACGGGGAAGTTTTCGTAGTGATCGACGGGCATCGGCCGCGAAGTATAGGGTCAAGCCGGCACCGGTGGTAGAATCGCTCCGCCTGCCCAGGTGGCGAAATTGGTAGACGCAGCAGGTTTAGGTCCTGCCGCCGCAAGGTGTGGGGGTTCGATTCCCTTCCTGGGCACCATCAGGCTTTCAGCGATGAAGGCCTTTTTCTTTGGCGCCCGATAACGCTCCGCTCAGGTCTTGAAGGTGCGCCGGGTTATGATAGCCGGGTTGATCAACCTGCAGCCATCGAGCCACAATGACCCGCGCACTATCCCTTGCCGAAACGCTGCTTGCCCTTGTCTCGCCCGATGGCTCGCCCATCGGCAACCAGAGCCTGCTGCAGAAATTTATCGCGGCGGGCACGGCCGAAGGGCATCGGGCTGCGGAAGCCGACTTTGAGCAGTTGAAGGAAGAACTGCTGGCCACGGGCGTTCTGGTCAAGGGCAAAGGACGCGGCGGTTCGCTGCGGCGTGCCACGGCGGAAGCGGGCGGGTTCGATCTCGCGGTGCAGGCGGCGCCCGCGGTCGACGGCGAAAAAGTGAGGAAAGCCACGGTCACGGCGGCGCGCCAGAGATCGGCGCCGGCCGCTGACAACGCCCAGATCATTTCCTACCGCCACGCGGACAAGCGCAAGAACAACCCGGAAGTTGGCATGATCAAGCCCTACGGTTGTGTCGCATTAACGAAATTGGACGGTAAACTGGTTATGATGTTTGGCTGTTCATGCGTGAGTTTGTCAGATGCTGTCGATGAAAGGGATGCGGTTTCCAAAGGAAATCATTCTGGTATGCGTACGCTGGTACGCGGCGTATGCGTTGAGTTATCGGAACCTTGAAGAGATGATGGAAGAGCGAGGCGTGTCGGTTGAATATAGTGGTCCCTGGAATTCAGACAGTGGTTTAAGCTGTGCTCCGACCTAGGGAGCAAGAAGCAATGAGTGAAGCGAAGACGCGAAAGGTGCACACACCGGAGTTCAAGGCGAAGGTTGGTCTGGAGGCCTTGCGGGAAGTGAAGACGATCAACGAGATTGGCCAGGCGTACGGTGTTCATCCGGTTAAGGTCGGGCAATGGAAGAAGGCCATCCAGGAGCAGGCGAAGACACTGTTTGAAGGCAAGCGAGGCCCCAAGCCGCTGGCCGCCCAGCGGGAGCCGGACCTGTTGTACAGCGAGATCGGCAAGTTGAAGGTGGAACTTGGCTGGCTCAAAAAAAGTCCGGGATCAGCCTGCCATGATCCGGCAAGGGTGGATTGACGCCGGGGAGACGATGGCCGTGGTGCAGCAGTGCGTTCTGGCAGGTGTCTGTCGGGCCACGGTCTATGCGCAGCACAAGCCGCCGGTGGTGGATGCCAGCGACCTCCTGCACAGTCGCCTGATCGACGAGGGAGTATGCCCCGCAGGAAATCCCCTTGGGGGACACCCGGCACCCGTTCTACGGCAGCCGCCGGATGGTGCTCTTTCTGGCCGCTGCGGGTCACACGGTCAATCGCAAGCGGGTGCAACGCCTGATGCGGCTGCTGGGGTTGACCGGTATGGCGCCGGGGCCGAACACCAGCTGCCCGCACCCGGAGCACCCGGTCTATCCCTACCTGCTGCGTGGTGTGGCGGTGGTCAGGCCCAACCAGGTCTGGAGCACGGACATCACCTACATCCGGCTGGCGCGTGGCTTCGCCTACCTGGTCGCGGTGATCGACTGGTATAGCCGCAGGGTCCTCAGCTGGCGGATCAGCAACAGCATGGAAGCGGTCTTCTGTGTCGACTGCCTGGAGGGCGCCTTGCGCAGTCACGGCAAGCCGGAGATCTTCAATAGCGATCAAGGCAGTCAGTTCAGCAGCGCCGCCTTCACCGACGTGTTGAAACGCGAGGGGGTGGTCATCAGCATGGATGGGCGGGGCCGCGTGTTCGACAACATTTTTGTCGAGCGACTGTGGCGCAGCGTCAAGCACGAGGACGTGTATCTGAACGGTTATGCCACGATGGGCGAACTGATGGTCGGGCTGACCAAGTACTTCGCCTTTTACAACGGCGAGCGGCCGCACCAGTCGCTCAGTGACAAGACGCCTGACGTCGTTTATCGCACCGCGATCGGTGGCGGCGCCATGATCCTCGATAAATTTGGTGGCGCGGGTGGGGAATCGCCTGTTCCGCTACGCTCCACAGGCGATTCCCCACCCGCAGAGGCAAGGTCAACACCAGAATCAACAGCAACAGTCGAACCCACAGCAAAACCGGGGCAGCGCCGTCCAGCTGCTAGTGAAGTCAAATGCACAGCTTAAACCCAGTTGATTTTTGTCTTGACTGAGGGGACCACTTTAGACCACTCGACGGTCAATCGGTGGGCGATCCGTTTTCTTCCGTTGCTGGAAAAGATCTTTCGTCGCTACAGAGCTGGCCCCGTTTGTTTGGACAGTTTTTTCACGGAGATAGGTGGAGTCCTGCGGGGTAGCGTTATCCACCGGCGCGCGTCAAGATAGTTGTCGCCTCGGTCATGCAGCCAATGGCGGAATAAGCTTGTCTTCCAGATGCGCGTTGGCGATGCAATCGCGATCTGGATTGAGGGTCACTACACCGACCGGCGTCCAATTTCGTGTCTGACCAGTCCAGCGCGCCGGGTTGAGATCACGCGCTGAGGTATAGACGGCATGTCGGGCCGCGAGAATGGCGAGATCCTCGCCGGCATGGCGCTGGGCTGGGCTGACATAACGAATGCCACTGTGCCGATGCTCGACGTTGTACCAGTGCACGAAGCTGACTGCCCAGGTCCTGGCGTCGTTGAGCTCGGCAAAGCCGTTAGCAGGAAACCCAGGGCGGTATTTGGCCGTCCGAAACAACGATTCCGCGTAAGCATTGTCATCACTGACTCGGGGTCGAGAATACGAGGGCCTGACTCCCAGCCAGTTGAGCATCGCCAGCACCGTCGTGGCCTTGAGCGTCGAGCCGTTGTCGCCGTGCAGAACAGGGTAACCGGTAACTCTGCGGCGTTCTTTCCAGCGCCGATCGTGCTGTCGACAATGTCCTCCTCGAATCACGAAACGCGGAGGAGGCCAGGATGGCCAAGGCAGGGGAAGGGTCGCGGGTGCGGCGTAGCGCGAGCGAATGGGAGGCGTTGCTGTCGCGATTTCCGGGCAGCGGTTTGAACGTTGCGACCTTCTGCAAACGCGAAGGGATCAGCGATACCAGCTTCCATCGCTGGCGCACACGTCTGGGCATCGCCCTCGACAGTCAGGACAAGGCCAGCGGCCAGCCGGCCACCTTCGTCGACGTCGGCCCTCTGAGCACAACCACGGCGACGCCCGCTCGTTTCCACCTCACCCTCGACCTCGGCGGCGGCCTGATCCTGCAGCTGGAGCGCCGCTGATGTTTTTCCCTGAAGGCCAAATCCGCGTCCAAGTCTATGGCCAGCCGGTCGACCTGCGCAAATCCTTCGACGGTCTGTACGCGATCACCCGTCATGTCCTCGGTCAGGACCCGCTGAGCGGCCAGCTCTTCGTCTTCTTCAATCGCCGTGGCACTCAGGTGAAGGTGCTCTACTGGGATCGCAGCGGCTTCTGCCTGTGGGCCAAGCGTCTCGAAGAAGGCCGTTTCGTCGCCAACTGGGATAAAGTGCGCACGTGCGAAATCGACTGGACCGGTCTGAAACTGCTCCTCGAAGGGATCGAGCCGGGACGCCGGAAGAAGCGTTATCACGCCTCTGGAGCGCCCATAAAAACACTTCAAAACAGCGGCTTGTGTTAAAATACACGCATGGATTCAGCACGTTACCAGACGGTTTACAACCTCGAACAAGCCGCGGCATTGTGCCCGCAAGAGGTGCTGGATCTGTGCCAGACGCTGTCTGCTGAAATCACCGCACTGAAGCAACAAATCGACTGGTTCAAGCGCCAGATCTTCGGCCAGAAAAGCGAACGACGCATCGACGTCACGCCGAGCGGCCAACTGAGTCTCGGCGAGTTCCCGACGCCCCCACCAGGTTCTGAGTCACCAGGTCGCCCCGTCGCCGCGCATACCCGTCAGCCGACCAGCAAGCGTCCCAGTGACGAAAGCGTGCCCTTCTTCGACGAGAACCGCGTCCCAGTCGAAGTCGTCGAGCTCACCGCGCCGGAAGTCGAAGGCCTCTCTCCCGAGGACTACGAGGTCATCAGCCACAAGGACAGCTATCGCCTGGCGCAACGGCCGGGTAGCTACGTGGTGATCAAGTATCGCCGGCCGGTAATCAAGCTCAAGAGTAACCAGACACTGGTCTGCGCCAACGCGCCGGCCGGTGTCATTGAGGGCAGCCGGGCCGACGTCAGCTTCGTCGCCGGACTGCTGATTGACAAATTTGCCTACCACCTGCCACTGTATCGCCAGCATCAACGCCTGGCCGATGCGGGAATCACCGTCAGCCGGCCGTGGCTGACGCAGATCGGGCAACAGGGCATCACTCTGCTCGAACCGATCTACGAGGCGCAGTTTGCCTCGATCCGCAGCTCGCGCGTCAAGGCGATGGACGAGACGCCGATCAAGGCCGGACAGGGCGCACCCGGCAAGCTGAAAGCGGCGTACTTCTGGCCGGTGTATGGCGAAGGCGACGAAATCTGTTTCCCCTTCTTCGCCAGTCGCGAGTTCAAGCACGTCGAGGCGGCCCTCGGACTGACCGCCGCCGAAGGCGCGGTGCTGTTGTCGGACGGCTATCAGGCCTACAGTCATTACGCGGCGCAGATCGGGATCACGCACGCCCAATGCTGGGCGCACACGCGTCGTAAGTTCTTTGACGCGCAAGACGCGGAACCAGAAGCGGCAGCGCAGGCACTCGCGCTCATTGGGGACCTGTATCAGGTCGAAGAGCGCATCCGCGAGCAAAAGCTCACCGGTGCAAGGAAGCGCGACTATCGTCTGGAGCATGCCAAACCGATCGTCGAGCGTTTCTTCGCCTGGGTTGGCGAACGCTTCGCGGCGCAGGGGCTGTTACCGCGCAATCCGCTGACCAGGGTGCTGGCCTACGCGCGCGATCGACGATGGGGACTGGAGGTCTTCCTCGCCGACCCGGACGTGCCGATCGACACCAATCACCTCGAACGCGCCCTGCGGGTGATTCCCCATGGGGCGCCGCTCCTGGCTGTTCTGCTGGACGGAGTTCGGCGCCAGGCAGGTCGGGATCATCCAGAGCCTGATCGTTACCTGTCGGCTGCATCAGATCGACCCCTACGATTATCTCGTCGATGTCCTGCAGCGCGTCGCCGAGCACCCCGCCGACCGCGTCCATGAACTCACGCCACGGGTCTGGAAAGAACTGTTCGCTCAGAACCCGCTGCGCTCGCCTTTGTACGCGTTGCCGAAGTAGGGGCGCTCGACGCCGCGTAGTTGCCGGTTACGACGAAGGTGGCCGGCTGGCCGCTGGCCTTGTCCTGACTGTCGAGGGCGATGCCCAGACGTGTGCGCCAGCGATGGAAGCTGGTATCGCTGATCCCTTCGCGTTTGCAGAAGGTCGCAACGTTCAAACCGCTGCCCGGAAATCGCGACAGCAACGCCTCCCATTCGCTCGCGCTACGCCGCACCCGCGACCCTTCCCCTGCCTTGGCCATCCTGGCCTCCTCCGCGTTTCGTGATTCGAGGAGGACATTGTCGACAGCACGATCGGCGCTGGAAAGAACGCCGCAGAGTTACCGGTTACGGAGCGGCGCCCCATGGGAATCACCCGCAGGGCGCGTTCGAGGTGATTGGTGTCGATCGGCACGTCCGGGTCGGCGAGGAAGACCTCCAGTCCCCATCGTCGATCGCGCGCGTAGGCCAGCACCCTGGTCAGCGGATTGCGCGGTAACAGCCCCTGCGCCGCGAAGCGTTCGCCAACCCAGGCGAAGAAACGCTCGACGATCGGTTTGGCATGCTCCAGACGATAGTCGCGCTTCCTTGCACCGGTGAGCTTTTGCTCGCGGATGCGCTCTTCGACCTGATACAGGTCCCCAATGAGCGCGAGTGCCTGCGCTGCCGCTTCTGGTTCCGCGTCTTGCGCGTCAAAGAACTTACGACGCGTGTGCGCCCAGCATTGGGCGTGCGTGATCCCGATCTGCGCCGCGTAATGACTGTAGGCCTGATAGCCGTCCGACAACAGCACCGCGCCTTCGGCGGCGGTCAGTCCGAGGGCCGCCTCGACGTGCTTGAACTCGCGACTGGCGAAGAAGGGGAAACAGATTTCGTCGCCTTCGCCATACACCGGCCAGAAGTACGCCGCTTTCAGCTTGCCGGGTGCGCCCTGTCCGGCCTTGATCGGCGTCCGTCCATCGCCTTGACGCGCGAGCTGCGGATCGAGGCAAACTGCGCCTCGTAGATCGGTTCGAGCAGAGTGATGCCCTGTTGCCCGATCTGCGTCAGCCACGGCCGGCTGACGGTGATTCCCGCATCGGCCAGGCGTTGATGCTGGCGATACAGTGGCAGGTGGTAGGCAAATTTGTCAATCAGCAGTCCGGCGACGAAGCTGACGTCGGCCCGGCTGCCCTCAATGACACCGGCCGGCGCGTTGGCGCAGACCAGTGTCTGGTTACTCTTGAGCTTGATTACCGGCCGGCGATACTTGATCACCACGTAGCTACCCGGCCGTTGCGCCAGGCGATAGCTGTCCTTGTGGCTGATGACCTCGTAGTCCTCGGGAGAGAGGCCTTCGACTTCCGGCGCGGTGAGCTCGACGACTTCGACTGGGACGCGGTTCTCGTCGAAGAAGGGCACGCTTTCGTCACTGGGACGCTTGCTGGTCGGCTGACGGGTATGCGCGGCGACGGGGCGACCTGGTGACTCAGAACCTGGTGGGGGCGTCGGGAACTCGCCGAGACTCAGTTGGCCGCTCGGCGTGACGTCGATGCGTCGTTCGCTTTTCTGGCCGAAGATCTGGCGCTTGAACCAGTCGATTTGTTGCTTCAGTGCGGTGATTTCAGCAGACAGCGTCTGGCACAGATCCAGCACCTCTTGCGGGCACAATGCCGCGGCTTGTTCGAGGTTGTAAACCGTCTGGTAACGTGCTGAATCCATGCGTGTATTTTAACACAAGCCGCTGTTTTGAAGCGTTTTTATGGGCGCTCCAGAGGCGTGATAACGCTTCTTCCGGCGTCCCGGCTCGATCCCTTCGAGGAGCAGTTTCAGACCGGTCCAGTCGATTTCGCACGTGCGCACTTTATCCCAGTTGGCGACGAAACGGCCTTCTTCGAGACGCTTGGCCCACAGGCAGAAGCCGCTGCGATCCCAGTAGAGCACCTTCACCTGAGTGCCACGGCGATTGAAGAAGACGAAGAGCTGGCCGCTCAGCGGGTCCTGACCGAGGACATGACGGGTGATCGCGTACAGACCGTCGAAGGATTTGCGCAGGTCGACCGGCTGGCCATAGACTTGGACGCGGATTTGGCCTTCAGGGAAAAACATCAGCGGCGCTCCAGCTGCAGGATCAGGCCGCCGCCGAGGTCGAGGGTGAGG